>CABQJV010000012.1 GCA_902464565.1 uncultured Collinsella sp.
GCATGGCGGCCGCGCTTTCCGCGCATAAGGCCGGCGCACGTGTGGCCATCGTGGAGCGCGAACAGCACCTGGGCGGTATCCTTCGCCAGTGCATCCACCCCGGCTTTGGCCTATCGCACTTTAAGCAGGAGCTCACCGGCCCCGAGTATGCGCAGCGCTTTATCGACCAGGTTCGCGCATCCGACATTGCGCTGTTCTTGGACAGCATGGTGCTTGGGATTGATTCGGGCGAGTCCACGGAAGACGCCGCACTCCACACCGTCACGCTCATGAGCCCCACCGGCATGTTTCAGCTCACCGGGCGTGCGGTCGTCCTTGCCATGGGATGCCGCGAGCGCACCCGCAGCGAGATTAAGATTCCCGGCAGCCGACCCGCCGGCGTGTTTACGGCCGGCCTGGCGCAGCGATACATCAATATCGAGAACCTCAAGCCCGGCTCGCGCGCCGTCATTTTGGGCTCGGGCGACATCGGGCTGATTATGGCGCGCCGCTGCGCGCTCGAGGGGATTTCAGTCGAGGGCGTGTACGAGCTCATGCCGTACGCCAACGGCCTGCGCCGCAACGTTAAGAACTGCCTGGACGACTTTGGCATTCCGCTGCATCTGTCTACCACGGTCACGCGCGTGATCGGGCACGACCGCGTGGAAGCCGTCGAGGTGAGCCAGGTCGACGAGCACCTGGCGCCCATTCCGGGAACCGAGCGCATCGTTCCGTGCGACACGCTGCTGCTTTCGGTGGGCCTGATTCCCGAGAACGAGCTTTCGGTGGGCGCGGGCGTCGAGCTTGACCCGCGCACGCGTGGCGCCGTGGTGGACCAGAGTCTGCAGACGGGCGTGCCGGGCATATTTGCCTGCGGCAACGTGCTGCACGTGCACGACCTAGCAGACAATGTGACGACCGAGTCCGAACACGCCGGTGCAGCCGCGGCGGCGTGGGCGCTGGGGGCTGTCAACAACGCGGCGGGAGTGGCGGACGCGGACTGCGAGCTCACGGTCTCCCCCGCCGGCATCGCAGGCTACGCGCTGCCAGGACGCATTACGGCTGTGGCGCTCACCAAGCTCAACTTCCGCGTGCGCCGACCCGTCGACGCCGCCCGCGTGCGCATTCTGACAGGTGACGAGGAGCTGTTTGCAGGCAAAATCCGCCCGTTTAAACCGAGCGTAATGGAGAGCTTCCCGCTGCCAGCAAAGGTGATTCAGCGCGCACTCGACCTGGGTGTTAGCGAGATTGTCCTGTCCGTCGATCCCGTTGAGGAGGCGTAAGGCCATGAGCACAAACACGATCGAGACGCTGCGGTTCAGCTGCACCACCTGCCCATCCGAGTGCCTCCTGACCGTAGAGGTAGAGCGTGACGCAGACCGCGCCTTAGTAGAGGTGCGCTCCGTGACCGGAAACAGCTGCCCGCGTGGCGATACGTTCGCGCATCAGGAGCTCACCTGCCCCATGCGCGTGCTCACCACCACCATTGCCGTATCCGGCGGCGACGAGACGCTGCTACCCGTGCGCACGGCCGAAGCCATCCCGCTGGCACTCCATGCCCAGGCCATGGACCTCATTCGCGGCCTGGTCATCGACGCCCCCATCCGCATGGGCGATGTAGTCCTCCCCAACCTCCTAGACACCGGTACCGACCTCATCGCCAGCATGGACATCGACCCTGCCTAGGTAGCTCATTTGGGTCGGGGCTCTTTTAGCTACCCCGCCATCCACCCCGCCCCTCCTCAATTGCGGTGAAATAGTTCCTGATTTCCGCCAAACCCCGGCATCCAGGAACTATTTCACCGCAACTATCCTTGGAATCGGTATTTAGCTTGTACCTACTTTAGTGCCATTTCAAAACCATGCCGGATTACGGGGCTGATTCGGAGACCCCCATCCATACCGGCAATTTTCGATTTTTGATAAGCCGTCTACCTGCGGTTTTAATTTCGCGATTATTCCCATGGTCAAGTAATGCAGGTCCAGCCCCGTAATCCGCCATAGTTTTGAAACCAGCCCATTCGGGACGAGCCTCTTATGACTACTTTTGCCCGAACGTTCGCTAGGCTCGCCATGCCAAGGAGTGTCCCAAAGCGCCGGCATAAAAGGAACGTCCCTAACTGCCGGGCATGGGATACCATGGTGGCAACCTAGCGAAAGGACGATGTATGGCACATGTCGATGACCAGCGTGTGGCGCGCGTGCTCGATGCGCTCGAGGCCCAGCACCCCGGCACGCAGCTGCTTGTGAATGACCCATGGTCGATCTACTATCTGACCGGCTTTTATGCCGATATGTTCGAGCGTTTTTGTGGCGTGTTGCTCGAGCGCGATGCCGAGCCCGTGATCTTGGTCAACGCGCTGCATCAGCTGCCCGAGTATGACAATGCCCGCGTTGCCTACCACACCGACACCGATGTCGTGGCCGACGCCATCGCGAGTGAGATCGACCCGACCATACCGCTCGGTATCGACACCGTCATGCGCTCCGGCTTTTTAATGCCCCTTATGGATCGTCACGCCGCGAGCGAGTTCTTCCTAGGCGACTTTGCCGTCACCGCCGCACGCACACACAAGGACGTCGCAGAGCAGGAGCTCATGCGCGTGTCCTCGGCCGCCAACGACGCCGTGATGGCCGATGCCATCAAGCTCGTTCACGAGGGCGTGACGGAGCGCGAAATTGCCGACCAGATGCTCGGCCTGTACCGCAAGCACGACTGCGAGGGCTTTAGCTTTCCGCCCATCGTGAGCTTTGGCGCCAACACCGGAGACCCGCATCACGAGCCCGACGACACCGTACTCAAGCGCGGCGACGTGGTGCTGTTCGACATTGGCGGACGCCACCGCAACTACTGCTCGGACATGACGCGCACGTTCTTTTGGGACGAGCCGGACGAGGAGACGGCGCGCATCTACGACATCGTGCGCCGAGCCAACGAGGCTGCCGAGGCGCTCATCGCCCCGGGCGTGCGCATGTGCGATCTGGACCGCGCCGCGCGCGACGTGATTGAGGACGCTGGCTACGGCAAGTACTTTACGCACCGCTTGGGACACTCGATCGGTCTGCAGGACCACGAGCCGGGCGACGTCTCGCTCGTCAACAATCAAGTCGTAGAACCTGGCATGACGTTCTCCATCGAGCCGGGCATCTACCTCCCCGGCCACACTGGTGTCCGCATCGAAGACCTGGCCCTGGTTACCGAGTCCGGCGTCGAGATTCTCAACGCCTACCCCCACGATCCGGTCCGCCTCGACTAGCCCTTACCCAATAGCCCCTCAATAAGTTGCGGTGGAATAGTTCCCAGATTGGCCCATAAAGGCATAATCCAGGAACTATTTCACCGCAACTACAATGGGGCCAAGTCGGCCAACTTGACAGTCTAGAGATGCGCCACGAAAACGGGCTATCTACTACGTTTAACCAGCATGGGTCGACCATGCGGGTCTTTTTTGAAAATTGGCAAGCCTTCTACCTGCGGTTTTGATTTTGCATTTTTCCGCGTGGTCGAGGGTATCCGCTAAAACGTAGTAGATAGGCCCATTTCGTGGCGAGCAGCCCAAATTAGCTGCCCGGCAAATGGGGTTAGCGCAGCAAGCCTGCTACTTCGCCGGCTAGGGTGATGGTGCCGGCTGCTACGAAGGGCTCGCCCGCGGCCTTGAAAGCTGCGAGGGCCTCGGAAACGCTGGGGTATACGCCCGCGAGCTTATCGGCATCAACGAGGGCGGCGAGCTCCTCTGCCGGCAAGGCGCGATCGGAATCGGTCTGCGTCACGACCACGCGCGGGAAAGCCGGGATCAGCACGTCAACGATACCCGCCACGTCCTTGTCTGCCAGCGCGGCGCACAGCAACGTGGGGCGATTCTCCACGCACGGATCGATCTCATCCAGCGCGCTCACAAAGTTCTCGCAGCTCTGGGGGTTATGGCAAGCGTCGATCAGTTTGAGCGGATCGGTCCCCAGCACATCAAAGCGACCCGGCGTGGGGCAGCCCATAAGAGAAGCGTCGAGCGCCTCATGGTCGAGCTCGCGACCCAGATAGCCCTCGCACAGCATAATCGCGCACGCGGCATTCTGCGGCTGATACGCCGGCTTGACCATACTCGACGTATAGATCGCGCGCGGCGTGGTACAGCTAAACTCCACCGTATCGCCCACGCGTGCCGGAAGTTTGGTCGTCGTATGGCTCACAACGAGCGGCACAACGTCGCACTCACGGCAACGGGCATCCATCACGCATTGAACGCTTGCCTCATGCGTGCCCTCGCCCAAAACAACCAAACGCCCAGGCTTAATAACAGCAGCTTTCTCCCCCGCAATGGCCTCAAGCGTGTCGCCAAGGACCTTCGTATGGTCGAGTCCAATGCCCGTAATGGCAACGGCGACGGGATCGGTCGCGCTCGTAGCATCCCATCGTCCGCCCATGCCAACCTCGAGCACGGCAACATCCACCGCGGCCTCGGCAAACACTACAAGTGCGGCAGCCGTCAGCAGGTCAAACGGTGTGATGGAATAGGCACGCTCCCCCGCTGCCACACGACGGACATTCACTCGATGCCCCGCCTCGACGGCGGCAGAAACGCCGCGGGCAAAGGTTTCATCGCTCACAACGCGCCCGTCAACCTCCATGCGCTCGGGATAGCGCACCAACTGCGGCGACGTATACAGCGCGGTCTTGAGCCCCTCGCCGCGAAGGATAGCAGCTGAAAAACGCGTGGTCGAAGTCTTGCCATTGGTACCGGCAACCTGAATGCAATCAAAATACTCATCCGGACGCCCCAGCTCATCGAGCATATCGACAACCGTCTCGAGCAGAGGCCCAGCATCCCCAGAAATCCGCCCCGTATCAGCAGCCAGCCCAACAGCCTCATCAAACGAAAGCAACTCAAACGAGAAAGGAACGCTATACAAGCCAGAACGCTTAGGCATAACCAAAGTCTCCAATAACATAAAAAGAGGCCCATCAAAACAACGAGCCCCTCCCATTCAAAATATCAGCCAAACACCGCTCTGCAGTGAGATCAAGGCCACAACCCAGTGACCCTACCAGGCAGCGGACGCCCCCGTAACCGCCATGGGAGCGGTTTGGGGTTTTGCTCGATACAAGTTCCGCACGAGCCGAAGGCCACTTAATGTGGCCTTCGTGCGAGCAGGACTGTTCGCAGTAGCGAGCAATGCCCCAAACCGCGTCCCCCAGTAACGCTTACGAGAAGTCAGCAACCTGAGCAGTCAGCGCCGCCAGGGTCTCCTTGAGCTCAGCTGCACGGTCCCTCTTCTTCTGGACCACCGCGGGCGCGGCCTTGGCCACGAAGCCCTCGTTAGCGAGCGTCTTCTCGCAGCCGGCGAGCTCCTTCTGGGCCGCGGCGATCTCCTTCTCCAGGCGCGCCTTCTCGGCCGAAAGATCAACCTTGCCCTCGAGCACCACAAAGACCTCGACGCCGCTGTCGACCACGGCAATGCTCGCAGCCGGCTTCTCGACGTCGGTACCCATGACCAGCGAGGCGGTGTTGGCCAGCGGCTCAATCGTGGAGCGCAGGCTCTCGAGCTTCTCGATGTCCTCGGCACCGGCGCGTACGACCACGTCGAGCTCGGCCTTGGGGCTCAAGCGATAACGCGAACGCGTGGCGCGGGCGGCGGAAACGACGGTGCGGCACAACTCAAACGCGCGCTCGGCGTCCTCGTCAACATACTTGGCGTAGTCGGCGGGCTCGGGCCACTTGGCGATCATGAGCGCCTCGGCGCGGTCCACGTTGCCCTCGGCATCCAGGTCGAGCACGCTCGCCGGCATGTTGTCCCAAATCTCCTCGGTGACAAACGGCATGAGCGGGTGCATCAGGCGAATGGAGGTATCGAGCACAAAGATCAGGTTGCGCTGCGCCTGCAGACGGCCCTCGCCCTTCAGGCGGGCCTTGGTGACCTCGACATACCAGTCGCAGACCTCGTTCCAGAAGAACTGCTGCACGCCGCGGGCCATATCGCCAAAGGTGTAGTTCTCAATACCCTCGGTGACCATCTTGACGGCCTTGGCCAGACGGCTGAACATCCAGGCGTCGGCCGGCGTCTCCACGACGGGCTCGCCGGGCGTGTAGCCCTCCATGTTCATAAGCAGGAAGCGGCTGGCGTTCCAGATCTTAGTCACAAACGACTTGGCCTGGTCGGTACGCGGGCTGTCGATGAGCTTCTTGGTCTTTTTGTCGATGTTCGCGTCGAACTTGACGTCTTGGTTGTTGGTGCACAGCGTGAGCAGGTTGAAGCGCATGGCGTCGGCGCCGTACATGCCAATGAGGTCCATGGGGTCAACACCGTTGCCCTTGGACTTGGACATGCGGCTGCCGTCCTTGGCCAGGATCGTCGGGTAGATGACGACATCCTTAAACGGCACCTCGTCCAGGAAGTACAGCGAGCTCATGACCATGCGGGCGACCCACAGCGCGATAATGTCGCGCGCGGTGACGAGCGCCGTTGTGGGGTGATGGCCCTCGAGCAGCTCCGGCTTTTGCGGCCAGCCCTGCGTGGCAAAGGTCCACAGCTGCGAGCTGAACCAGGTGTCCAGCACGTTCTCGTCCTGATGCACGTGATGACCGCCGCACTTGAGGCACACGTCGGTGTCCTCGGTAAGAGCGTCCTCCCAGCCGCAGTCCTCGCAGTAGAACACGGGGATACGGTGGCCCCACCACAGCTGGCGGCTGATGCACCAGTCCTTGAGGTTCTCCATCCAAGTGGTGTAGGTCTGCGTCCAGCGCGCGGGGTGGAAGGTGACCTTGCCGGAGTTGACGGCGTCGAGCGCCGGCCCCTTGAGCTTGTCGACGGCCACGAACCACTGCTCGGACAGCCACGGCTCCAGCGCGGAGTCGCAACGGTAGCAGTGCATGACGGAGTGGTCGAGCTCCTCGACGTGATCGAGCAGGTCATGCTCCTCAAACCACTTGATGACGGCCTCGCGGCACTCGTCGCGGTTCATGCCGGTGAACTCGCCGTAACCCTCGACGACCACCGCGTGTTCGTCGAAGATGTTGATCTGCGGCAGGTCGTGGGCCTGACCCATGGCGTAATCGTTGGGGTCGTGGGCCGGGGTGACCTTGACAAAGCCGGAGCCAAAGTTGGCGTCGACATGCCAATCCTCAAAGATGGGGATCTCGCGGTCAACGATGGGGAGCTTGACGGTCTTACCCACAAAGGCGGCCTTCTCGGGGTCCTTCGGGGAGACGGCGACGCCCGTATCGCCGAGCATGGTCTCGGGGCGCGTGGTGGCGACGACGATGTAATCCTGGCCGTTGACCGGCTCGGTCAGCGGGTAGCGCAGGTGCCACAGGTGGCCCTTCTCGTCCTTGTACTCGGCCTCGTCGTCCGAGATGGCGGTGGTGCAGTTGGGGCACCAGTTGACGATGCGCTTGCCGCGGTAGATCAGGCCATCGTGGTACCAGTCGCAAAACACCTTGCGCACGGCCTGGGCGTAGTCCTCGTCCATGGTGAAACGCTCGTTATCGAAGTCGACGGAGCAGCCCATACGCTTGATCTGCTCGACGATGATGCCGCCGTACTCGTGGGTCCAATCCCAGCAGGCATCGACAAACTTATCGCGACCGATTTCCAAGCGGCTAATACCCTCGCTCTTGAGCTTCTTGTCGACCTTGGTCTGCGTGGCGATACCGGCGTGATCGGTGCCGAGCACCCAGCGAGTGGACTTGCCGCGCATGCGAGCCATACGGATGATGGCGTCCTGGATGGAGTCGTCGGTGGCGTGACCCATGTGAAGCTTGCCGGTCACGTTGGGAGGCGGAATGGTGACGGTGCAGTCGCCCACGCCCTCGCGGCGCTTGTAGTAGCCGCCGTCGAGCCACTTCTGCAGGATCGCCGGCTCGTTGGTCGACGGATCGTAGTTCTTGGGCATTTCTTCCATATATCTCTCCCTGTCCCGCCGGGGAGGAATGTAGGCCCGATTTTCGCTCGGTCAGGTCCTGGGCTCGCTCGAAGACCACATTAAGTGGTCTTCGGCTCGTGCGGAATCTACGAAAATCGGGCCTACATTCCTCCCCTTAGGTATCGATTACTTCAGTCTGATATGACTTCGCTGAGGCTTAAACAAACACACAGAATAACACAGGTAGTTGGGGTTATTGCGTATATATAAAATAGCCTCCGACCGCGGGTGGTCAGAGGCTATTTGCAAACACGTTTTAGGCTGGTTTACCCGTAGATGCGCTGGGGTTGTTCTTCGCCCTTTACGGAGGCTTCGGTCACGATGACCTTGGAAACGCCCTCCTCGCTGGGGAGGTCGAACATCGTCTGCTGAAGCACGTCCTCGCAGATGGCGCGCAGGCCGCGGGCGCCGGTCTTGCGGGCAAGCGCCATGCGGGCGATCTCGTGCAGGGCGGCGTCCTCAAACTCAAGCTCAACGTCCTCGAGCTGGAACATCTTGCGGTACTGACGCACCACAGCGTTCTTGGGCTCGGTCAGGATCGACACCAGGTCGTCCTCGTCGAGCGCCTGCGTCTGGGTGACGACGGGCGTACGTCCCACAAACTCGGGGATCATGCCAAAGGCGTTGAGGTCCTGCGGGAGCACCTGACGCAGCAGGTCGTTCTCGTCGACCGAGGTGGGGCCGGCGATCTCAGAGTTAAAACCTACGCCCTTGTTTCCCACGCGGTCGGCGATGATCTTGTCCAGACCCACAAAGGCACCACCGCAGATAAACAGGATGTTCGTCGTGTCGATCTGCAGCAGCTCCTGCTGGGGATGCTTGCGGCCGCCGGTGGGCGGAACGCTTGCCACCGTGCCCTCAAGGATCTTAAGCAGCGCCTGCTGAACACCCTCGCCCGAGACATCGCGGGTAATGGAGAGGTTCTCGGCCTTGCGGGCGATCTTATCAATCTCGTCCACGTAGATAATGCCCACCTGAGCGCGCTCAATGTCACCATCGGCAGCATTGATGAGCTTGAGCAGGATGTTCTCCACGTCCTCGCCCACATAGCCGGCTTCGGTGAGCGCGGTGGCATCGGCGATGGCAAACGGCACCTCGAGGATGCGCGCAAGCGTCTGGGCGAGCAGGGTCTTACCGGTACCGGTAGGACCGAGCAGCAAAATATTGGACTTGGCGAGCTCCACCTCGTCCATATCATCATCGAGCTGCGAGTCCAAACCGTCGTCAAAGGCAGATACCGCGGCGCCGCCCTCGATCACGCGGCGATAGTGGTTGTACACGGCCACCGACATGGCGCGCTTGGCGTCCTCTTGACCCATAACATAGGCCGAAAGCTCGTCATAGATCTCGTGCGGCGTCGGCACGTGTGTGATGACCTGACGGTCGTCCTCAAGCTCAAAGCCCTCGGTCTCGGGGTCCACAGCCGGCTGGGATGCAGCCTGACCGTGGTCGTTGAGGAAGCCTGGCAGTTTGCCGTTGCGGGCAGCGTCCATAAAGTCCGAAGCCAGCGACTCTTCCAGAATCTCGGAACAGGCGGCGACGCACTCGTCACAGATAAAGATGTTAGTCGGGCCCTTTACGAGGCGACGAACCTGGCCCTGCTCTTTTCCGCAGAAGGAGCAGCGGATGGGGTTGCCGTTCTCGTCAAAGTTGTCCTGCATGTTACCTGCCATCCTAAGCGTCCTTCGCGGCGAGATCGCGCGAGGTAACGATACGGTCGATCAGGCCGTAGTCGAGGGCCTCGGCAGCAGTCAGGTAATTGTCGCGCTCGGTGTCGGCCTGGACCTTCTCGATGGGCTGGCCCGAGGCGTCGGACAGGATCTGGTTGAGCTCGCGGCGAGTCTTCTTGATCTCCTCGGCCACGATCTCAATCTCGGTCTGCTGGCCCTGGGCACCGCCGCTGGGCTGGTGAATCATGACCTTGGAGTGCGGCAGGCAGAAGCGTTTGCCCTTGGCGCCGGCCGAAAGCAGCACGGCGGCCATAGACGCGGCCATACCCACGCAAATGGTCGAAACCTGCGGCTTGATAAAGTTCATAGTGTCAAGAATCGCCAGGCCGGAGTAGACCTCGCCACCGGGCGAATTGATGTAGAGCGAGATATCCTTCTCGGCATCCTGGCTCTCAAGATGCAGCAGCTGGGCAACGACCAGATTGGCGCTGACGGAGTTAATCTCCTCGCCCAAGAAGATGATGCGGTCGTTGAGCAGGCGCGAATAGATATCGTAGCTGCGCTCGCCGCGCGGCGTCTGCTCGATAACGTATGGCACGAGGGCGGAATCGAACTTAGCGATCATACGCATCTCCATTTCTCTCTTGCGGACCAAATTGGTTCTAGATAAACGTACGGTGCCCGCATGCTATGCATTGGCTGGCACCGTACGAAGCAACCGGATAACCGGTGTATAACTTTACCCCATCACGGGCGCACACATGCGCTCGCGGGTAAGGTGGCGAGAATTACTCGGCGTCCTTGGCGGTCTCGTCGACCTCGGTCACCTTGGCGTTCTCGACCAGGTGGTCGACGGCCTTGGAGCGACGGATGGACTCGCGGACGGCAGGCATGCGGCCATCGGCGATGAACTCGGCCTTGGAAGCCTCGACGTCCTTGACGCCGGCCTTCTCGAACTCGGCGTTGACGTCGTCCTCGGTGACCTCAATCTTGAGCTCACGGGCGAGGGCGTCGAGCGCCAGGGACTCACGGGCAACGTCGTTGGCCTGCTTGTGCAGGTCGCCGATGAACTGCTCCATTGTCAGACCGGAAGCGGGCAGCCAGGTGTCGAGCGTCATGCCGCGGGCAGCGAGGTTGGACAGGAAGTTCTGGCCAAGCTCCTCAAAGACGGACTGCTCGTAGTCGGCATCCATCTCGTCGAGCTGCAGGCGCTCGGCGAGAGCGGAGACGCAACGGTTCTCCTTCTCGGCCGGGAGGCGGGAAGCCTTGTCCTGCTCGATCTCAAGCTTGATGGCGTCGCGCATAGCGTCGATGCTGTCGAAGCCAAAGTCGGACTTGACGAGCTCGTCGGTGAGCTCGGGGGTGTTGCGGACCTTGATGCCCTTGACGGTGACCTCGACGGTGTGGGTCTCGGCCTCCTCGCCCTCCTCGACCTCGTCGGTCCAGGTGACGGTCTTGACGTCATCAACGTTGGCACCGATCAGGGCCTCGTTGAACTCCTTGGGGTTGCTGTCGCTACCGGCGATGAGCATGCGGCCCTCGGCAGCGAAGTTGTCGGCGTTCTCGACGGCCTTGAGGTCGACAGTGACGTAGTCCTCGGCCTCGACGGCGCGACCCTCGACGTCCTCGAAGGTAGCGCGGTAGTTGAGGAGCATCTCGACCTGGTTGTTGATCTCGGACTCGGTGACCTCCGCAGGAGGCATCTCGATCTCAACGGCGTCGAAGGAGGAGAGCTCAGCGGCAGGACGCAGGGAGAACTCGACGGTGTAGGTGTAGTCCTCGTGATCCTTAGCGAGGTCGAGCTCCTTGTAGTCACCGCTCTTGGTGGGGACGATGTCCAGCTCGTTGAGGACGACGGGCTCGTTGGCGGAGATCAGGTCGTTGGTGGCCTGAGCGAGGGTAGCCTCGGCGCCAAGAGCAGAGTCGATGACCGGACGGGGAGCCTTACCGGCGCGGAAGCCCGGGAAGCGGTACTTCTTAGCGGTGTCCTTGTAGGCCTTCTTGATCGCGGCGTCGACGTCGGCGGCCGGGATGGTGACCGTAGCGGTGAGCTTGGCGTCCTTGACGTCAGAAGCGGTGATGTTCAACACGTTCCTCCTCATACTGCCCAGCTTATCTGAGGTGCTGGTACCTTTATGCAACAAAGTGTCGCGACGGCCAAGGCCGACGCAGGTGCGATGGTGCGGGCGAAAGGACTCGAACCTTCACGGGAATCCCACCAGAACCTAAATCTGGCGCGTCTACCAATTCCGCCACGCCCGCATGAGCGCACAGACTAGGAATGATAGCAGATACGAACGACAAGCGCACGCACACCTTTTACAAGCTCACGACCTCACCACGAGTGCAAAAGGCGGGACGAGTTGCCCCGCCCCGCCAATTACGACTTGTTCGCTGACCTGTTACTCCCCCAGCAGGGCCTTCTCGGGCGTGATCGGCAGCGAGCGAACCTGATGGCCGGTGGCGTGTGCCACGGCCGAGGCCACGGCGGCGAGCGGCGTGTTGATGACGACCTCGCCGATCGACTTGGCGCCAAACGGGCCCGTCGGCTCGTAGCTCGGCTCAAAGGCCACGCGAATGCTGCCGATATCCAGACGCGTGGGCAGCTTGTAGCTCATAAAGTTGCCGGTGCGCAGGCGGCCGCGGTCGTCGTGCTCGACGATCTCGTAGAGCGCGTGACCGATGCCCTGGGCAATGCCGCCCTCGGCCTGGACGCGCGCGAGCGCCTCGTTGATCACGGTGCCGCAGTCAACGGCAGCGGCGTAATCCACCACGGTCACCTTGCCAGTGGCCTTGTCGACCTCGACCTCGGCAATACCGGCCATAAACGGCGGAGGCGAAACGGGCAGGCAGGCAGAGGCGTGCGAGGTCAGCGCGTCGCCACCCTCGATGTTCTTGACACACAGGTTGGCAAAGTCGCGCAGCGTGAGGTAGCGGTTCTGCTCGCGAGCGGCACGCTCGTCGGACAGGCGCACGTACTGGCCGTCGAAGACCACGTCGGCGGCGTCAACGTCCCACATCTGGGCGGCCTTGGCGCAGATCTTCTCGCGCAGCTCGGTCGCGGCGTTCTTGGCGGCAAGGCCCGTCACGTAGGTACCGGAGCTCGCGTACGAGCCGGCGTCGAACGGCGACACATCGGTGTCCACGCCGCGCACCACAATGAGCGAGCTCTCCACGCCCAGCTCCTCGGCGGCAATCTGCGCCAGGATCGTGTCGACGCCCATGCCGTTATCGGTGGCGCCGGTGCCGATGGTAATGAAGCCGTCCTCTTCCAAGCGCATGTCGATGCCGGCGATGTCCACGTTGGAGATGCCCGAGCCCTGCATGGTGAGCGCGCAGCCCAGGGCGCGCACGCGGTCGCCCAGGTCCACGGCCAGCGGCTTGTCGCGCCAGCCGATCATGTCCATCGCGCGCAGCAGGCAGCGGTCGAGCGCGCAGGCGTTGAGCTTCTCGTTGTAGTACTGCGGCATGGTCTCGCCCTCGCGCACGATGTTCTTAAGGCGCAGGTCGGCGGGGTCCATGTGCAGCATGTCGGCGAGCTCGTTGACGGCGCTCTCCACGGCAAACTGGCCCTGGGTGGCACCGTAGCCACGATACGCGCCGCCACGGTTGGTATTGGTGTAGACGGCGTCCCAGCTAAAGCGGCTCGCCTTCACGTGGTTGTAGATGGGCAAGCTCTTGTGACCCGACAGGCCAATCGTCGTGGTGGCGTGCTCGCCGTACGCGCCGGCGTTGGACAGCGTGTGCAAGTCGATGGCCGTGATGGTGCCGTCGTTCATGGCGCCCAGCTTGACGGTCATCTGCATCTGGTGACGCGAATTGCCCGCAGTGATGGTCTCCTCGCGGGTGTAGCAGCAGTAGCTCGGACGGCCAGTCTGCTGGGTCACGAACGCCACGAAGATCTCGCAGCAGCCCGTCTGCTTGGAGCCAAAGCCGCCGCCGATGCGCGGCTTAATGACCTGCACCTGCGACTGCGGAATGTCGAGCGACTGCGCGACCATGCGGCGCACGTGGAAGGGCACCTGCGTGGAGGTGGTCACCGAGATGCGGCCGAACGCGTCGGTCGTCGCGAAGGCGCGGAAGGTTTCCATGGGCGCGGTCTGCGTGGCCTGGCTGGTGTAGGTGCGCTCAAAGACGATGTCGCTCTGGGCGAAGGCCTCGTCCAAGTCGCCAAAATCGCTGGTGCCGCTGCACACCAGGTTGCGCGGAACGTCGCCGCCCTGCGGGAACATAAAGGTCACGTCGCCCTCGGGGTGGACCACGATGTCGTTATCGAGTGCCTGGGTAAAGTCGAGCAGCGGCTCGAGCACCTCGTAATCGACCTTGATGAGCTTGAGCGCCTTGTCGGCGGCCTCCTCGGTCTCGGCGGCGACAATCGCCACCTCCTCGTTTTGATAGCGCACCAGGTTCTCGAGGATCAGGCGGTCGTAGGGACTCGGCTGCGGATAGCTCTGGCCGGCGATGGTAAAGCGGCGCTGGGGCACGTCCTCGTAGGTGTAGACGCCCACGACGCCGGGCACCTTCAGGGCGCGCGACGTATCGATGGAGCGGATCTTGGCACGGGCATACGGGCTGCGCTTGAGCTTAACGATGAGCGCGCCAGCGGGCACCAGGTCGCCTGTGTAGACGGGACGGCCCTCGAGCAGCGCCTTTGAGTCCTTCTTGGGCTGCTTGTGGGTAATCTGCTTATAGGAGACGCCGTCAGAGCTGGTGTCGTTGACGGGCAGCTCGGGCATCTCGAAGCCCACCTGAACGCCGGACTCGTTGAGGAAGCGCACGATGGCGCGCAGCTGGCTCTCGTAGCCGCTGCAACGGCAGAGGTTGCCGGCGAGCTGGCGTGAGAGCTCCTCGCGCGTGGCGACGAGGCTCGGGTCCTCCTTGGCTGCACGGGCGAGCGCCAGCACGTTCATGATGAGACCGGGGGCGCAAAAACCGCACTGCTCGGCGCCTTCGGCAGCCATCGCGCGGGCAAGCGCCTCGGACTCGGCCTTGAGGCCCTCGAGCGTAGTGATGGTGTGGCCCTCGACGCGCGCGGCGGGAACCGAGCAGCTCAGCACCGGGTCACCGTCGAGCCACACCGTGCACAAACCGCAGTTGGTGGTCTCGCAGGCACAGCGCACCGACGCACAACCCTGCTCGCGCAGAAGCGCAAAGAGCATGGTGTCGGGGGCAATCTGAACCTTGACCTTGCGGCCGTTGAGCGTAAAGGAAAGATCGATGAGTTTGGCAGCCATTAGCGCACCTCGCTAGAATCGACGCCGGGCACGCGGCGGCAGGAATACTCGTCCGTGGCGAACTTAGGGATCTGCACGCCCTCGAGCTCGCGGGCAAGCGCGGCCGAAAGCTCGATGCCGGCGGCGCGGCGCACGGCCTGAATCGCCAACGGTGCCGAGATGCGGCGGCGGTAGTCAGCCGAGCCCCACAGGTTGGTGCCGTAGCTCAACGCGCGTACGGACGCGGCCAGGGCGCGCAGCTCGTCCTCGGAAGGCTGCTCGGCGGTAAGGCCACATGCCTCGCCCTGCAGCAGGGTCGCGCGCAGCGGGCGGGCACCCACGGTGACATGCCAGCTGTTGTCCCACCAGGCGGCAGTGACGTTCAGCGAGGGGAAGTCGGTCGCGGCCTTGCGCACGGCCTCGTAGCTTGCGCGATAGTCGTGCTTAACGACCACGACGTGCTCGATCACGTCGCGCACATAGCCCATGTCCACGAACTCGGCGAGCGGCACGCGGCCGGCCCCTGTCAGCTCAACATACGAATCAAGCGCTAGGAACGCCGAAAGCACGTCCGAAAAGCCAAAGCGGCCGTAGATGCTGCCGCCCACCGTGGCGGTGTTGCGCAGCTGCACGCCTACGATGTCGTGGACGGCGAACTCAAAGACATTGTTGACAAGCGCGTTGAGCTCGGCATGACGCTCGAGCTGGCGCAGGGTGCACATGGCACCGATGCGAAACTCGGTCTCGGTCTCCTCGATCTGATCGAGTCCGCAGGCCGAAAGGTCAATCGCCGTCGCCACACGACGCGAACCCAGGCGCATCCAGATGCCGCCGCCCACAATCTTGTTGTTGCGGTTCTTCTGCAAGAGCTCATAGGCTTCGACCGCGTTTCCAACACGGACGTAGGTACCGAACTTGAGCACGTTCTCCCCCATCTCTCCACTTGTCCAGTACCTTTAAGTGTACCAAACGAGGGGCCGCACACCGTTTTAGGACAAAATCCACCTACCCAGCCATAACTTGCGGTGAAATACGGACTGATTAGCCGTTCTGGGACGCTAAACAGTCCGTATTTCACCGCAAGTTATGAAGAGTCCTCCGGGATAGAAAAGGCTCCCAGCCAAGATGACTGGGAGCCTCATCACATGCTATGTCAGGCAGGGTTTAGCAGACGCCCTGGGCGAGCATGGCGTCGGCGACCTTCAGGAAGCCGGCGATGTTGGCGCCCATGACGAAGTTGCCCTCCTGGCCATACTCCTTGGCGGTGTCGTCCACGTTGTGGAACATGCCGCGCATGAGCTGCTCGAGCTTGCCGTCGACCTCCTCGAAGGTCCAGGACAGGTGCTCGGCGTTCTGGCTCATCTCCAGGCCGGACACGAGTACGCCGCCGGCGTTGGCAGCCTTACCGGGCATAAAGGCGACGCCGTTCTCCTGGAAGTAGGTCGTGGCCTCGATGGTCGTGGGCATGTTCGCGCCCTCGCCGACCACCTTGCAGCCGTTGGCGACGAGCGCCTGGGCGTCCTCGAGCAGCAGCGTGTTCTCGCGAGCGCAGGGCAGCGCGATGTCGCAGGGCAGCTGCCACACGCCGCGGCCGTCGCCCTCGTGCCACACGGCGTTGGGCTTCTCGTCAACGTACATGGCGAGCGTAACGCCCTTGTCGTGGCCGGAGCGCTTCTTGTTGTAGACGTGCTCGAGCACGGTGTAGTCGATGCCGTCGGGATCCTCGACCCAGCCATGGGTGTCGGAGCAGGCCAGGACCTTGCCGCCGAGCTGGGCGACCTTCTGGACTGCATAGATGGCGACGTTACCGGAGCCGTGAACGACGACGTTCTTGCCCTCGAAGGAGTCGCCGCGGCTCTTGAGGTACTCGTCCACAAAGTAGGCCAGACCGTAACCGGTGGCCTCGGTACGGGCGAGCGAGCCGCCAAAGGAGAGGCCCTTGCCGGTAAGGACGCCGGTCCACTCGTTGGTCAGGCGCTTGTACTGACCGAACAGGTAGGCAACCTCGCGGCCGCCAACGCCCAGGTCGCCGGCGGGAACGTCGGTGTTGGGGCCAATGTGGCGATAGAGCTCGGTCATGAAGGACTGGCAGAAGTGCATGATCTCGTTGTTGGACTTGCCCTTGGGGTCAAAGTCGGAGCCGCCCTTGCCGCCGCCCATGGGAAGGGTGGTCAGGCTGTTCTTGAGGATCTGCTCCAGGCCCAGGAACTTGAGCATACCCAGGGTGACCGTCGGGTTAAAGCGCAGGCCGCCCTTGTAGGGTCCAATGGCAGAGTTGAACTCGACGCGATAGCCGCGGTTGACCTGAACCTTGCCCTGGTCGTCGACCCAAGGAACACGGAACATAACGATGCGCTCGGGCTCGACGAGGCGCTCCAGCAGAGCGGCCTCCTCGTACTCGGGATGGGCGTCGAGCGCCGGCTGGATGGTGCCGAGGATCTCGGTCGCGGCCTGGATGAACTCAGGCTGCTCGGGATAGCGGGCCTTGAGCTCGTCGAGAACTTTCTGCGTGTAGCTCATGCTTCCTCCAATTGATGGAAAAGAAAGGTGTCGTTCGCGGCGCCCCATGCGCCGTGAGCTTTATCGAGTATGGATAATATCGCACTGTTGCAGCAAAGTTTCGCATAAGCCGACGAGCAGATGTTTCGTTTTGATTACGATGCAGGTAGATGCGTTTTTGAGTGCCTGACGTGCAAAACCTGTGTTTCAAACCTGTTTCGTCCACGTGTTCCAAACCACCACAAAGGTGCCTGTCCCTAATGTGGTGGTGTGGGTGGTTAGAGGACGAGCTGATGGTAGTCGGCGGGGGTTATGCGGCCTTCGGTGGCAGCGCGGAAGGCGGCGAGCGCATCGCCGGAGAACGGCATGGCCCAGCACAGGCCGCAGCCGGCGGTGATGGAGCCGGGCAGCGGCATGATGCGCCCGGGCACACCGGCGGCAAGGCACAGCTGCTCGCATTCCATCACATCGAAAGTGCTGTCGAACGACACGATAATCTTGCGCTCGTGGTCGAGGGCATCACCGGACGGGCCTTCGCGGTGCGCCTCACGATACGCCGCGGCGGCCGCTTCCTCTTCTTCAGTATGTCCACAGCCACCGCAGCCGCAAGTACAAGGCTCGGACCCATCGCAAGTGCAAGGTTCCCCGGTATCGGGGCAGATATCGTGAGGCATGGCATCTCCCATCGTCTAGGCGAGCAGCTCGGCTGCCGCAAACTCCTCGGGTGTATTGACGTTTTCGAAGCAGAGCGTGGAACCGGCAACCTCGACAATCTGGGGCTCATCCAGATAGCCGGCATGGACCTGGTCGATCAAACAGCGGATGCGTTGGCGGTCCTCGTCGAGCAACTCACGGGCAATCGGCGCGCAAGCCTGGCGGCGCCACACGGCGCACAGTGGCTCAATCCCCCGCTCCTCGCGCGGGACGCACACATCAAGCGGGCCTTCCTTGACCCGATCCGAAAGCGCGCCAATCAATTCTGGTGAGACGAACGGCATATCGCAGGCAACGATCGCCACGAGAGGCAGCCGAGCCACGGCCAATGAGCTCGCGATGCCACGCATGGCACCCGCAGGCCCTTCAAGGTCCGCTACCACGCGCGGCACAAGACCGCCAAACGCGCGCTCCTCAAGATAGGCAAGCTCGCTGGGACGCGAAGTCGTCACGACCAATTCGCCGGCAACTTGCGCCAGCCGACCCAGCACGCGTTCGATGAGCGGCTCGCCGCAAAACAACATCCGCGCCTTATCGCAACCCATGCGCGACGACAGCCCGCCCGCCTGGACGACGCAAGAAAGATCGGCTCGTCTTACGGTAGTCATACGGCAAAACACCCCCATCGGCACATTCAAAACCCGGCGCGCGAAGCTAAATACCGCCGCCGAAATAGCGGCGCCACGAAAAGCTCCTGCAAAAACAAAACAGCGCCTTTGCGGCACGCAGCAAGACCGCGAGCACAAAAGCGCTGGTAGCGTATGGCGGGAACGTATGTGAATCGAACACATCCAAGACGTTTTGCACGCCTCGCAACGGTTTTGAGGACCGCGGAGCCCACCGGAGCCCATCCGTTCCCAAGTGCGCCGGTATTTTACCAAACCGAAACGGCTCCATCCCAAAAAGACGAGCAAGAAGTTGCGGTGGAATAGTTCCTGGTTTTGCTGACAAAGCCTCCAACTAGGAACTATTTCACCGCAACTGAGGAGGCGGGGCGGTATGACCGATCTAGCGCAGGGAGCGCAGGCCGCCGGCATCCTTGTCGAGCGCCGTAAAGCGCACGGCATCCAGGTGCTCCAAGATACTGATGGCACGTTTGCGTGACACGCCCAGGGCCTCGCGCAGGGCGCTCGTGGTGGCGACGCCGCCGGCTGCCTCGATAGCGGCGGCGACAAGCTCGCGCGCATGCGACTCCGCGGTGGCGGACAAGGCAACGTCACGTTCGACCTTCACGATGGAACGGTTGAGCGAAAGCTCGCGCAGCGCACGCGTCATGGTGTCGCGATCGAGCTGGAGTTGCTCGCCCACCTCGGGCAACGTCGGCGCATCGAGGCCGGCTTCGTCCAGCAAGGCAACGATGCGTTCGCAGGCCTCGCGCACCACACGCGCTGCAGCGGCAGCGGAGTGCGGGTCGAACACCTCGGCGCCCTCGGAGGCGCACACGCCGCGAGAGCAGCCCTCGGAAATCAGGGCTGCGGCAACTGTATCGTCAGCGGCAGACCAAGCAGCATGGGCGACGGCGCCGGGCGTAAAGCCCGTCTCCTTGGGGGCAGCCGCGTGCATGGCAGACAGGGTCGCCGCCAGGGCATCCATCGCAGCGTCAAGCACCACGGCGTCCGCCAAGAGGTCCGTTTCACCCGCGGCAAGCTTGCGAACGGAGCCCTGCGCCACCAACCCGCGCAGCGCGGCATCGACCTGGCCGACACCAAGATCCAAAGCCTCGGCAACATCAATCACCGTAACCGGCAGCGCCTGCAGCGCAAGCCAAGCGCCCACACCGCCCGCGATATCGCCGGACTCGAGCGCCACATACAGCGCACGCTCCCCCGCCGAAAGCTCGCGCGAGCGACGGCAGCGCGATAGCAGCACGCGCCCGCCGCCGATGAGCATGACCGGCGAATAGGACAGCACCACGGCATGGTCGCCGGCACGCAGCGGCAGCGGTTCCTCCAAGCGTACCTGCACCACTCGCGACTCGCCCACCGCCATGGGGGCCTCGCCCTCCATGAGCATGATACGGCCGACGACCTCGGCCGTACCGGCCATCACGTGAACACGCGCTCCCGACTCGAGCACACGCGGCTTGGCTCCCTCGCGACCCAAATACGTAAACGCCATCATAAAGCGCAGCGTCTGGCCAAAGCGACCCTCCACGCCGAGCATCTCACCGCGATCGAGCGCAGCGACGCCGTCACCAACCAGGTTGAGCGCCACACGCTGACCGGGCAGCGCCTGCTGCGTGTCGCCATGCACCTGAATCCCGCGCACGCGACAGACTGTACGCGACGGCAGCGCGACGAGCTCATCGCCCACCGCAACCGGTGCATCGTGCAGCGTTCCCGTCACGACGGTGCCGGCGCCCTTGATCGTAAAGCAGCGGTCAATCGGCAAGCGCGGCGCGGCATCGGTGCGCTCGGCACGGCCGCGACAGGCATCCCAGAAGGCATCCACGCGCTCATCGAGCGCTGCCAGCAGCGCATCAATCCCCTCGCCCGTCTTAGACGACACGGGCACGATCGGGGCACCCGTAAACACGGTGTTCGACAAAAAATCATCGACATCGAGATCGGCAAGCTCGGTCATCTCGCTATCGGCCAGGTCGCACATCGTCAGCGCCACCACCATATGCGTGACGCCCAGCAACTCCAGTACATGCACGTGCTCGCGCGTCTGCGGCATTACGCCCTCGACGGCAGAGACCACCAGCACGGCCACGTCGATGCCCGTCGCACCCTGTACCATGGCACGCAGGTAGTGGGCATGACCGGGCACATCGACCAGGCCAACGATCTTGCCGCTCGGCAGCGCCAGCTCGCCAAAGCCCAGCTCCACCGTCATGCCGCGCCGACGCTCGACCTCCAGACGGTCGGGATTCTTGCCTGTCAGCGCCTCGATGAGCGCCGACTTACCATGGTCGACGTGGCCCGCCGTGCCAACGATAACGGGACACTCCACCAGCGCTTGAACCTCACTCATCGAGCAATCGCCTTCTCAACGCATGCGGCAAGCGTCGACGCCGCCGCCTCGATATCGCGGTCGCCCACGAGCGTACGGACGTCAAACAAAATGCGATCGTGCGAGGTTCGCGTGACGACCGGCGTGTCGAAGTCCTGGACAAGCGAGCGCTTGAGCGCGTCGACCGTCAGGCGCTCGTCAACAAGACGCACGGCAACGCACATCGTCGGCAGCTCAACGGTAGGCAGCGAACCGCCACCGGGCGTCGAGGACTCCTCGACAATCTCCAACTCAACGGCGCACGGGCAACCGGCCTTATCGAGCCCAGCGACCATACGATCGCGCAGTTTGCGGGCACGACGCTCCAGATGAGCCTGCGGAAGCGTGAGCATGCTGAGCACCGGAATATCGCGATGGGCAACATCGGCGCCGTCCATGTAGATACGCAGCGTGGCCTCGAGCGCCGTGAGCGCCAACTTACCCGGGCGCAGGGCGCGCATAAGCGGATGTGACCCACAGGCCTGGACCAGATCGCGACGGCCCATGATAATGCCCGCCTGTGCGGCACCGAGCAATTTATCGCCCGAGCACGACACCAGATCGAGCCCTGCCGAAACCGAAGCCGGCGTGGTTTCTTCGCCGCCGCGCACCAGGATGTCATCGGGCAAAAGCGCGCCCGACCCCTGGTCCTCGTAGAACAGCAGGCCATGCTTGTGGGCTAGGGCGGCAAGCTCCCGAGAACCTACCTCCTCGTGAAAACCCTCGATGCGATAGTTGGAAGGATGGACCTTGAGGATCATCGCCGTATCGGGCGTGATGGCGCGCTCGTAGTCGCTCAAATGCGTGCGGTTGGTAGCCCCGACCTCAACGAGCTTGGCACCCGAGGCCACCATGACATCGGGGATGCGGAAGCTGCCGCCAATCTCGACAAGCTCGCCGCGGCTGACGATGACTTCCTTGCCCGCGGCGTGAGTCGCCAGCACCAACAGCACGGCGGCGGCGTTGTTGTTGACCACAAGCGCGTCCTCGGCACCGGTAAGCGAGCGGATCAGTTGCGCTGCGTGCTCCTTGCGCGACCCGCGCGAACAGGTGTCGACGCTGTACTCGAGCGTACTATACCCGCGCGCAACCTCGGCCACGGCCTTGGCGGCCGATTCCGCGAGCGGGGCGCGACCCAAGTTGGTATGGATGACCACACCCGTGGCATTAACCGCTGGGCGCAGGCTCGGCAGCGCAGAACGATGCGCACGCCACTCGATGGCCGAGGCCAGCTCGCGCTTGGAACGCGGAGCGGCGCCAGCACGAATCGCGGCACGCTCCTCGTCGAGCTCGGCCGTGACGGCGGCATGCACCACCGCGTCGCAAGTCTCCCCCGCCGCCTTCACTACCGGCCACTCGGCAAGCAGCTCGTTGACGGAGGGAATGGCGCGCAGGCGGGCGCGCACCTCATCGGACATGTTCTGGCTATCGCTCATGTGCGGCCTTTCAAAAGAAACGTGGATCAGTCGAATACATCAGCTGAGTCAATCACTCGTTATTATCCTCGCGCGCCGCGATCTTTTCCACGCGAACGGCGTTTTCCTGGGTGAGCGCGGCACCCGTCAACGGATCCCAACGCAACGGCGTATGGTCGAGCGGGCCCACGCCCAAGGCTTGAGCGTCACCGGCATCGCGGCCAAACGAACGCCCGCCGGGGGCGGCCGACGTAAAGATGCACGCCGGATGCAGATACGGCGTCGTCTCCACGCGCACGCGGTCGCGGCCCATATCGCTCACGAGCTCAACGACCTCGCCATCGGCGATACCCATGCGAGCGGCGACATCGGCATTCATCTGCACAGCGTCCAGATCCGATCCAGCCTCGGCGGCACCTGCCGCCGCGAGCCTGCGCGAGGTATGCGACTCAAAGGGACGGTTGCCGCTAATGAGGCGAAACATCCCCGGGCCAGGCTCCACCATGGGAGCGATCCAGTCGGGCACACGACCCAAACCGGCACGCTCCCACACGCTGCTTGCCAGCGCTATCTTGCCGCCGTCCAGTGGAATCACGGGCTCACCTGTACGCGGCGGCAGCGGCACGCCGGTATCGGCCCAACCGCGCTCCTTAAGCGTAGCGAGGTCAATTCCAAACGGCTCCACCTGGGCAGCCGCCAGATCGTCAGACGCAAACCGGAAGCACTCGCCAACGCCGCAGGCCGCAGCCAACCCGGCAAAGATCTCCCGCCCCGGTCGCGTGTCGTCATGCAGCACGGGCAGCACGGCGTTGCGGTAGAACACGCGCGAATCGCTAGCGCCCACGACCGTTCCCACGCCGCGGTCGGCCTCCAGATACGTCACGTCGGGCAGCACGAAGTCGGAAGCGCGCGCCGTCTCGGACCAGCGAATATCAATCGTCACGAGCAAGTCAAGCTGCTGCAAAATACCCAACCAAGCCTGCGCATTGCCATAGCCCGCACCGGGGTTACTGGCATAGACGATGAGCCCACGCAAATCGCCGGCAAGAATCGACTGACCGATGGTCGTGCACAGGCCGCGCACCGGATCGACCAGTGGATAGCGCTCGGACCCCAACTTGGGCCCACGCGGCACCGGCGGCGTCGCAAAGCGTGCGGGATCGAGGTCGCCCAACACAAGCGGCGTGGGCGGGTTGAGCGCACCGCCCGCGTGTCCGATGCAGCCCAGCAGCACATCGACCAAGCAGATAGCGCGCGCGGTCTGGGTGCTATTGGCATACGCGATGCCGATGCCACCGTGAAAGCCCGCATCGACCACGGCAGCAGGCGCCGCGGCGGCCAAATCGCGTGCCGTCGCACGGATCTCATCCGCCGGCACATCGCACATCGACTCGGCCCACTCGGGCGTCCAATCAGCAGCCGCCTGCGCCAGCTCATCAAACCCCGTGGTATAGCGGGCAACAAACTCACAGTCGTACAAGTCCTCAGCAATGAGCACATGCGCAATGCCCAGCAGCAGCGCCAAGTCGCAGCCCGGGCGCACGCGCAACCAGCGGTCGGCAAGCGCCGCAGAGCCACTGCGCCGAGGGTCAACCACGATAATCTTAGCCCCACGTCGACGGGCATCGTTGAGCGCATCAACGGCCCCCATCGTCGACGAATCGACAATGGAACGTCCCAAATACATGATGCAATCGGTATGTGCCAGGTCGGAGACGGGGCTGCAGCCCAGGCTGTGTTCCCAGCCGGTAAGTCGGCTTACCTCGCAGGCACCGTCGGCACCGTATACGTTGAGCGAGCCCAGCGCATGCATAAAACGATACGCCCAGTAGCGGTCGAACGAGGGAACGCCGAGCGTCATGCCCAGCGCACGGGGCCCGCGTTCGTCAACAATCCCCAAAAGGCGCTCGGCAATCTGCGCGAACGCCTTATCCCAGGAAATCGCATCAAACCCCGAGCCATCAGCTCGGCGGCGCATGGGATGCAAAATCCGGTCGCGCTCGTCAAACGGCATAGACAAGCGATGCCGCCCGCGGGCGCACAGCGCACGCGCCGCGCACGGGTGCCCCGGCACCGGCAACTCGGCCACCACGCGACCGTCCTCAACGCGCGCCTCAAAGGCACAATCGGCATAGCATCCCCCGCATGTGGTCACCACGGCGCGACCGTCACGCTTCATAGCAGATGCCATCTCGATTACCCCTTTCACAAGCCAAACACAACAGGCCAACAGCCCGGCAATGAGCCCCAGACCCAAATAGCCTCCCGCACGGCAACGCCCCGCGGGAGGCCCAACGTCAAACAGACGGTACCTTACGCCTCGGACTTCTTAGCGTAGATAAACCAGTAGCCGAGCGCGATCAGAACCGCGCCGCCCACGATGTTGCCCAGCGTGGCGGCGGACAGGTTAAACGCAATGCCCGCGGCGTTGAGCGCATCGGCGCCGGCGACCTTGGCACCATAGCCGCACGCGTGCATCACGGCGCCCATGGGCAAAAAGTACATGTTGGCAACGCAGTGCTCAAAACCGCAGGCCACAAAGGCGGCGATGGGCAGCAGAATGCCCACGACCTTATCGACCACGGTCTTGCCGGCGGTACCGATCCACACGGCCAGGCACACAAAGATGTTGCACAGGATGCCGCGAAAGAAGATCGTCACCCAGTCGATCGTCACCTTGCCGGCGGCGACGCTCACCATGGAATTGGCGACCGCCTCGCCGTTGAGCTTGTAAATGCCGGCCATGTACACCAAAAAGACGATGAACAGGGCACCGACAAAGTTACCGACCCATACGACGACCCAAGCCTTGAGCATCTGGACCAGGGGGATCTTTTTGCTCTTGAGTGCGCAGACCATAAGCGAATTGCCAGTAAACAGCTCGGCGCCGCACACCAGCACCAGCACCAGGCCCAGGCAAAAGCACAGGCCGCCCACGACGCGCTGGGCGCCCCAGCCCAGCGTGCTATCGCTCAAGAACACGGTAAAGAACAGGCCGCCGAAGGCAATGAACGCGCCGGCGAACATCGCCAAAACAAAGGCCTTTGCGACCGGCAGGTTAGCCTTGGTCACGCCGGCGGCCTCGGTCTTGGCCTCGATCGCGGCGGGCGCCAGGCAATCGGGAGAGGGGTACTCCACCTTGGAATCTGCCATGTCAATCACTTCTTTCCTAATCAGCAGGAACAAGCGCTCCTATTGCTCTTGCCCCAAGCGGACAAAGTGGGAAAAGTCGTTGGCGGCCACGGCGTCGTACACGGCGTCGACGGCCTCAAAGACTTCCGGGGACATGGGGTTGTAGAACTCCGTGTCGCCCGGCTGAATCCCGACGAAGACGATATCATCACACGATTGCTCAATCTCTTCGATCAGAATCGACAAAGGAAGCGAATGCGTGGTGAACATCGATTTGCGCGCGACGTCGGTCTTATCGAGCAAGCGGATGGCGCCGACGGGCAGCGCCATGTCGGCGGCATCGACCAAAACCAAACGCGGCGGACGCTCGCGCTTGACCTCGATGATGTCATCCTCGGGCGTCTGACCGCCATCGATGGTGTACCAACCGGCGATAGGCGTGTCCTCCATCTTTTTGGAGAGCACGGGGCCGGCGGCATCGTCGGCGCGCAGCACGCTTCCCGCCGTGAGCACGATACCCGCAAATGGGGCGCCGTTCACACGACCATCCACAACGCGACCCATTACTGCAACCTTCCCGTCAGATACACGCCCGACACATCGCGCACGCGCTCAACCAGATCGCGAAACTTCATTAAGAACGCGACCTGCTGGGCATGCAGGCCAAAGTCGTCGTCGAACACCGAGATGCCGGCCTTGGCCGACCCGCGAAAACCGCGCTCGTCGAGCAGCGCATCACAGGCCTCGAGCAGCGACGGCACAGCAGCCTTGTCGAGCTGGCACTCGCCAAAGGAGCGGATGGCCTCGAACTTGGTTTTGGCCTCCCCCTCCGGCAGCGCATCGACGAGCGAATAGAACACATCCACCGGCACCGACAGGCGCGGCTCAAAGCAGTCGAGCACGCCGGTGTGGTGGCCCACGGCGAGCGTGTAGTACAGCACGTCGCAGGCCTCCTGGGGAACGTCTTCCTCGGTCTCCACAAACTTACGCGTGAGCTCGTAGAAGACCACCTGGTCGGGCGCATGGCCCAGGCAGGGGTCGGCAACGCCCTCGGCGGCCTCGACGCTTGCGCGCGAGGCGTCGCCAAAGGAGCCGCCGAGCATACCGGGGCCCGCAAAGTAACCAGAGCGGTCCGTGAGCTCCATCTAGCGACCTCCGGCCAGCACCAGATCCTGCAGTGCAGAATAGACCTCAACGCGGCGCGGATCGTCCTGCTTGTCGATGAGCAGCGCCATGGCACCGCGGATATCGCCCTTGGGTGCGCCCTCGAGCGTATCCATAAACTCGTTGGCCAGGTCGCGGCCGTAACGGTAGCCGCTCATGGCGCGAGCCTCGCGCTCGATGGCAACGCGCAGCTTGTACGGCACGCCGGGGTGCAGGATATCGGCCTGCTCGCCGGCGGCCTCCACCGTGGTCTCGGCATGGAGCTTTTGGTCCAGCAGACCAAGTGCCATGGCAAAGCCGTAGACCGTCTGCGCGGGGCTGGGCGGGCAGCCGGGGATATAGACATCGACCGGCAGAATCTTGTCCGTGCCACCCCAGACGCAGTAGTTGTCGTAGAAGATGCCGCCGGTGCAGCCGCACGCGCCATAGGACACCACGATCTTGGGATCGGGTGCGGCCTCAAAGGCGCGCAGGGCCGGCATGCGCATGGCACGCGTCACGGCGCCGGTGTACAGCAGCACATCGGCGTGACGGGGCGAGGGCACGACCTTGATGCCAAAGCGCTCGACGTCAAAGACGGGCGTGATGGAACCGAAGATCTCGATCTCGCATCCGTTGCAGCCGCCGCAGTCAACACGGTAGACGTACACCGAGCGCTTGATCTTCTTAAGAAGGGTCGCCTTGGCCTTCTCGATGCTCTCGTCGAGCTCGATCTTGGTCGGGCGGTACTGAAGCCGCTCGGGCAAAAGCGTGGGTTCGGCCATGGTTACTCCTCCTTCGTATCAAAATCCATGATGATGCCCTCGACCGGCGCCGGACCGGCGGGAATCTCGGGCGCATCGGGGTTGAGCTCGCGGTCGATATACTCCGGGTTCACGCCGTGGCCGCCCAGATACTCCATGCCGGGGCCCTGGGGCTCACCGGACGCAAGCGTCTCGTTGGCAGCCATGCCGTGCGCGTTGCCGGTCTTTACGGCCGAGGCGGCGCGCAGGGCGTCGAGCTCGCGCTTGCACTCCTGGCACATACCGACGGTACGGGCGGCCTGGATGGCCTCCATGCCGCCGGTCTTTTGCAGCAGGCGCTTGGCGTAGTCGATCTCCTTATGCGGGGCAAACGGCTTGCCGCAGCGCGAGCAGTGCTCGAGCGTGTAGACGCTCTTGCTGGTGAGGTCGTCCTTGCTCATGACGGCCAGCTCAAACTCCTCGGTGAGCTTGATGGCCTCCATGGGGCAGGCTTCCTCGCAGCGGCCGCAGAAGATGCAGCGGCCGTAGTCAATCGACCAGGTGATGGTATCGGCCGCAAGGTCGGTGTCCATGCGAATGGCATCGGCCGGGCACGCCACGCCGCAGGCACCACACGCAATGCAGAGCTCGGCATTGTGCTCGGGCTTGCCGCGCATGTCCTTGTTGGTGGGGAACGGCGCAAACGGATACTTGACCGTCGCGTCGCCGGCCTTGGCGTTAACCTTCCAAAGCTTCAGCATATTAGAGCGCCTCCTCATCGAGCGGAGCGGCCATGGTGCCCTCGCCCGCAAGCGGCGACTTGTCGCGCCAGACGTTCTCGAACTGCTCCTTGTCGAGCACGTGATCGCGCTTGGCGGCGACATCGGTCACCGTCACGCGGTCGGTGCAGGAGTAGCACGGGTCGAGCGAACCGACGATCAGCGCAGCGTCGCCCACGGTGTTGCCGCGGAACATGTAGCGCAGGACCGGCCAGTTGCTGTACGTGGCCGCCTTGGCGCGCCAGCGGTAGCACTTCTGGTTGTTGCCGAGCATGGCCCAGTGCACATCCTCGCCGCGCGGCGCCTCGGTGGCACCGATGGCGTACTTGTGCGGGGTGTACTCCCAATCCGTGGTAAGGATGGGGCCCGACGGGCAGTTCTCGAGCATGGTCTCGATCATGTCAATCGAATCGTAGACCTCCTGGATGCGGACGGCGGTGCGGCCGAAGGCATCGCAGGTGTCTGCCGTGGCGGCGTGCATCTTTTGGACGTCCGGATCGGCGTAGCCGTCGAAGGGATGGTCAAAGCGCACGTCGCGGGCATAGCCCGAGCCACGCATGAGCGGGCCGACCGGCGAGAAGTCACGTGCGATCTTGCGGTCCAAGATGCCGATGCCGCTCGTACGCTCAATAAAGTTGGGCGTGGAGAGCAAGACGTCGACGAGCTCCTGAACCTCGGAGCGCAGCTGGTGGATGGTCGTGAGCGTGGAGAGCTTCTGCTCGGCCAAAATATCGCGACGCACGCCGCCGATCACGTTGAGGCCGTAGGTCTTGCGGTGACCGGAGAGCTTCTCGGCCAGGTCCATGGACTTCTCGCGGACGCGGAAGAACTGCTGGAAGCCGGAGTCGAAGCCCGTGTAGTGCGACGCCAGGCCAATGTTGAGCAGATGCGAGTGCAGGCGCTCGACCTCTAGCATGATGGCGCGGATGTACTGGGCTCGCGGCGGGACATGAATGCCCTGGGCGCGCTCGACGGCCTCGGCATAGGCCACCGAGTGAGCGCAGCCGCAGATGCCGCAGATACGGTCGGCGAGGAACGTCACGGCGTCATAGTTCAGGCGCGTCTCGGCGACCTTCTCCATGCCGCGGTGCACGTAGAACAGACGGTAGTCGGCGTCGACGATCGTCTCGCCCTCAACGAACAGGCGGAAGTGGCCGGGCTCGTCGGAGGTGATGTGCAGCGGGCCCATGGGGACGAGTGTGGTCTCCTTGCCCTTGGTATCGGCCAAGAACTCGTAGTTTTCCATGTCGCTCGCCGGAGCGGGACGGAAGCGGTAGTCCATGGAGTCCTTGCGCAGCGGGTACAGGCCGCTGGGCCAGTCGTCGGGCAGTACCAGGCGGCGACGGTCGGGCAGACCCTCGGGGATCAGGCCGAACATGTCGCGCAGCTCGCGCTCGCCCCACACGCAGGCGGGGACGAACGGCGTCACGGACGGGAACGTCATCTTGGCGGGATCGACCTCGGTGCGCACGGTCACCCAGCCGGGGTCCTCCCCCTCCATGGAGATGACGTAATACACGGCGTAACGGCCGCACAGACTGCGCTCGTCGTTGCCGATGATCACGGGAATCCAGCCGTAGCGCTCGTAATACAGGTAGTGGACGGCCTCGGGCAGCTTGTCCTGCTTGACGGTGATCGTCAGCTGGTCCTCGCACTGCCACTCAACCTTCTCGATAGCGCCCGGCACTGCGGCGCGCAGGGCCTCGACGTGGCTTTCGCAACGACGAGCATAGTCCTTCTTTTCAGGTTCTGCCATGGTGCTAATTCACCTCGCTTGTCTTGGTCTGGGAACTGAACACCATGCGGTAGAGAGGAGCCTCGTGGAGCTCTTCGACGCTCTGGTTCAAAACGACGGACGTTGCATCCTCGACGCCGCTCGTGATGGCGACCGGGGTGGCGATACCGAACCACATGACCACGATCGCGAGGGCGATCTCGGGGATGATCATGAGGGCGGGCACCTCGTGGCGCTTCATGCCCTCGGGCGCCTTGCCGAAAATGGACTTGAGCGCGATGCCGGTAAGGGCAAAGTACACGCCGGTGAGGCCAATGGCCACGAGCACGACCACCCAGATGGGACCGGACTGGACGCCGGCCACGAAGGTGAGGAACTCGGAGATGAACAGGGCGAACGGCGGGAAGGCGGCGAGCGCGAGCAGGGCGATGATGGTGAGCGCTGCCGTGACGGGAGCGATCTCGACGACGCCCTTGATCTTGTTCAGGTCGCGGGTGTGGTAGATGTGCTGGATGTTACCGGCCATGCAGAAGGCGAGCGCCTTCGTGAAACCGTGGAAGATGCAGTGCAGCAGGCAGGCGGCGATACCGAGCGGACCACCGATACCCAGGCACAGCGCGACCACGCCGACGTTGTCGACGGAGGAGTACGCGAAGCGGCGCTTGATATCGTCCTGCTTAAAGATGCACAGGGCGGCCACCAGGATGGACAGCGTGCCCAGGATGAGCAGGAGCGTACGCGGATAGGTGTCGCCCACCGTGATGATGGACAGGGAGTAGAAGCGGACGATCACCAGCATGGCGCACTTAAGCAGCACGCCCGAAAGCAGGGCCGAGACAGGGCTCGGAGCCTGGGAGTGCGCGTCGGGCAGCCAAGTGTGCATGGGGAACAGGCCCGCCTTGGTGCCGAAGCCGATGACGATGAACGCGAACGCGAGGCGCACGAGCATCGGGTCGAACTGGTCGGCGTAGGGCATGATGGAGGTGAGGAAGGCTGCCTCATGCGCGTTGGGCATGATATCGGCGGCGTTCGCGTAGATGAGCAGCGTGCCGAACAGGCCGAAGGCCACGCCGGCGGTGCAGACCATCGCGTACTTCCAAGACGCCTCGAGCGCCTGCTTGTTCTTGTAGATGCCCACGAGGAACACGGTCGACAGCGTGGTGGCCTCGACTGCCGCCCAGGTGAGGATGATGTTGTTGGACAGGCAGGCGAGCAGCATCGTGAAGACGAACAGGCTAAACAGCGCGTAGTACTGCTTGGTGCGCTCGGCCGGCATGGTCTTCTCCTCGATATCGATCTTGATATAGGAGATGGAGTACACGCCGGTGATGAACCCGATGATGCCTACCAGAAGGACGAAGATCGACGAGAGCGAATCGAGATGGAGCCACAGGCCCAAAGCGTCGATATTCTGCCCGCTCGAGAGCATGGTTCCCGCGGTGACGACCGAAAGGACGAGGGTCGCCGCGACGGAGATGGTGTTGAGCCCCGCAAAGACGCTGTAGGACGTCGTCTTGGGGAGCGCAGCCATAATCAGGGAGAACACGAGGGGACAAGCGAGCAGGGCGACCGTCAGCATTGAAACATCCATGGCCTACCCCTTCAATTCGGTCAGGTCGTGGGAGTCGAGCGACTTGGTGTCGTTCCAGATCCTCACGACGACGGCGGACATGATGATGACGGCGAAAATGGCGTCGGTGGCGATGCCGATCTCGATGATCTCGGGGGCCGTGGGCGCGAGCAGGGCGAGCGTCACGTGGCTACCGTTCTCCATAAGGCAGTACCCGAAGATTTGCTTGAGGATGTTGCGCTGGGAGATGATGCACGTGAGGCCGACGAAGAAGTGCGCGAAGCTGATGGCGAGGGCCGGAGTAGCCACCTCAGCGGTGGGCAGGCTCAGGCGCGTGACCACCGCGAAGCAGATGGCCACCTCCAGACCGGTGAGGATGATGGTCCAGGCCGGCTTGATGGAGGAGGTCAGCGTGCTATCGGCAGGCGAACCCATCTTTTTGTAGGCACGGTTGAGAATGAACGGAACGAGGATCACCTTGGTGACGAAGGCCGACGCGGCCCACATGAGAAGCTCGGTGGCACCGGTGGTGAGGCCCAGGGTGAGCAGCACGCCCACCAGGACAACCGACTGGATCGCGTACCACTTAATGGCGGACGGGATGGTCTTCGAGACGACCACCATGGTGGAGGTCACGATCAGAAGACCGCCCAGGATATTGACTAACGAATAACCCATGTCCTACCTCCTAACCCATCCAACTAGAGGACAGAGGACCGGCGACGACGACCATGATCATGAGGACGACGAACACGAACGCCATGGCGCGCGGAAGGGGCTGGCCGGCGGCCACGGTCTCGCTCGGCTCACCGGGCAGGACCTTACCCATCCAACGCAGGAACCATGCGAAGGTGGCGACGGTCTCGACGACCATGACGCACACGAGGACGAAGATGACCGTGTTGGAAGCACCAACCGCGAAGCCACCGGAAATAATCTGGAACTTGGAGAAGAACGTGCTCATGGGGGGCACGCCGGCGATAGCGGTCGCGGCGACCGCGAAGCCCACGCCCGTGACCGGGTACTTCTTCATGAGGCCCTGGATCTTGGGCAACATACGGGTTCCCAGCGTGAAGCTGAGGGAGCCGGCGATGAGGAAGAACAGGGTCTTGGTGAACGCGTGGTTGAAGATGTGCTCGACGGCGCCGTTGAACGCCATCTGGCTTCCGAACACGGAGAGGCCCAGGCCGAAGAACACGTAGGCGAGCTGCGCGATCGTCGAGAAGGCGAGCAGGCGCTTCATATCCTTCTGGGGCAGGTACATGAGGAAGCCGAAGAGCATGGTCACGACGGCGTCGATGATGGCGACCCAACCGACGATCTCGGGGATATCGCCGGCACTCGCAAGAGCGCGGGCGAACACGCACACGCCGACCTTCACCATGGACGCGCCATGGAGGTAGGCGGAAACGGGCGTGGGGGCCTCCATTGCGGAGGGCAGCCACATGTAGAGCGGGAACTGGGCGGACTTGGCCCAAGCGGCGAACAGGATGAGCAGCAGCACGACGGTCTTCATACCGGAATCGAGCTGGGAGATCGCGCTCAGCGCGAACGTGCCGGTTCCGGCGAACAGGAAGGCCGCGCCGATGTAGAGTCCCAGAGCGCCGATATGGGTGATGATGAGCGCCTTCATACCGGCCTTCTTGGCCGTGGGCGTCATGTAGTAGCTGATGAGGCCCCAGGAGCACACGCCGGTAATCTCGAAGAAAACGAGCTGGCCGACGATGGTGGAGCTGTAGGCGAGACCGGCCATGGCGCCGATGAACGTGGAGAAGTACACGTAGAAGCGGCGACGGGGCGCGTCGGGATGCTCCTTGTTCTTATCGCTCATGTACGGGAACGAATAGATGACGACGAGCAGGCCGATAGCGACGAACGCGGGTGCGAGCAGCGTGCTCATCCGGTCGAATATGAAGCCCATGACCAAGGTCTGGCCCATACTCGCCCAGGTTACATCGACCGCGTTCATGCCGTTTCCGGCAAACGTCGCGGCCAAGCCAACGGAAGCGACCGTGGCGATGCCGCCGGCAAAGGCGCAGATCCATTTAGCGTAGGGACGCGGCAGCATGACGATGAGCAGGGAGCCCAGCATGGGGACGGCGATCGCCACCATGGCAAAGAGGGACAAGCTCGATTCGATTGACATAGTTTCTCCCTTCTCCCTACACGCCTACGACGACGAAGACGAACGCGAGGACCGCGATGCCGACGACGGCCCAGGTCTGGTTACCGAGCACCTTGAAGCGCGAACGGGAAACGGAGTTCTCGAGCACGCCGCAGACAACGAAATCGACCAGGCACTTGACAAGGAAGACGACGGCGCCCACGAGAGCGGTGACGCCGATGGTCGCGGGCTCTCCCCAGGGGATGAAGATGGAGGTGAACCAAGCGACGACCACGACCTGCTTCATGCCCATGGCGAGCTTCATCATGGCCAGGGACGGGCCGGAGAGCTCGGCGAGCGGGCCCTCCTGGAGCTCCTGCTCGGCTTCGGCCTGATCGAACGGAAGCTTGCCGAGTTCCATATAGCAGGCGGCCGCGAAGGCGACGCCGGCGAGGATGACGGCGACGACGCTCGAGACGTTGCCCGTAACGATGTGCTGACCCATGGTCGCAATGTCCGTGGAGCCGCACACGATGGCGACGGTAAACAGCGCGATGAGCATGGACGGCTCGATGAGCACGCTCATGAGGAGCTCGCGGATACCGCCGAAGCCCGCGTAGGCGTTGGAGGAATCCACGCCGGACAGCGCGAAGAAGAAGCGGGACAGCGCGAGCGCGTACATGATGGTGATGGCGTCACCAAAGACGGGCATGGGGCTCTCGAGCGTGAACATGGGCAGGCCCATGGCGAGCATGAACGACACCGCGAGGAACAGCGGCGGCATGATGCGCAGCACGAAGCTCGAGTCGGAACTCACGGACTCGGGACGCGCCATGAGCTTCGCGAGGTCCCGGTAATCCTGAAGGATGGACGGACCGCGGCGATTGTGCATCTTCGCGCGAATCACACGGGCGAGGCCGGAGAAGAAGGGCGCGACCAGCATGACCACGAGGCCCTGCGCTATCGCAAGAACGATGTTCATAATATCCTCTCCCCTCTCTAGACCATGACCACGGCGAGCACGAGGAAGACCACGAGCGCCGCGACGATGTAGCAGATGTATACGGAGTAGTTGCCGCCCTCGATCTTGGAGGCGAGGCCGGCCAGCTTATCGGCACCCTCGCTCGGTGCATCGACCAGGAAGCGGTCGGGCAGGGGCTCAACGCCCTGGGCGACACCGGTGAGCTTCTGGAACACGTGCGCGATGGACCAGCAGATCTTGGTGCATACCTCGCGCAGGGTGTAGAGCGGGCCCATGAAGAGCTCTACGTCTGACGCGAAGCTCGTGGCGACGACGGGCATGTGCTCGTTGGGCTCGTAGCCGCACGCCCAAGGGTCGGTCTTCTTAGCGGGGGCCTTGGTGCCGAGGCAGGACCTCAACACGAACGCGAGGCCGGTGAGGACCACGAGCGCGATGGCGATCGCGGGGGTGGAGGTGGCGGCACCGGAAATCTCGTTCACCAGAGACACGCCCGAGGTGGCTGTGATGGCAGAGCCGGCAAGCACGCTCTGGGCGACGTCGCCCAGAACCGGGGCGATGACGGGAGAGCCGATTCCCAGCACCACGCAGATGGCCGCGAGGAGCATCTGCGAGAACAACATCGGAGCCGGGGACTCCTTGGCGTTCGCGGCCTCCTGGGAACGAGGGCTGCTCGCGAACGAGACGCCGTAGGCCTTCACGAAGCACGTGACGGCCAGGGCACCGGTGATGGCGAGGGCGGCCGCGGAGGCGACGGCGAACACCATGAAGACCGGGTCGGAGAGCGTCGAGATGTTGAACAGAGACTGGTAGGTGAACCACTCGGAAACGAAGCCGTTGAGCGGCGGGATAGCCGAGATGGCAAGGGCACCGATGAGGAAGCAGACGGCCGTGACCGGCATACGGCGGAACAGGCCGCCCATCTTCTCCATGTTGCGCGTACCCGTGGCATAGAGCAGGGAGCCCGCGCCGAGGAACAGCTCGCCCTTGAACATGGCGTGGTTGAGCGTGTGGTAGAGGGCGGCCATGAGCGCGATCGTCGCGATGACGTCGTTGCCCAGGGCGTGCGCCGTCATGGACGCGCCGACACCGAGCAAGATGATGCCGATGTTCTCGACGGAGTGGTAGGCCAGCAGGCGCTTAATGTCGTGCTCGTGGAGGGCGTAGACGACGCCCAGGACCGACGAGATGGATCCGAAGACCAGGACCATGAGGCCCCACCAGAGCTGGACGCCCGAACCCGCGAGCAGGTCGAGACCGACCTTGAGGATTCCCAGGATGCCGATCTTGATCATGCCGCCGGACATGAGGGCGGACACGTTGGACGGCGCCTCGGGGTGCGCCTGGGGCAGCCAGGAGTGCAGCGGGATGATACCGGCCTTTGCGCCGAATCCGAAGAACGCGAGGACGAAGCACGCGGAGGAGACGGCGGGTCCAAAGTCATGCGTACGGAAATCACTGAAGCTGAAGGAACCGCCCACGCCGTTGGTCATGAGCAGGAAGCTCGCCATGATAAGGACAAAGCCCACGTGCGCGATGACGAAGTAGAGCCAACCGCCCCTAATGGAGTTCTTGTTCTCCTCGATAACGACAAGGAAGTAGCTCGTAAGGGACATGAGCTCAAAGGCGACCAGGAACCAGAACACGTTGTCGGCGGTGATGACGAGCATCATCGAGGCGACGAAGGTGTTCATGAAGAAACCGGCGCGCCCGACCTTGCCCGGGTACTCATCGAAGTAGGACAGACCGTAGATGAAGCCCGCAAAGGCGAGGATTGAGATGAGGACCACGATCAGGCCCGCAAGGCCGTTGAGCAAGAGCTCGAGACGGGCGAACGGGAAAAAGAAGACCGTGTTGAGGGACGAAACGTCGCCAAGCACGGCCTCGAGGCCCGCGATGAACGACAGCACGGCCGCGACGGCGCCGATCAGGCAGCCGGCGGTCTTGGCGGCGTTGTCGGCCTTAATCAGCAGAACCGAGGCGAGCGCACCGATGCACGAGACGGCAAGCGATGCGATAAACAGCGTCATGCTATCCATTGTTTACGCTCCCTTCTGCTTTCTCGGACAGGCCCTGGGCCACAGCGGTAACATCGACGGCCGGACCGTTTTCGATCGAGCGCAGGCGCTTGGCCTCGTCGAGCTCGCGATCGGCCGCGCCGCCCATGACGGTCAGCGCCTTGGTGGGGCACGCCGCCACACAATGCGGGCCGTCCGGATCGAAGGCACACAGGTCGCACTTGACAGCGCAGGTGTACTGGCCAGGAGCCCACGTAAGCAGGCTGCTCAGGGACTTAGGATACGAAGGCGTCGGGTCGCACATGCCTGCGACACCGGCGATAGACGTGCCATCGGGATGGATGGCTCCGAAGGGGCACGCGATGGCGCACAGCCTGCACCCGATGCACTCCTGCTCCTTGACGTGGATGCGATCGCCATCGTGCTCGATGGCATTCACCGGGCAAACCTCGGCGCAGGGGGCACCCTCGCAATGGTGGCAGGCAAGGGCGGCCGAAATGCCGCCGGTCTTCACGAGCGCCAGGCGCGGCGTATCCTGAAGACCCTGCATCCGGTGGGCGTCGGCACAGGCGGACTGGCATGTTCCGCAGCCGATGCACCTCTCCGGGTTGATGTCGATGAAGCGGTTCATCCCCACTTCCTTTCAAAATAACGGGCCGGGCTCCCGAACGTACGGGACGCCCGGCCCAAAAAGCCAACGAGAACGGGACTACACGATTTGGTTCACGTGCGTCTCGTCATCGAACTTGGCGGCGCCGGGCTCAACGTCCTGGGGAGCGGCGGCGTCCACCAGAGCCTGCTTGAGCTCGGTGTACTGACGCTCTACCTCGCCCTCTGCCCAAACCTGGTCGGCAATGGCGTCGACCTGGCAGGCGGAGAACTTGTCCTCGGGCGTATGCGAGACCGGGTCGACCTTGTGAATGGTCAGCTCGTTGCACTTGCCGATCCACCACTGGTAGGTCATGTAGACCGTGCCCTTATTGATGCGATCGCTCACGTCGGCGCGGCTGTATACCTGGCCGCGGCGGCTATGAATCGAGACGATGTCGCCGTTCTTGATGCCGCGCGCCTGGGCGTCCGCGGGATTCATGCGGACAAAGCCGGGCTCGTCGGCGAGCAGCGCCAGCGTCTTGCAGTTGCCGGTCATCGAGCGGCAGCTGTAGTGACCGACCTCGCGGACGGTGCACAGAATGAGCGGGTACTCATCGTCGGGAAGCTCGGAGGGCGCCTCCCAGTCGTGCGCCATCAGGTTGGCGCGGCCGTCCTTGGTGGTGAACTTGCCACCAGCGAACATGTCGGGCGTACCGTGGTCGTTCACATCGGTGCTCTTGACCGGCCACTGGGCGTAACCGCCCTCGGGAGCCATCTTCTCGTAGGTCGCGCCCACAAAGTTGGGGCACAGGCTAATGCACTCGTTCCAGATCTGCTCGGTGTTGTCGTAGTGCATGGGATAGCCCATACGCGTGGACAGGTCCGCGAAGATCTCCCAGTCGTGGCGGCACTCGCCCTTGGGCGGAACAGCCGCGTCAAAGTGCTGGAAGCTACGGTCGGATGCGGTAAAGACACCCTCGTGCTCGCCCCAAGAGGTAGCGGGCAGGATGACGTCGGCGAGCATGGTCGTCTGCGTCATAAAGATGTCCTGGCAAATGAACAGATCCAGCTCGGAGAGCGTCTTGCGCATACCGGCCGAATCGGGCTCGGTCTGCACCGGGTCCTCGCCGTAGTTGTAGAAGCAGTGCACCTTGCCCTCGTCGACCAGGTGGCCCAGGTCGGTGAGCTTGTAGCCCTCCTCGAGCGGGAGCTTTTCCTCGGGCACGCCCCAAGCCTTTGCAAACTTGGCGCGCACGGCGGGGTCGGTGACTTTCTGGTAGCCAGGGTACAGGTTAGGCAGCATGCCCATATCGCAGGAGCCCTGGACGTTGTTCTGACCACGCACGGGCGCGAGGCCGGAATTGGGTTTGCCGATCTGGCCGGCAACGCAGGCGATGGAGGCGATGGTGTGCACCGTCTTCAGGTTCTGCTTCTGCTGGCATACGCCCATGCCCCAGCCAATGATGGCGGAGGGCTTCGCCGTGGCGTACATCTCGGCAGCTTGGTGGATCAACGCGGGCTCGACACCCGTGATGTCCTGTACGGATTCGGGAGTGTAGTTCTTGATGGTCTCCCACCACTCGTCAAAGCCGTTCGTGTGCTCGGCGACGAATTCCTTGTCGTAGAGGCCATCGTTGACCAAGCAGTTGGCAAAGGCGTTGAGGAACGCAACATTGCAACCGTTCTTGATCGGAAGGTAGAGATCGGCGATACGCGCGGTTTCGATATGGCGCGGGTCGGCGACGATGATCTTGCAACCCTTTTCTTTGGCTCGCACGATACGCCTTGCGACGATGGGGTGCGAATCGGCAGGGTTATAGCCGAAGAGGAAAATGCAGCCCGCATCCTCCATACCGGGGATGGAGCATGACATGCAACCTGAACCAACCGTGTCCATCAGACCGAGGACAGTAGGGCCGTGTCAAGTACGGGCGCAGTTGTCTACGCTGTGGGTGCCGATGCACGCACGCGTAAACTTCTGCATGACGTAGTTCGCCTCATTGCCGCCGCCTCGCGAAGAGCCGGTGGTCATGACAGCGTTAGGACCATATTCGTCAATTATGGCCTGCATCTTAGATGCGGTGAAATCCAGTGCCTCGTCCCAGCTTACGCGCTCAAGATCCGCGCCCTTGGTGCGGCGGATCATCGGGTGCAGTACGCGAGGAGTCAAGATCTTAGTGTCGTTGATGAAGTCATAGCCGCTCATGCCCTTAAGGCACAGCTCGCTCTGGTTGGTGATGCCGTTGAGCGGCTCGGTGCCCACGACCTGGCCGTTTTGGACCAGGAGGTTAAACTGGCAACCGGCGCCGCAATACGGGCAGATCACTTTATGCTTCTCCATGACACCCTCCTTCCTTTTTCTGCTACCGAATACTCGGTACGTATTTGACAATCATTGGGCCTGTCGCCCCAACGCTTACGCCTCGTTTTCGATGGTGGCGCGGGCACGCTCGGCAGTCAGTTCTGCCAAACGTTCCTCGTCTACCAGGGTGAGGCCCTTGGTCGGGCACGCCTCGGCACACGCCGGACCGCCGGGACGGTCCACGCACAGGTCGCACTTGAGCACGAAGCTCTTGGTCTGCGAACCCACGCGAACGTCGCCCATCAAGACGGGGACCTGCGTGGTCGCCACGCTCACGGCGCCAAAGGGGCATGCCATGACGCAGCTCTTGCAGCCGATGCAGTTGTCCTCGTTGACGCCGATGCGATGGTTCTTTGGATCAAAGAACAAGGCGCCCGTAGGACAGGCCTTCGCGCACGGGGCATCCTCGCAGTGATGGCAAGCCACCGGTGCGGAGATCTCGTACGTACGCGTCACGCGCAGGCGCGGCGCGGCGATGTTACCGGGGATGTCGTGTGCCTCGATACACGCCGCCATGCAGGTTTGACACCCAATGCAGCGCGAAGAATCGGCTACGACTCGCTTATTACCCATGTTGTTCACTCCCTCCTGAATCCCTTGCCGGAGAGACCCTGTCGACATTGACCCAAGCCGCCCGTGGCCTGGCATCGACGAATCGAATGCATGCGGCGAAACATGCACTCGGTAGAGTTTCTCCAACGATATACAGGTTAAATATACGCAGTTGCAGGGGGCAAACTTGAGCATAGGCCCTGCAATACGGGTGTATTGCAGGGGTTTTGGCAGGTTGGAATTATTCTCTAGAAGCTATAAAGGTGAGTGTATTACATGCGTACGCCTCAGAGATTTTTATGCGCTCTCATTTTGGATGTACTACGCTTGTATTCGTGTTTATGGTTATCAACTTGAGTGAAATAAAGTAATCGTTATAAGATGCTCAAGTATCGGCACATGCCGCATTTGACCGACTATATTGCACGCTCATTAAGGGGGCCAGTGATGTCATCGACTCAAAAAAGAGCCATCCTGCAGGTGCGCATTCGCGAGGAAGACAAGCAGCATGCCGAGCATCTCTACGATGCCATGGGCACATCGCTCGCCGAGGCTGTCCGCTTATTTGTCGCGCAAAGCATTTTGATGCGCAAGCTCCCCTTTCAGCCGGTCGCCGTGCGCTCAAAGGACGGCACCGCCGCCTATGGATCGCTCAAAGCATATGGTGACCCCAATCGCCGCGCCGAGGAGCGCAATGCCTGGATTGAATACCTAGCCACAGAAAGCGATGAGTCGGTTTTGGGTCCCGAGGAAGTAGATATCCATGAGTAGCACCATCATCGACGAGACCGTCATCCTGCGCTACCTGCTTAACGACGACGAGGTCCTGTCACCGCGCGCCGCCAAGGTCATCGCCACGCGCACCGCTCGTGTCTACCCCGAGATCATCACGCGCGTCGTGGTCACGCTGCGCGACGTCTATAAGGTTCCCCGTGCTGAGATTGCTACGGCCATGAGAAGGCTGCTCGATGACGTCATGGTCGACGAGCCCACCGTTATCGCCCTTGCCATCAAACTGTTCGGCAAGACGCATATGGACTTTACCGACTGCCTCCTCGCAGCCCGAACCGCCATCTACAACGATGATGTCGTGAGCTTTGGCAAGCCCATCATCCAAGGCATGATCGACTACCGCCGCCAGCGCCAAACCGCCGCCGACGCCCGCGACCGCGCCGCCGAATCCCGCAGCCGCAGCACCGACTCCACCATCGACAAACTCCGCCACCAATCCCGCCACTAACTGACAGGCAACGGCAACGCCCGCCTCTCAGCCCCATCCCCTCCTAAGTTGCGGTGAAATAGTTCCTGGATTTAGGCTTATTCGAGCTTTTCAGGAACTATTTCACCGCAACTTTCTGTAAGGGTGGTTTTTAGTGCCACCGAGGGGCACTAATCAACCGTTTGCCGATATGTTTGGCTCTGGCTCATGGCTCTGACCTGCCCCGTCAAGCTTTTGGTCAGTTCATGGCAAGGTCTGGCGGACCAAATATGGGATAGCGTAGTGTCATTCACTCCCCCTCGAGACCATGGGGTCGAAAATGAGTCATGATAAACGCTGTTCCAAACCGCAAGCAGAGCTGTTCTTCCGGTTATTCGAGGCCCATCATGGCGGGCACCTGTTTGTAGCTACCAAAAAATGGGACGAACGCTGTGCCTACGCGCTCATGCAAAAAGAGATGATTATTCGACTCTACAACCATGTCTACGCTGATCCCGCGTATTGGAATGACCTCGGCGTCGAAGATCGCATCTTTCAATTGGCATCCGCTATTGCGGTCGTTGAACCGGATGCCGTGTTTTGTGGAGCAACGGCGGCGCTGCTCTATGGCATCGGTTCTGCATATTCGCTTCTCGACAAGGTGCAAGTGCTGCTACCGCGTTCCACCAGACGCGATATGTACGAATTCGTTGAATACCGACGCTGGCGACCGGGCGACGTATGGCAGCTCGGCCCGTTTACGCTAACGGATCCATATCGCACGGTGGTCGACATCGCCCGAACGAGCGCTTTTCGATATGCACTAGGCTATGTCGACGGGTTGGCTCGTGAGTACGGTGTCGAGCGTGAAGAATTGCGTGCATATGCACAAGCGAACTGCCGCGGATTGCACGGCATCGCGCGCGCATTTGACGTTTTTGAACACATGGATGGCAGGTCGGATAACGGTGGAGAATCCGAAGCACGGGCGGCAATGATTATGGCAGGAGTTGCCGCTCCCGAACTTCAGGTTGAAATCACTCGACCGGGAAACGCCGGCTATTATTTGGCAGATTACGGCTGGCAGATGCCAAACGGCTCTTGGATGCTGGCTGAGCTGCATGGACTGGGCAAGTTCGAGGGCGATGCCCAAAATGATCCGGAACATACTGCGGCAAAAACCTATCGAGCTGCCCTCGTGCGCGACGCGAACCTGCGTGCTATGGGCCACAACGTCATTCATTTCAAGCTCTTAGACACCTACGATGTCAAAGCGTTCGGCTCCATGATGCGCGGCTACGGTATACCGACCACAAAACCCTACGCAGACTCCTGACCGGCCGCCCTCATCTTCTCGACAAAAGAACCCATCATCGACCCAGCCCGCTCGGCCTCAATAAGTTGCGGTGAAATAGTTCCTGGATAACAGCTATTGCGGCTAATCCAGGAACTATTTCACCGCAACTTAGGAGGGGATATGGGGTCCCGGCATGCATATGAAAACGGCTCTGGCACCAAATAGAGCCAAAGCCGTTTAAACTATCCTATGGAGCGGGCGACGGGAATCGAACCCGCGTCATCAGCTTGGAAGGCTGGGGTTCTACCATTGAACTACGCCCGCAAGATATGGTCGGGACGACAGGATTTGAACCTGCGACATCCTGCTCCCAAAGCAGGCGCGCTACCAAACTGCGCCACGTCCCGAAGGTGTTGAGCAGCTAAGGTCTAAACCTTGCGTGTCCCAAAGCGAAGGAAATTATAGGGGAGACTCCCCGCCTGTGCAAGCGCAGAAACACTAGCTCCTCGAATGTGCGACAAACTGGCTATGGGCCAGGCCGATCACAAACGCCACTACGGCGACTGGTGCCCACGCAGCACCGATATCTGCCAGCGGCAACGCATCGAACGGCAGCCACGCGCCAGCAAAGAACGCATCGCGGACCGAAGTGATCACGCTCTGCACCGCGACCACGCCGCCGACCCAAACCCAAACCTGCGGATGTGCGTCGCAAAAAACATGCACCAGGCCCATAAGTACCAGCACAATGGCAACGGGATACAGTGCATTGAGCATGGGCACCGAGAACATGAGGATCACGTCGAGGCCCACGTTGGAGAGCACGCACGAAAACGCCGCGAACACAAAGGCGAGAATCGCAAAGGGACGGCGCATGGCCTCCTCGGAAGCCTCCGCTCCGCCTTTAACCACATACGTCTCGCAGAAGTAACGCGAGCAGCAGCTGATAAGGCCAATACACACGTTCATGCAGGCAAGGAAAAAGATCGCAAAGACCACGACCGTGCCGGCAAGACCAAAGTGCATGGAGGCAGAGCGGGCAAGGATGGCGGCGCCGTTGGTGGCATCGGGCATCACGGTGCTGAGCTGCGTGCCGGCAAGCGCCAGGCCGCAGTAGATGATGGCCATGAGCACGCCGGCGATCACACCGGAGCGCGAAATTTCAAAAGCGACGCGCTTGTCATCGGTCACGCCCAGCTCGTGAATGGTCTCGGCGATGATGATGCCGAAGGCGAGCGACGCAAGCAGGTCCATGGTCTGGTAGCCGGTCAAGAAGCCTTGGACCGCAGCGCCGGCATCATAGAGAGCTTGCGGGGCAGCAGCCGGTCCCAGCGGCGAGATCACGGCGGCGCCGACAACGAGCACGATAAGCGCAATGAGCGCAGGGCCCGTAATGCGACCGAGCACGCGTGTGATGACACCCGGGCGCAGCGTGAGCGCAAACGCGACGACAAAGAAGCCAACGGCAAACACCAGACGTGCCGTGCCGAGCGAGACGCCCTCGGGCAGCAGCGGTACCAGCATCTCGAAGGCCGTGGAGCTCGTGCGCGGAATAGCCAGGCACGGGCCGATGGCCAGATACACCGCCGCAACGAAGAATTCGCCAAACTTGGGGTGCACGCGGCCGGCAAGCTCGCGCGCCGTTCCGGCAAGCGCCACGGCGATAAATCCCATGACGGGCAGGCCGATGGCGGCAATCAGAAAGCCGAGCATGGCGACCGGCGTGGCAGAACCTGCCTGCAGCGCCAGCAACGGCGGAATAATGAGGTTGCCGGCGCCAAAGAGCATCGAGAACAAGGCGATGCCGACGGTAGCGACATGATCGGAACGCAGACCACGCGAGGCGGATGAGGCCATGAGAGCACCTTTCGAATCAAAACAAAAACGGGACGAGCAAAAGACCCGTCCCGCAAGTATATACGCTTTAGCAGGCTAAATCGCGCAAAGCGTCAATCGCGGTGTCGACTTCCTCGTCCGTGTTGAAATACCCAAACGAGAAGCGAACCACGCCCTGACGCTCGGTCCCCAGCGCACGGTGCATGAGCGGGGCGCAATGGGCGCCGGGGCGCGTCGCAATCCCCCACCCTTGCATGAGTGCATCCGAGATCTCGGCAGAGTCGATATCGCCCACGTTGAGCGACACGATCGCCGAGCGCACGGGCTGGTCAAACGCACCATAGAGCTTAATCCCCGGAATCTCGCGCACACCGGCAAGGAAGCGATCCGCCAGTGCTCGCTCGTGTGCCGCAATCGCCTCGACCCCGCCTTGCGCCTCGATAAAGTCGAGACCTGCGGAAAGGCCCGCGATGCCATGACCGTTGAGCGTGCCCGCCTCAAGGCGCGTGGGCCACTCAAGCGGCTGCAGCGCATCAAAGCTGTGCACGCCGGTGCCGCCCATGGCCCACGGAGCCACGTCAACGCCATCCGCCACGGCCAGGCCGCCGGTGCCTTGAGGTCCCATGAGCCCTTTGTGGCCGGTAAAGCACACAACATCGAGCCCCATGGCGTGCATATCAATATGCGCCGTGCCGGCAGGCTGAGAGGCGTCAACGATCACCAGCGCACCGGCCGCATGGGCCATGGCCGCCACGCGCGCAATGTCGACCGCGTTGCCGGTCACATTGGAGGCGTGCGTCACCACCACAGCACGCGTGCCCGGCGTGACCAACCGCTCGAGCTCGTCGTAGTCGAGCACGCCGCTCGCATCGCAACCCGCATGCTCAACCGTCACGCCCTGCTCTGCCGCCAGGCGGTTGAGCGGACGCAGCACCGAGTTGTGCTCGAGCACCGTCGTGACCACGCGGTCGCCGGGGCGCACCACCCCGTTGATGGCGGTGTTGAGCGCCGCCGTAGAGTTGGGCGTAAAACACACATGGTCCGCCCTCGGGCAACCCAAAAGGCGCGCGAGCTTGGCACGGCAACCGTGAATCGTACGAGCGGCATCGAGGGCACCCGACGTGGCGCCGCGCCCGGCATTGCCGAGCGAGCACATCGCCTGCGTCACGGCATCGATGACCGTCTGCGGCTTGTGCATGGTCGTCGCCGCGTTATCCAGGTAGATCATCGCACGACCTCCCACATATCAATCACGGTATAGCCCTCGGTGGGAACGCCCGCCGCGGCGAGTTCGCCGCGCAGCAGCTCCTCATCGGCAGGCAACGCCTTCCACGCCAGACCGCAGCCGGCAGCGACCTCCCCGGGCACGGGAATCGTTCGCCCGGGAAGGCCGCGCTCGATGCACAGGGACTCGCAGCCCATGGCGGCCGCCGTGGTGGGAAACGTGATGACAAGCGCCGGGCGCTTCTCCCTCATGGCAACTCCAACCAATACGCTACGGGCGCACGACGCGCACGGCCTGCTCCATCTTCTCCACGATCACGTACATGTTGGTGACCTCGCCCACCGCGAGCTGGTCTTTAATGCCATAGTGGTCCAGGCAGGTACCGCAGGTGAGAATCTCGACACCCTGCTCGGCCAGGCCCTTCAGGTCATCGAGCACCGGCGAGCCCTCGACGGTGAGCTTGGCACCGCCGTTGTAGAACAGCATGGTCGCGGGCAGTTCCTCCTGCTGCGTCACGGCAAAGATAAACGCCTTCATGAGCTTGTGGCCCAGCTCGTCGTCGCCACGGCCCATGCAATCGGTGTAGACGGAAATGACGAGTTTGCCCTTGCCGGCGCTGGCGTCGCAGAAGGCAGCGCCATCCTGCTCAGGATCGGCCACGGCAACGGCGCCAGAGGTCGCCACGGTCACGTGCCACTCGGCGTCAGAAACCTTCTCGACCGAGGCCGTGCAGCCCTTCTCCTGCGCCATCTTGGAGATGTTCTTGACGGCAGTCTCGTTATCGACCGAGGTCACCACGGCGCCCTCGCCATCGAGCTGCTTCAGGGCTTTGAGCGTCTTGACGACGGGCAGCGGGCAGGCATCGCCCATGGCATTGACTTCAATTTTGGTAGACATAGTTACATCCTTTCAAAAGGGACCGCCCAGAACAGTAGGCAGTCGCATAAACGGTTTTCCTTAATGCACAACGTGGACGGCAGGACCGCCCAGCTCCGCCTCGCACACGCGCCCGACGACGGCGGCGATGCGCCCCTCGGCATCCAGGCGACGCGCAAGCTCATCCACATCCCTCGCGGGCGCCGCAATAAGCAAACCACCAGACGTCTGCGGATCGTACAGCGCATCCAGCATGCCCGGTTCCATGTCATCGTCGGCCGTCACGCGCGGACCAAAGAAATCCTGGTTGCGGTAGGCACCGGCAGGAATAATGCCCAGACGCGCCATATCGAGCACCTGGTCAAAGAGCGGCACCGCCCCCGACGCAAGTACAATCTGCACGCCCGAGCCCTCGGCCATCTCGCACGCATGCCCGATCAGGCCAAAGCCCGTAATATCGGTACAGCCGTGAAGCTCGAGCCCCTCGGCCAGACGGATCGGGGCCTCGTTGAGGGTGCGCATCGAGTCGAACATCGGACCAGCCTCGTCCTGCTCGATGAGCTCGCCCTTAATGGCCGTGGTGATGATGCCCGAGCCAACCGCCTTGGTCAGCAGCAACGCATCGCCCACGTGCGCGCCGCTGTTGGCGAGCATGCGGTCGAGTGGCACAAAACCGCTCACGGACAGGCCGTACTTGGGCTCGTCGTCGTTGATGGTGTGACCGCCCGCGATGGAGCAACACGCCTCGACGCACTTGTCGGCGCCGCCCGCCAGAATCTGGCCGGCAACCTCGACGCCCAGGCAGCTCGGAATGCACAGCAGGTTCATGGCATGGCTCGGCCGCCCGCCCATGGCGTAGATGTCCGACAGCGAGTTTGCCGCGGCAATCTGGCCAAACAGGAACGGGTCGTCGACCATCGGTGGGAAGAAGTCGATGGACTGCACGAGCCCCAGGTTCTCCCCTACGCGGAAGACGCTCGCATCGTCGGAGGTATCGAACCCCACGAGCAGATTGTCGTTATGCACATTGGGCAAGTCGCCCAGGACCTGGGCGAGGGCTCCGGGAGCCAGCTTAGCGGCTCAACCGCTCGCGGCAGTCATAGACGTGAGCTTAATCTGATCGTCAGCCATACGAACCCCCTTCCAACAAATCAACGACTTTAAGTATACGCCCCAGGCACGCTTCCCAAGAGACCGCCGACGGCTCGAACGTCGAAGGCGGATCCGCAAGCGCCTGCGCGATAGCATCTGCCAGTGCGCGCTCAAACAACGGAAGGTCGGCCGCCTCGGGCGTGTCGACATCCGTCATACGCGGCGACGCCACCCACGTCACGGGAGCACCGGGAAGCATCGCCTCCATCCAGGGACGAACGCCGGGCAAATCGGTCGCCACAACTTTGCAGCCGCACGCTAGGGCCTCGATCGTCACGAGCGGCAGACCCTCGTAAAACGAAGGCAGCACAAAGACGTCGGAACTGCGGTAGGCGCGCACGAGCACATCGCCATCCAGGCGCCCCGCCAACGTCACCGGCACATCCGAGGCCGCGGCCAAGCGCTCGACACGCGCGTACTCGGCATCGTCCCCGCGACCGCCCACAAGCACCAAGCCAGATGGGCGAACGTCATCGTCAATCGGCAATGACACGGCTCGAACCAGCGACTCGACGCCCTTTTTAAAGCAAATCTTGCCCACGTACACAAGCGATCCCGGCCGCCTCGCCACGCTTGCGTCGCGGCAGAAGACGCGATGGTCGTAGCCCGTCCCAATCACGTGGATGCGATCGGCATCGACGCCGCACACCAGGCCAATCTGCTCAGCCTGCTCAGCATGGAGCGCAAAGACGGCATCGAGCCGACGAACCGCACGTACGATGCGATCGCGCTCGAGCGCATGCGAACGCAGCTGGCGTAGATCGGTCGAATGGCACACGGCAACAACCGGCACGCCCCGGACGCACTCGCGCGCCAATGCGGTCACCAGATACAGGTGATGGCAGAGCACCAGATCGGGCCGAAACTCAGCCACCGCACGATTGATTGCAGCAGCAAATGCCCGCTCAAATGCCTTGAGCATCGAAGGCGTCAGGTCACGATAGCGTGTAGAGGGATAGGGCATGACATCGGACATACCGCAGATGGGAAACGGCAGCTCGGGCGACTCGAACGGTACGGCAAACACGGCAGCACGCCGGTCCAGCTCGCCTTGGGTATCACCCGGCGCCGCACCGCAAAGCACGGCGGCGCAATGCCCCGTCTCAATCTGCTCGCGCACGAGCGCGGCAAGGTAGGTGCCGCTGCCGGTGCTATCTGGTTTTTGTGCCGAGATATTGAGGATGCGCATGTCGCGGTACACCCCTAGGCCAAGGCGGCGGCGCGGACAGCCGCGCCGATGGCGCCGGCAAAGCGAGCCTGGGGCGAGGTGGTCACCGGCGACCCCAGTAGCTCGCCCAACCGCTCCACCACGAAGGCGTTCTCGCACAGGCCACCGGTCAGGTAGTACGGGGCGCCCGCGGCCTGCCCGGCCATGGTCGCCACGCGCGAGACCACGCTGTCGATCACGCCACGCGCAATGTTCTCGCGTGGCTCACCGCGACCGATCAGGCTGATGACCTCGCTTTCGGCAAACACCGTGCACATGCTGCTGATCTTGGTGGGCTCACCGGAACGCGCAAGGTCGGCCATCTGCTGTTGGGAAATACCCAGACGGTCGGTCATGATCTCCAAAAAGCGCCCCGTGCCGGCGGCGCACTTGTCGTTCATGGCAAACTTGGCCACGCGGCCACTTTTAAGCTGAATGACCTTGGTGTCCTGGCCGCCCACGTCGATCACGGTGCCGTGGTCGCCAAACAGGCGCACGGCACCGGTGCCGTGGCAGGTGATCTCGGTCACGACCTTGTGTGCATAGGGCACGGCGACACGACCGTAGCCGGTCGCGATCACGCGCACGTCGTCGGCCGTCACGTCGTAGCCGGCCGCTGCCAGCGCCTCGCGCAGCCGCTCGGAAGCATCGACCGAGGAAAACCCGGTTGGCTGCACGCACGTCCACGCCACCGAACCCTCCCCATCGACCACAGCAGCCTTAGCCGCCGTAGACCCGATATCGATCCCGATCCCTATCATGGCTCTCTCCCAATCTAAACATCAAAGACAGCGGCGCGTTCAGACGCCTTAGCTCTAGGTTTCTCAGGTGCCGGAGATTGCCCCGAAAGAGGAGCGCAGCGTACTTTGGGTACGCAAGCGACGGTTTGAGGGGCAAGATCCGGTGCCTGAGGAAGCTAGAGGGTTTCGATAAAGGCGGCGATGCGGGTCTCGATCTGACCCATGTCGCCGTTGCTGTAGTCGGTCTCGATCTTCATATACGGAATACCCGCGCCCTCGACGGCCTCCTGCATGCGCGCGCTCTCAACGTTGAAGGTGTGGCAGGCCTGTAGCACGCTCTCCACTACGCCATCGACGTGATACTTCTCGCACATGGCCAGCGTGTTTTCCATACGACCGTTGTTGGGCGTCATGACCGAGCAGTTGATATCCAGGTAGCGGTCGGCGATGGCGCGCAGGATATCGGGAGCCTCCGGGTCGATCATCATGGCCGCCGTGCGCTCGCCCGAGCAGTCGTCCATGCACACGACCACGCCGCCGTTGGACTCGATGGTGCGGCCGATCTTGTTGATCACACCGCCCACCGGGCAACCGGTGATCAGAATGCGCTTGGCATCCGACGCAATCGGGCGCTCGCCCGCGTCGTAGGCCTCGCGCAGCTTGGCGACCTTTTGCTCCAGCTGCTGCGTATAGGCCTCGATATCAAAGCTGAACGTACCGGCAAACATAGTGCTCATCAGGTCGACGCCGCTCATGGCCGCCGGCTGGTTGGCCTGCAGCGCAAACATCTCGAGCTGGGCCGCACGCAAGCGGTTACGACGGCGCACGGCGGCGCGCAGGTCGTCATCGGTGATCGTGATGCCGTAGAAGTTCTCAAGCTCCTCCTTGAGCAGGCGGCACTCCTCGTACCAGCCTTCACGCTCGTAGGCGCGATCGCGACCCTGCGGAAGATGCAGAATGTGCGTGCGCTTGAGCTCGTTGAGTAGCTCGTACATCTTCTTCTTGCCGTCGCAGGTGGTCTCGCCGATGATCATGTCGCTAAAGTACGTAAACGGGCACTTTTGCGAGTAGGCAAAGCCGTACGTCGACTTGATGAGCGGGCAGAGGTTTGCCGGCAGCACCTTCTCGGCATCGGGAATCACCTCATCGGACGTACCGCACAGAGCGACACTTGCGGCGCCCGCGGCATCGATAATCTCGAGCGGCGTGTAGCTGCACAGAAAGCCGACCAGGCGATTACCCGCCTGCTTATAATCCTTGACGCGAATAAACGCCGCCTTGCGCTGCTCGTTGAACTCCTCAAACGTGCGCGGCAACGGCTGTTCCTCGATATCGGCCATAGTAGTTCCCCTCTCTTGCACCGATACACCGACAATTAAACAACAAACCCACGCCATACCCAAAAGGAAGCATCCTCTAGGGAATGGCGTCGATAAGCTCCTGCGTATACGGATCGCTCGGGTGCGCGATCACGTCCTCGGCCGCGCCTTCCTCGACAAGGTGACCGTGATAGAGCACGCCAATCCGGTCGGACATATGCCGAACCACACGCATATCATGCGTGATAAACAGCAGCGCCACGCCCGTCGTGCGCTGCAGGTCGCGAAGCAAGTTGAGCACTTGAGCCTGAACGGACACGTCAAGCGCCGAGACCGGCTCGTCGCATACCACAAGGCGCGGCTCGCAAATAAGTGCCCGCGCCAGATTGAGTCGCTGACGCTGTCCCCCCGAAAGGTCATGCGGATAGCGGTCATAATGCTCTGTCAGAAGACCGACCGAGGCCAGGGCCGAGAGCGCACGCCCATGGCGCTCATCCGCATCGCGCACGCCGGCGATAATCAGCGGCTCCTCCAAAATGCGGCCGACACGGTTACGCGGGTCAAAAGCCGTAGAGCTATCCTGGAATACCAGCTGGATCTCGCGGCGAAACGGCTTGCGTTCGCGCTCCGACATCGTGGCGAGGTCGTGCCCGCGATAGACAATCGAGCCGGAATCCGCACGCTCGAGACCACAGATCAGGCGTCCAGTCGTCGACTTGCCCGATCCGGATTCGCCAACCAGGCCATAGACCTCGCCCGGTGCGATCTCAAACGACAGATCGTCCACGGCGGTAAAGGCCTGACGCTTAAAACCTGAGCCCGGCATGGGAAACGTTTTAGTCAGATGTGAGACCCTAAGCAGGGCTTCGCTATCAACAGCCATGGCACTCCCCTTTCTCGACAAGCCAGCATTTAGACCGGTCGCACGCATTCACGGCAAACATCGGAGGCTCCTGCGCGCGGCAACGCTCGTCCGCCCGGGCGCAACGAGGCGCAAAGCGGCATCCACAGGGTATTGCCGTAAGCGGCGGCACTGTGCCCGGAATATCCGCCAGCGTGTCAACGCGCTCGCCTTCGAGCGGCGGAATGCTCGCGATGAGCCCCTGGGCATACGGGTGGCTCGGACGCTCCATAAGGCCGCAGGCGTCGATCTCTTCTACGATTTGGCCCAGATACATGACGTGCACGCGCGAGCAGATGCTCGTGACGACACCCAAATCATGGCTGATAAAAAGCACCGCCATGCCCTCGGAACTGTTGAGGTCGCGCAGGAGATCCAAGATCTGTTTTTGAGTCGTCGTGTCGAGTGCCGTGGTGGGCTCGTCGGCGATAAGCAGTCGCGGATGACCGGCAAGCGCCATGGCGATCATCACGCGCTGGCGCATACCGCCGCTAAAATCGCCCGGATACATGTCGAAGCGAGCCGCGGCATCTCGAATTCCCACACGCTCCAACAGCGATAGAGCCTCGTTGCGGGCTTCGCGTCGGCTCACCTTACGGTGGGCCCGCACGGCCTCGACGACCTGGGCCCCGACCGTCATGACGGGGTTAAGCGAGCTCAAAGGGTCCTGGAAAATCATGGCAATGTCGCAGCCGCGCACCTCGCGCATGCGCTTGAGCGGGCGCGCCAGCAGATCTTCGCCATCAAACACAATCTGGCCCTCATAGGCCATCTTCTGTTCATGCTCCAATAGGCGCATGACACTCTGGGCAAACACCGACTTACCGCAGCCGGACTCGCCGACAACACCAACGATCTCGCCAGCATCGATATGTAGGTTGAGTTTGTTGACGGCTTCCAGTGCGTTGCCATCGCGGCCCACAAACGAGATGCAGAGGTCGCGCACGTCCAAAAGATGCTGAGCCATGGGCTAGTCCTCCTTGGTCTTGGGGTCGAGGGCGTCGCGCAGGCCGTCGCCGGCGAGGTTCAGCGAAAGCACGCTCGCGATGATGGCGATAGCCGGGAAGAAGATCATCCACCAGGCTTTGCGCATCACGTTCTTGCCCGCCTGTAGGATGTTTCCCCAGCTGGCGTCGGGTGCCTTGATACCCAGGCCCAGAAACGAGAGGGCGGCCTCCGAGAGCACGGCCTCGGCAAAGACAAAGGTCGCCTGCACCAGGAAGGGTGCCATAACGTTGGGCACGATATGCAGCCACACGATGCGCGCGGTCGAGGCGCCCTGCACGCGCAGGGCCTCCACAAAGGGCTCCTCCTTGACCACCATCGCACGCGAGCGCACGATGCGCGCCATGCTGGGCGTATAGACGATGGAGAGCGCGATGATGACGTTCCACACGCTCGCCCCCATCATGGCCATGAGTGCGATAGCCAAAAGCACGCCCGGAATGGACATAAGGCCGTCGCAGATGCGCATGAGAATATGATCGAGCCTCTCGTTGTAGCACGCATAGGCGCCGATCACCAAGCCGAGCGCACTCGTCGTGAGCGTGACGGCAATGCCAACGCCAAGCGACACGCGCGCGCCCGCGATAACGCGGGCAAGCAGGTCGCGGCCAAAGTCATCGCAGCCAAAGGGATGCGCGGGCGAAGGTGCCGAAAGTCGCAACGTCATCTCCTGCGCATTGGGATCAACCGTCCACACCAGCGGACCGACGAGCGCGATCAGCGCAATCGCCAGGAAAATGCAGCCGCCGACCACAAACCCCTTGTTGGCAAGAGCCTTCTTAAAGTTTGCCATCATGCATCGCCCCATTTGCGAGCGCGCGGGTCAAAAGCGCCGTAGGCAAGGTCGACGGCCAGATTGATCACCGAATTCAACAAGGCGATGACCAGCAGCACGCCCTGAATCACCGGATAGTCGCGACGCTCGATAGAGCTCGTGACCAGCTGGCCCAAACCGGGGATGTTAAAAATGGCCTCAGTCACCACGGCGCCCGTAATCAGGGCGCCAAAAGAATAGCCGACCGAGGTGAGAATCGGCAGCGCTGCGTTGCGCAGGGCATGGGCCAGCACCACGCGAACCTCGGAGACGCCCTTGGCACGCGCCGTCTTGACGCAGTCGAGCTGCATGGCCTCGATCACGCTCGAACGGGTCATGCGCATGAGCAGGGCCGCCTGCACGCATCCAAGCGATATGGCCGGCAACGCAAGATAGCGTAAATGGCTGAACCAGCCCTTCGATAGCGGCGCATAGCCGGCCACCGGGAACGCGCGCAACGTGACGGCAAACAGCCACATAAGCATGAGCGCCATCAAAAAGCCGGGTATCGCCACGCCCAAAAAAGCAACGACACGCAAGACCGCGTCGGTGCGCGACCCATGTTTGAGGGCAGCGACGACGCCGCAGGGCAGTGCAATCAGCAGCGCGATGAGCTGCGCCAGAAGCGCGAGCGATAGCGTGGGGCCAAAGTGCTCGGCGATCGCCTGCGTGACGGGCTGGCGCATAAAATACGAATCGCCCAGGTCGCCGGTAAGCACGCCGCCCATCCACTCAACGTAGCGCTGCGGCAGCGGCTCGTTGAGTCCCAGGCTATCGTTGACGCGCTCGATCTGGTCGGCCGAAGCCTCCATGCCGAGCATCGAAGAGGCCGGGTCACCCGGTGTGAGATAGATAATCAAAAACACGACGACCGAGATGATGAGCATCACCGGAACCATCGCGCCTATACGTTTGAGCGTGTACTTCAACATGCGAGGCGTCTATTTCCCCTCTGAACGTGGACAGGGCGTGGCGGCCACAGGGG
>CABQJV010000013.1 GCA_902464565.1 uncultured Collinsella sp.
CAAAGCCCCGCCCCCGAGGCTAACCCAAAAATTTCACCCCTGGAGACCCATGGAAACCAGAATCAAACCCACAGCCAAAGGCACTTCCGAACCGATCAAGGGAAAACCCGGTTCCTTCCGCATCTACTTCTCTCTCGGTCGCGACCCCGAATCCGGCAAGAACGGGAAACGAGTCAGATACCTAAAGACACCCAAGAGAACCATCCATTGCAAGAGCAAAAACCCGAAGAACTGGCCCGGTGAGGTTGCGAATGCGCTCGATGCCTACCGGAAGGAGCTGGAGACCTATGAACCGGCTGGCGACATGCCGACCACTGTTTCCGGATACGCCGAGGATTTCCATCGGCTCCGAGAAAGCTCCTTCGGCTCCCCTCTTTCTTTCCAAAGAGAGGAATATGACGTGCGCCATATACGCGAGCTGTTCGGCGACATGCCCCTCGGTGCGCTGAGACCCGACGAGATCAAACGGGCGTATGCCGAAGCAATCTCAACCGGAAGATTCACAGAGGCCGAGATTCGTCGTATCCACGTCAAGCTCAAACAGGTCATGCAGGACGCACTGGAGAATGAGCTAATCGAGCGCAACCCATGCATCAGCGTCAAACTCCCAAAGCCAGACCTTAGAGTGCGCAACTTCCTCCCACCCGACGAACTGCCCCGATTCACCAAATGCCTGCTATCCGAACCCATGGGGCCGATGACCGTCTGCACCATGCTCATATTCCACCTAGGACTCAGAAAAGGCGAGGCCCTGGGGCTCTGTTGGGAAGACTACGACCCCGAGGCGATGGAAATCAGAATCGTCCACCAGTACACCAATGACAAAACGCTCAGGGCACCCAAATCGGAAATGAGCAGGCGGATCCTGTCTATAGACTCTTCGCTAGCCGCGTATCTAAACGACTGGAAGATGCGGCAGCGCAACCTATTCGAGCAACGCGGGCTAAGACAGAGAAACTCTGACCCCATCGTTCACGCCCTCAGCCCGCATAAGGACGAAAACGGCAACCTTCACGTCAGTATCACCCGACCCGATGGACACAACTATTCACGCTGGTTCAGGGACTTCTGCGTCGACAACGGCTATGGCGAGTACGCCAACGTGACAAGCCAGTTCGAGCGCAACGGCAAGCTGCACACACGCGGCACCGGATACTCGGGTCTCGTCCCCCACGGACTGAGACACACGGCAGCGACGGCGCTCGTCGCAAACAACGTCGATTTGAAGACCGTTCAGGCGCGGATGGGACACGCATCAGCGAGTACGACGGCCAATTTCTACACCCACGCAATCAGAGCCAACGACCGCAACGCTGCCGAAGTCTTCGAAAAATTATCTGAAGGTAATGAAAATTAATACTCTCATAATTGTGTCACCAGATGTATACTGCAAATAAGGCCAAACAGAGAGGAGGTTATCAATGGCACTTACCACTGCGAGCAGCAAGCTGCGTTCGACAATCCTATTCAACTCAAAGGATGAGCAGGTACTCTTCAAGCGCTCCAGCGCTGACCTCGCCGCGGCAAGGGGTCTCACCCCGTCCGCGCTCCTAGCGAGGCTTCCCATGGAGCAGCTGACGAGCTCGGATCTAGGCAGGTGGGCCGCGCAGCTCATCTATGCTGAGGATGGGAGCTGTCTCGACGCCTTCGAGGGCATGTTCGAGGACTGGAGCGCAATCCAGCCAGAAAATGATTGCCGCGACGTCATCAAAGGCTTTTTTGACTACTGTCATGAAGCAAGGATCTGCATCGACACCACGAGCGAGCGCGTTCATCATCTCCGCACTAACTGGGACAGCATTTGCCTCATTATGGAAGAGGCTGCAAAGATGCCCGAGTGCAACCTCGACGCACGTATCCAGGCTAAGACCGGCCGTGAACTCGAAACTACCCTGCAAGACCCTACAGCGTTGCTCGCCGTTACACCTTTGGTCTCATACATTCTCAACGCATGGGAGCACATCAAGGGCTATTCCTGCACTTACCGTGCTCTGCTCGATTTCGCCAACATCGGCAGATCATCCCGCAAGGGATACAGCGAGCCCGCAGAAGCTCGAATCAGCCTTCTGCACCTTATCGACGAATACGAGAAGAAAGGGGCTAATTAGTCGATAAAACCATTTTACAAACAAGCACCCGACTCCTCTCACTGTCGCCAAACATCGAAGAGGAGCCGAGCGCCCTACTAAAGGAGTTTATCATGCATCTTGCAGATGACCCCAAGACCGACGCCATCTCCGCAGGCATCAACCTGCGCCATGTCGGCACCAAGCGCATCATGAGCCGCCTGGACGTTCAGATCCTCACCGGCATCGGACAATCCAGCGCCATCAAGCTCATGAAGTCCACCCACCACTGCTTTAGCATCGCCAACCAGTACTTCGTCATGGAAGATGACCTGTTCGACTACTTCCACAAGCTGGCAGAGGGGGCGAGCGAGTAATGCAGCGCCCGAACGTCAATCCCCTCGTCTTCGAGCTTGATGTGCTCGACGAGCACGTCCACGCCCTTCAGGAAGACAAGCCCATCGCCTCCTTCGGGCTCGACGCACTCAACAGCATCCTCGGCGGTGTCTACCCCGGGCTCAACTACGCAATCGGGACCGCCCCGGGCAAGGGCAAGACGACACTGGCGCTCCAGGAGGCCGACAAGCTCGCGGCAGACGGGCACCCGGTAATCTACGTTTCCGCCGAGCTTCCCGCGCACAAGCTGATCGAGAAGAGTCTGGCGCGTCTCAGCGACGGCAAAGTCGCGTTGTCCGAGGTCTCCAGCTGCGCGACCCAGAATCACCCTAAGCACACGACTTTCGAGGCTGCACTCGACAAATATCGCACCCAGATCGCCCCCAATCTCTGCATCACCGGCCCGCTCAACACCGTGGAGCTCTCCAACCTCGTCGGGCTGGTAACACGCGAGCGCGGCGAGGTCCCCATCGTCTTCATTGACTACCTCCAGCTCCTCGCCTGCGGCGTCACGGCGGACCAGCAGTTCATCGACGAGCGATTGGCTATCACAGCATGCGTGAAGGGCCTCCGCGAAATCTCGAACCTCTATGGCTCTCCCGTCATCGCACTGAGCTCGACCACTCGCAAGTCCTACGATTCCGGGAAGTCGGCCAGGCCCAACCTCGCCATGTTCGGTGGTTCCTCCGCTGTCGAGTACGGCTTTGACTCGGTGCTCTACCTCGCCGATGACAATGACAAGCCCGAGTGGCCCTACGAGTCTCCCGCAACCGGCACGCCCCTCAAGCTCGTCGCCCTCAAGAACCGCTACGGCACGCTGGGCGAGTCCCGACTCGACTTCGACGGTGCGCGCGCCACCTTCCACGACAGGGGCTAGCCCATGCGTGGCAAAGCCAAGACCGCGCATATAAACGTCCGCATGACCGAGGAGGAGCGTGCCACCATCACGGTGCGCTCCTCCTCTTTTGGTATGGCCCCATCGACGTTCATGCGCGAAGCCGCCCTCCTCATCGGTGAGAAGCCCGTCAGGATCGCCGACGAGGCGACGCTGCGGCAGCTTCTTCATCAGATGAAGAAGCAGGGCGGAAACCTCAACCAGGCCGTCCGCACCGCAAACGCCTATGGCGTGGATACACAGACGGCCCAACAGCTCGCGGAGGCCGTCCGTCTGGTATCGAGCACGGCCTCGCAGCTATCGAACCTCATCTCCAAGAATCGAGAATGATCATGAAAACCAAGGTGCCCACAGCGCTCATATCATCTCTTCTCCTAGCGATCCTCGCATGCCCCGTCCTCGCCGTCCCCGTCGACGATTTCGTCGCCGGGACACCGTTAGGCGCGGCTGCGATTCCGTCGTCGTTCGGCGTGGATACCGTCCTCGGCTGGTGGCTCACGGGTGCGTTCACTGCTTGCCCGCTCGGAACCCTGCTGACCTTCCTCCTCGCCTTTTGCATCTGCGCTCTCATCGCCTACTCGACCACCCTCAACGCGAGGGCCGAGGACGGCGGCGTGCTCGGCGACGCCCACGTCAAGACGGGTCGCGAGGTCATAAAAGGGTCCATGACCTGGGACGGCTCGACGAATCCCTCGTCACGTGGGTTCGTCTATGGGTTCACCAAGTATCACGGCAAACCCTGCTATCTCTACGAGCCCAAGAAGATGGCCTTCGTGTCAGGGGCCACCGGGTCAGGTAAGAGTCGCTTCCTCTATCTCCCCTCAATCGACCTGCTCAGCTACGGCGGCGCTTCCAACGGATCCGAGCCCGCGACCCTAATCGTCTCCGACGTGAAAAACGAGCTCATAGAACTCACGGGCGACGAGCTGGCCCGTCGCGGCTATCGCGTCCTGCTTCTCGACACGCAGCACCCCTATAGGGGACAGAGGTTCAACCCGCTCAAGCAGGTGCTCGACCTCCATGCCGAGGGACGCGACCAGGAGACCGAGCAGGCGGCGGACGCCATCGCGGAGCTCGTGGTGCAGGACGACGAGAAAGACAAGGGCTCGCACTGGACCGCCTCGGCCAGGGGCCTGCTCTCGGCCCTGGTCCTGCTGGTCTCCATGTCCGACGAGTGTCCCGAGGAATCAAAGCACCTCGCGACCGTCTGCGAGGTCCTGGACCGCGGCACCGAGGCCGAGGGAGACGACCCGTCCGAGCCCCTGAAGGCCGTCTTCCGCGCTCTGCCGAGCGGCCACCCCGCCAAGGGCAGGGCGTCGCAGTTCGTCTCCTCGGGCGGCAACGAGCTCAGGAGCATCCTCTCGACGCTCAAGGTCGCCCTGCGTCCGTTCTCCTCCGCCCCGGTCGCCTGGATGACCTCCGGCTCCGACATCGACCCGCACACGGTACTCACGGAGAAAAGCGCCGTCTTCCTCCACGTGCTCGACGAGGGCTCCCCCTACAACTGCATCGCGGCGATGTTCCTCTCGCAGCTCTGGGCTTCGGTCCAGGCGGTCGCGGACGTGAACGGCGGCAGGCTCCCCCGCCCCGTGCAGATACTCGGCGACGAGTGGGGCAACCTGCCCCGCGTCGAGTGCCTGCCCGCCCTCCTCAGTCTCGGGCGCGGGTGCGGGACGTTCTGGGTCGGAGCGACGCAGGACGTATCCCAGCTCAACAAGTATGGCGAGAGAGACGGCCGCAGGAAGATCCTCGCGAACTGCGGGGTCAAGATTGCGATGAAGCTCGCCGAGGAGGAGGACCGCCGGTACTTCACCGAGCTCATCGGCAAGACCACGCGCCACACGCAGGGCACGAGCAACGGCAGGGCCGCGTCGGGCGCGTCATCCTCGACGTCCTACAGCGAGAGCGCCGACGACGTGATACACCCCTGGGAGTGGCGCGGCATGGCCCCGGACCGGGACGGGATCATCGTCGTGAAGCACGCGGACAACGGTATGCCCGCATGTCGAGCCGGCGTCTTCCGCTCCCCCGTCACCGACTGCACCAACACGCCCACAAGGGAGCACTTCGACCTCGGGACCCCCGAGCACGAGGCGGAGAACCGTCGCGCCTACCAGCGCCGCCTCGACGAGTCAGCTGCTGGGAAGATGCGCGAGGAGGCCTCGACCTGGTGCCCAAAGTGGCCCGAGCCGGAGAAGAAGAACGGGAGCAAGCCGGGCGGCAAATTCAGCGGGCTCTCGCTCGACTAGGGAGGCGACCATGACGGCGATAAAGCAGACGAGCGTCTGCAGCGAGAGGCACCTCGCGAGACTCAGGGATTACCTCTCCTGGGACCGCGACAAGGCGCTCGCCCACGGCACGCAGAACATCATCGACGATGACCGCTGGTTTCAGGAGATGGCGGACACGAGGGCGGCCATGGGTCACGACAGGCCCGGCAAGGCCGGTGCCAAGTGTACCTACATGCAGCACCAGATACTCGGGTTCCTCCCAGACGAGTGCGACCTCAACGGCGGGAAGATGACGCCGGAGCTGTGCATGCGCTATGCGAGGGAGTACGTAGCCGAGCGCTACCCCAACCAGGAGGTCGTGATGGTGCTGCACCGCGAGCGCTGCCGCGCGGACGCCACTGACCGCTACGCCGTGCACCTCGGCATCAACCGCAGTGATCTGGAAACCGGCCGAAGGCTCGACGAGGGCCCCGCCCGAAAGGCGGCGGCATCACGCGTGAAGACCGTCCGTACCCTGGACGAGAGGTATGGACTCAGGCAGCTTGAGCGCGGCAAGGCCAACTCGCGCGTCCACGCGAGGCAACCTGGCACGGAAGAGCGCGACATGGCCCGAAAGGGGCAGGCCGAGCGCTCGGAGAACGCCCGCATCCGCGTCGCGGTCGCCCGCCGGATCGAGGAGGTCGGGCGCATGCGCGACTGCCCCGACCGGATGGGCGAGCTTGAGCGGCGGCTCAGGCGGGACGGCATCGAGCTCGCCAGGTCGAAGGGCGGGAGCCTTCAGTACCGATTCTTCTCGAAGGCCCTCGGGGCTGTGCGGAAGGTCAACGGCGGCAGGCTCGGCTTCGCGGTCGACCACTCGACCGGCCTCGTCGTCCGCTTCACGCTGCGCGGGATAGCGACGGCGATGAGGGCGTTCTGGGAGCTTGAGCGCAAGGCGCTCGAGAACCAGAACGGGCGAGGGGACTGAGCATTTGGGCCGGGACGCAACAGGCGTCCCGGCCCCTTTTGGCGAGAGCGACTTCGGAGCGGTTCGCCCCCGCCGCAGGCGGCAAGATGATTCCGTGCAACGGAATCCATATCTTGCCCGCACGGAGCGAGCCACTTGCCAGGGGCAACGCGAGCCCGGGCGGGTGAGCGCCGGCTGAGCCGACGCCGAGGAGACACGACCCTGGGGAGCGTCGTACGACGGCGCTTGGCGACCCGGCGCGAGAGGCCCCGCCCGGCGACCACGGCGGAGCGATGGCGACTTCCGGAAGCCATCGAGCGCAGCCGTTCGGCGGGCGGGGCCGGCGTGAGCGGAGGCGGACGAAACGCGACCCATGGGGAGCGTTGCAGGGAGCCGCAGCGAGAGCGACGCCTCGCGTCGCGGGGGGCCCGCCCATGAGCGGGACCCATCGGCCGCAAGGCCGATTGCTACGCCTCGACCCTCAGGGGCGGGTCCATGGCGCGAGCCTACAACTGCTCGTACGCCCTCTTCACCAGCTCGCCCATGAGACGCCTGCGCCTGCCGAGGAACTCCTCGTAATCGAGGTCCTCGAACCCTATGGGCAGGGCATGCTCCTCGCAGTTGCGGCGGTACTCGTCCTCCCCCAGCGAGTCGCGGTACTTCCTGACGTACTCGCTCGGGGCGTCGTCCGAGATGTAGATGTTGTTCTGGTAGTCCACGAGGGTGAAGTTGCCCCTGTTGCTACGCTGCGAGAGGTAGCCCCTGGACTTCAGGTAGTTGTCCGGGAACAGGTGGTGCTTGTCCAGCGCCTTCTTCGAGCCCGACGAGCCCATGAGCAGGAGCTGGGACAGCGGGGCCGTGCTGAACAGCGCCTTGGCACCGAGCACAACCTGAGCTGCGACGAAGCCCCACCAGGTCGGACCCGTCGCCTCGTTTGCATCGAGGGAGCTGGGCAGCGTAATGGAGAAATAATCGTACGTCATGATGGCGGCGAGCCTACGGTCGAAGTACGCCTGGAACTCGTCGGCAGTATCAAGGCGCGAGACGTCGTTAAGCTGCTGCTCGAACTCGGATTCGAAGGATCCCACATAGAGCCCCGTTATGGCTGCGGCGAAATACCAGCGCCGCACGAGCCCGCGCACAGCCAGTGGCTCCATGTCGAACTCATAGCGCCCGATAAGGTAGAACGCATAGCAGAACATGAGCGCGTTGCCCGACCCCACCTGGTCGGAGCAGACGTAGCCCGCCTCCGCCAGCGTGTTGATGAAGGCATGCCAGTTGTTCAAGTCAAGCACGAGATCGAGGGCGCGACCGAACGTGGCAAAGTTCTCGGCTCGCGTCTCGGGCGTCGTTTCCTTTGTCTTGAGATCTCGCCCACGAAGAATCTGGTAGACATAACGTAGGCGACCCCTCTTGAACCCCACGCCCACCGTGGCGCGAATGATATGCGTCGGCGAGACGGTCATGAGCGGGTTGTACGAGGTGCCCTTTGCGGGCGCATGGCTCATGGCGCAGAACTCCTCTATACGCTCCCTCATGGCAGGTTCGTAGACCGAAAGCAGGGTCATGATGAAGTCATCCTGCTTAAGCGCCTGCCCTTGCGAGTTCACACGCACAAAGATGTCCGATACGGTCTCCTCGTCAGCCGATTCGGAAATCTCCAGCGTCGGCAGAAGATAACGCTCAAGCCCGAGTAATGCGTTGAGCCCGCTCTCGACGGCATCCTCGCCGTCATCGTCGAGTTCGGGTTCTCCCTTTTTGGCATTCGCCTCGTTAAGGCGCTTGATGAACGCCCTGCGATAGGCGCTCAGCTTGTTATCGTGGTTCGCCGCGAAGGCCTCGGATACGTCCGGCATATAGCGCGAATCCTTCTCGGTCGAGGCGTCGGCATTCTTGAATGAGCGTGCGATGGGGTCGTAGGCGACCTTCACCGTTCGCTCCCTGAAGTTCTTGTCTCGCACGGACACGCCGTACAGGGAGCTCAGAAGGGCAGTGAGTCTCTGCTGTCCGTCGATGACAAGGGACTTGGGGACGGTATACACCTTTTGGTTCGAGCCTATGGCGGTCTTCTTGCCCGCGTTGTCGCTCGGAGAGTCCCACAGCATCACATAGCCAATAGGGTATCCGCGGAGCATGGAATCAAGCAGGTCGCGGACCTTTTCGTTGCCCCACACGAAGGGTCGTTGCAGGTCGGGCAGACCGATCTTGCCCGTCTGAACGTCCTTCAGGATGTTACCAACCTCCAGCGATATGGGGTTATAGATGGAGTTTTGCACTATAGTTCACCGACCTTCTCGGCGTACAGGTTGAAGAGATGGGCGACTATCTTCTCCTCATCCCCACCGAAGTCGACGCCATAGGCGGCTTCGACGGCGGCGTCGAGCGCCTTGTGCGCGGCAATCAGCTCGGGGAAGAACGTCTCGTTCTTGGGATCGTACATGTCCGCGAGCGTCGCACCTTCTTGGGCATCCCGGGCGTCGAGCACGGCCTGGGCGCAGCGCTCGACTTCCTCGCGTTGGGATTCCGTGGGCTCGGGCCAGACGAAGTTGTTGTAGTCAATACCAGCCGAGTACTGATAATCATCTTTCAGTCTTCCGGTCACGACCCTAACCCATGCATTATGAAATTGGGACTGCAACACCCCATATTGATAGAGAGTTGCATTTGGGATAAGACGAACTTTATTGCTACAAAAGACCTCAGCATCGACGAACCCCATTGGGATGTATCGCCTTCGGCTTGATGAAACCTCTGGTATCAAGATTGAATCTGTGTCCGACAGGATTTCAGTTCCAAAATGGGCAGGGCACTCCGCAGCTTTAACGGTCTGACTTCTCTTGCTCTTGAGCCGATACCGGCGTACCGCTTCAACCCTTTCCCTGCATTTAGGCAGATTCTTTAGCTCATCCCAATTTGCGTTCCCAAGCCATAAACACCAACGGCTTTTGCCACGGATAAATTCTTGTGATCCAAGCCACTTGTGAAAGAATTTCTCTGCACCAGGTTCACTTTGCAAGAATTCGATTTTCTGCTCATCAGTGAAAAGGTAATTGCCGTCGTCTATAGGCTGGGAGCCTATTCCCATTTCTGGAACATCTGATAATGGCTTACTTCTGCTGTAGACAAAAACGTCCGGAGCGTCTTTCAGATACGCATTGATTCGAGCCGTGGGAATCTGTTCTTCGTCGCTGTCCGGGGTCGCGTGGTAGAAGAGCGTCTTGGTCCCCGACTCGCGGGAGAACCCGACGATGACACAGAACACGTGCGCCTTGTCCGCAGCCTCGTTGTCCCACCTGAACGTGTTGTGCGCGAAGTCGATGTGGATACCCAGGTCGTACAGGGGTTTCCAGAGGTTGGCGACCTGCTCGCCCTGACATATCGAGTTGGTAGAGACCAGGGCGCAGCGCGTGCGCTTTCCCTGCGTGAACCTCGCGGCCTTCATGTACCAGGCCCCGCAGTAGTCGATGTTGCCCGCGTTCTTCGCTCCATCGAAGACCTCAAGGAGCTCTGCCTTCTGCTCCTTGGATTGGTTGCGAGCACCCAGGAACGGCGGGTTGCCCACAAGATAAGTGAGGTCATCGGGGAACACCTCGGACCAATCGGTCTTGAGGGCGTTGCCCTCATGGAGGTTGCTGAGGCTCCTGAGCGGCAGGAAGTCGAAGTCATAACCGACGTATATCTCCTGCGTCTTTCGGAGCATCTGCTCCTCGGTGATCCAAAGGGCGGTCTTGGCGACCGAGACGGCGAAGTCGTTTATCTCGATGCCGTACAGTTGATCGAGAGATACGCGGACGGGGCTGTCCTGCGCAATGACGAGGGACGTCTGCCCCGCGTTGCCGGTCTCCTCGCTGAGCTCGTCCTCGATGATTCGGTTCTCGATGGTGCGCAGCTGCCGGTACGCCTCGGTAAGGAAGTTGCCCGAGCCGCACGCGGGGTCACCGATGGTGATGGAGGCAACCTTGTCGTGCAGCCTCGCCAGGGCCTGCTTGCGCTTGGCAGCCGTCCTCTCGCCCTCGGCCTCGTGGAGTTCGTCCCACAGCTCGTCGAGGAAGAGCGGCCTGAGGCAGCGCTCGATGTTCTCGACGCTCGTGTAGTGCATGCCCCCGGCGTGGCGCGTCTCGGGGTTCAGCGTGCCCTCGAACACGCCGCCGAAGATGACGCCCGAGATCTCGCGCCAATCGAAGTCCTGGGACGCGTCGGTGATGGCCTCGAGAATCTCCGGGGTCATCTGTGGGACGATGATGGAGGAGTCGGCGAACAGACCGCCGTTCACGTAGGGGAAGGCCGCGAGGTCCTCGTCCATGTACTCGTCCCTCTGCTCTAAGGGCGTGTCGATCGCCTCGAACAGGTCCACCAGCTTGCGACGGAGCTTGGCAGGGTCACCCTCGCAGTACCTACCGAACGCCTGGTGCGATTGCAGGAGGTCGGCGTCCTCGGCGTAGAGCAGGAAGATGATTCGGGTGATGAGCACGTTGAGCGAGCGCTGCTCCTCCTGCGCGCGCTCGTCCTTCTCCTCGATGTGGTGGTACTGCTTGGCGAGGGCATCGTAGAGCCTGGAGACGTAGGTCCCGGCCTCGATGGAGAGCTGCTGCTCCTTGTGCAGGCGGCTCGTCTCGTTGGAGGTCAGGAAGGAGAGAAGGTACAGGCTGTCCTGGAGCTCTTCGAGGGAGAACTCCTGCACGGTGTCCTCGGGCCGCTCGTTGTCGAGGTCGTAGAGGCGGAAGGTCCCGAAGTTGCACGTCATCACCCAGCGGGGGCGCTCGGAGTACGGCAGGTGCCGCGCGTACCACATGGCCTGCTGGAGCGGCGTCTCCATGCCGCCGTTTCTGGGCTCGGGTTTGTCGAGGTCGATACCCCACGACTTCTGCTCACACAGGAAGTTGTGGTCGGAGACGAACACGTCGATGCGGCGGCCTCTCACCTTCCGCTCGAAGTCGACGAAGCTGTCTATGGTGTTGGACGGGATGCCCAGGACATTGATGAGCAGATCTACCCAGAACTTTTGCGTGTCCTGCTGCTCGTTGTTGGAGCCCGCGGGGATGGCGGCAAGGCGCTTCTGCCACCGCTTGACGAACTCCTTTGCCTCTTTCTTGCTGGCAGGCATACCGGACCTCCTGCGTCGTTGTCACTTTCGGACAATTTTAAGGGGTAAAAGCCCTCTTCCAAGCGGAAGGGCGAGTTTTCAACGGTCCACGGTGTCGCAGGGTCCCAGGCGAAACCCGAAGACGCCGGGGGCTGTTGGAAACTCGCCCATCTCACAGCAACGTCACCCTAGGTTTTCAACGCTTTCCATGGCCGAAGGGCTTCTTATAAGCCCGTAGGCTGAGGGAAGGGTTGGAAACCGGATATTTGGGTGAAATATCGGAGTGAAATATGTAGGCGAGCTGTTTTCATCATAGAACTTTCTTTCACCCCTTTTTCACCCCTCTATCGTCTATTTAGCCCTATTTATACAGAAGCAGGTCAGACGATTTATACCGTCTGACCTGCAATTTCTTCTGGTGCCCCCGGTGCGATTCGAACGCACGACACCCGCTTTAGGAGAGCGGTGCTCTATCCCCTGAGCTACGGAGGCATGTTGTACTAGTGTAGCAGATTTACTGCATCGCAATACGTCGCATGACTAGACTTCGAAGTTGCGGTGGAATAGTTCCTGTCTGAAGCATCTAAAGCCGTATTTAGGAACTATTTCACCGCAACTTATGAGGAGCTAGTTACCTTTGTGGAAGAGGTTTTTGATAACGGAGGGGATGCTCTTGGCGCCCTTGGCCGTCACATCGATAAAGTCGGGCGAACGCACGAGCTTATCCTCGTCGACGTACTTGCGGACAGCACGAAGCGTCTCTTTGTCGTCGCGCGTCGAAAACGTAAAGTGACCGTTGTCCTTGGTGAAGATGGCAAAACGCGTGATCTTCTTGGTGCCGCGTAAAACCTCGGCGGCAATATAGTCGACCTCGTCCCACGGGATTTGAATATAATCCTCGGGATTGCGCTCGTTGTAATACTCGAACGCCTTATTGCCCACCATCACGTTACCGTGGCTGGTAAGCCCCATCAGGCAGGTTGCCGGCGTTGCCAGATCGACCGTGCTGTTCTGAGATTGCGCCATGCGCGCCTCGCCCTCCAAATAAAACAATCGGACCGCATCCAGTGTACCCACCGGATGCGGTCCGTTTCAATGGCTCAAAAGCCCTTGCCTAGCAATTCTCGGTCTTAAGCCGAAGCGTGCTTACATGAAGCCGCAGAAGCGACCGATGATGCCGACGGCGAAGAGAGCCAGGATGATGACGATCGGGCTGACCTTCTTCTTGAGGAGCTTGCAGACCAGCAGGGTCAGGCACACGGCGGCAAGGCCGGGGATGAGCTGATCGAGGTTGGCCTGAAGCGTGGTGACCTTCATCTGATCAAGGGCGGTAGCACCGACGGAGTTGTACATCGTCAGCGCTTCCTTGATACCCTCGGAACCGGAGGGCAGGCTAGCCCAGTCGATAAAGGCGCCAGCAGACTGCTTGACCGTGGAGACGATCGGGGTGAAGGAAATGGACACCCAGCGCTCGACCAGGGCGCCGATGATGAACATACCCAGGATGGAAGCGCCCTCGGTGACCTTGCCCATCAGACCACCGGAGAGGTCCTTGGCGATGGAGGAGCCGACCTTGTAGCCAAACTCCTGCGTGTACCACAGGAAAGCGTAACGGATGATGTTCCACGCGAAGAAGAACAGCAGCGGACCGACGATGCTGCCGGACATGGCCAGGGAAGCGCCCAGAGCGCCCAGAATCGGGCGAAGGGTGAACCAGAAGACGGGGTCACCGACGCCGGCGAGCGGGCCCATCATACCGACCTTGACGCCCTGGATGGCGACGTCATCGATCGGAGCACCGTTGGCGCGCTCCTCCTCGAGGGCGAGGGTAACGCCAATGACGGGGGCGGAAACATAGGGGTGGGTGTTATAGAACTCCAGGTGGCGCTTAAGAGCGGCAATCTGGTCATCCTTGCTGGTGTAGAGCTTCTTGATCGCAGGGATCATTGCGAAGCACCAGCCGCCGTTCTGCATACGCTCGTAGTTCCACGAGCCCTGAAGGAACTGATGACGGAAGCAAACCTTCTTGCGGTCAGCCTTGGTGAGCTGAATCTTGTTCTCTGCCATATGTATCACTCCCCTCCTACTCGTAATCGTTCAGAATGTCGCCGAGCGGGTCGCCGGAGCCACCGCCCATGCCGCCACCCTGCTTGGCCAGATCCTTAAGGCCAAGGTAGATGAGGGCAAGGGAGATGCCGATGAGACCAAGGGCGATCAGCGTGAGCTGAGGGATGGCAGCAAGGACAAAGCCGAGGACGAAGAACGGCCAGGTCTCCTTGGTGGCCATCATGTTGATGACCATGGCGTAACCGACGGAAGCGACCATGCCGCCGCCGACAGCCATGCCGCCGGACAGCCAGTCGGGCATAGCGTTAAGCGCGTTGGTAACGGCCTCGGCCGGGATGACGCACAGAAGCACTGCCGGGATGGCGATACGAAGGCCCTGCATGAGGATGGCAGCATACTGCCAGCGCTCGATGCCGGAGAAGTCGCCCTTCTCGGCGCAACCGTCCATGGCGTGAGCGATAGCGGTAGCAATGGTACGGCAGATCATGGTCAGGAACAGACCAGCGACCGACAGCGGGACGGCGACGGCGATAGCGGTGGTAACGGCCTTGGCCGAATCGGTGGCGCCACCGTTGAGGGCGAGCACCATGATGATCGAAGAAGCGACCGAGGCCAGAGCGGCGTCAGGCGCGACAGCGGCGCCGACGTTAGCCCAGCCAAGGGCCATCATCTGGAGCGAACCGCCCAGGAGGATGCCCTCCTGAAGGTGACCGGTTACGAGACCGATAAGCGTGCATGCCACGAGCGGCTGATGGAACTGGAACTCATCCAGAATGCCTTCCATACCGGCAAGCAACGCGACAATCGCAACAAGCAGAATAGTGATTGCAGACATGTATCGGACCCTCCTTTACTATGCTTGAGCGGCCAGTTCGGCCTTAGCTTTCTTCAACATGGCGTCGAGATCCTCGGAGGAATCCGAAGGAACCTTGCGGACCTCGAACTTGACGCCCTTGGCCTTGAGAGCCTCGAGAGTCTTGACATCGTCATCGCCCATAGCGACGGCGTTGGTGACGACGACCTTGCCCTTGGAGTGAGCCATGGAACCGATGTTGACTTCCTTGATGTCGACGCCGGCCTCGATGGCCTTGAGCAGATCCTGCGGGTTCTCAAAGAGCAGCATGGCCTTGGTGTCACCAAAGCGCGTGTCCTTGACGACCTCGGCCATCTTCTTGATGGGCACGACGTTGGCATGGACTCCCGGAGGGGCAGCCTGCTCGATCATGGTCTTACGGAGCTCGTCGTGAGCAACGCCGTCGGAAACCACGATGATGCGGTTGGGGTTGATCTGCTTGGTCCACGTGGTGGCCACCTGGCCATGAAGCAGACGGGTGTCGATACGGACGTGGGCGATCTTGATGTGCCCATCGCCGATGACCGTTCCCGGAGGGATGGCGCCTGCAGGAGCAGCGGCGGCCGCAGCCGGCTTCTTCTCCTCGGGCTCCAGAGACTCGGGCTTGACGCGCACGCCAGCCTTAGCCTCAGTCACGAGATGTTTTGCGATCGCATGTGCAGTGTTCTTTGCGTCAAAGCGCTGCGAATATGCCTCGATGAGCATAGGCAGGTTGACACCGGTGACGATAGCCCAGGAATCGTGGCCCTCGATGAGCCCGCTGATCTGGTTGAACGGCGTGCCGCCCCACAGATCAACGAGGAAGAGCACCTGCTCCTGGTCTTCGAAGGAAGCGATTGCTTCCTCGACCTTGGCACGGAAGTCGTCGGGGCCCATGCTCGGCTCGAGCGAGACCACGGCAACAGACGGCTGATCGCCAAAGACCATCGAGCCCGTCTGCTTGATTCCAGCTGCCAAGTCCCCGTGGCTAGCAAGAACAATACTTACCATCACATAACCTCCTTTTTGTCTACGTATTTCCTACACGACATGAAAAGAGTATAGCTGTTTGGTTTGTGGAATTATAGCTAAATCCGCAAAAGGTTGGATTATTTGTTTAAACGTCTAGGTTTGTTACAAGTTGATTACGTTACTGCTTTTTGACTCATTACACGACAAGGCGTCGCTCATCAAGCCATGCATTTTACAGATACAAGCAGGCTGTTCATTAATATCGATTTTAGGCAAGCGCGAATGCGCTTGTACTGCCGCTATTTTGTTTAAACAGACATGGCTTGACTATTTTCGTGACTTATGATCTATGAAACCACTCAAAATAGTTGCGGTGGAATAGTTCTTGTTTAAGAGCCAGAAGGCTGGATTTAGGAACTATTTCACCGCAACTTATAGGGAATCCTAGGCGATGTGGAGTGGGTTGGCGGCGTCGACGGCATCGGGGGCGTCGGAGAGGCCGTCAGGAGCAGCGTCTGCCGGATCCTCTTCGGGGGTCTCGATCTGTTTGATCATGACCTCTTGGCCCTGCAGCAGGTATGTCTCGCCGCTACCGCAATGGGGACAGGTCTTGCCGTGCTCGACCGTCGCGTAGTCGCGGCCACATGCCTCGCAATGCGTCACAGCCTCGACGGGCTCCACAACAAGCTCCGCGCCCTGCGCGATAGGCTTTTTATCTGCTGCCCAGCGCCAAGCGTCGAGCAGCAAGTCGGGAACGACGCCCGAGACCTCGCCCAACAGCAACGTTACGCTCGAAACGCGACGCACGCCATGAGCGCGCGCTACATTCTCGACATCGCGAATGATGTGGTAAACGATCCCCAATTCATGCACTTTTTCTTCCGCCGTTCCCGTTATGGCTACTTACTTGCGACCGAACTTAATCTTGATGGCGCGCTTGAGCGCGTACTTGCCCAGGCTTGGAAGCTTTTGCTCGTATTTGACCATCGTGGAGCACTCGGGGCGGTCGCGATCCAGATGGATGGCGTCGAACGCGCACTTGGTGGTGCACAGGCCGCAGCCGATGCACTTGTTGGGGTCGACGATCGAGGCGCCGCAGCCCAGGCAGCGGGCGGTCTCGGCGCGCACCTGCTCCTCGGTAAAGGTCTCAACATACTCGCTAAACGGCGCAGCCTTCTCGTGTTCGCGGTCCACATGCGCAACCTCGCGGCTCGCGTTGTCGTAGCTCTCGATCACGACATCGTCGCGGTCGAGCGCGGTGTAGCGGCGCTGGTTGCGGCCGATGGTGAGCGTGGAGCCCGGCTGCACAAAGCGATGGATGGACACGGCAGCCTCGTGGCCGGCGGCAATGGCATCGATGGCAAAGCTGGGGCCGGTGTAGACGTCGCCGCCCACAAAGATGTCAGGTTCGGCGGTCTGGTAAGTCTGGGGATCGGCCAGGGCGCCCTGGCCGCGGACGAGCTCCACCTTGGAGCCAGCCAGCAGGTCGCCCCACACAATGGACTGGCCAATCGACATGACGACACGGTCGGCATCGACACGGCGCAGATCGTTCTCGTCGTACTCGGGCGCAAAACGGCCCTCGTCGTCAAAGACACGCGTGCAGCGCTTGAAGGTGATGCCGCACACGCGACCGGCCTCGTCCAGGTGAATCTCCTTGGGGCCCCATCCGCAGCTGATGTGAGCGCCGTCCTCAACGGCCTCGCGACGCTCCTCCTCGCTGGCGGGCATCTGAGCCTCGCTCTCCAGGCAGAACATCTCAACATGCTCAGAGCCCAGACGGCAGGCGTTGCGGGCAACGTCGATGGCCACGTTGCCGCCGCCCACCACAATGGTGCGGCCGGACAGGGAATCGATCTTGCCGCTGTTAACCTCGCGAAGGAAGTCGACGGCCACGGTCACGTCCTCGGCACCCTCGCCCGGAATGCCCGCAAGGCGGCCGCCCTGGCAGCCAATGGCAACGTAGAAGGCCTTAAAGCCCTGCGCGCGCAGCTCGTCGAGCGTCACGTCGCGACCGACTTCCACGCCATAGCGGAACTCGGCACCCATCAGGCGAATGATCTCGACCTCGGCCTCGATGACATCCTTCTGCAGCTTAAAGCTGGGAATGCCATAGGTGAGCATACCGCCCGGGCGCTCGTTCTTCTCGAACACGACGGGCTTGTAGCCTTTCTCGGCCAGATAGAAAGCGCAGGACAAGCCGGCCGGGCCGGCACCGATGATGGCGATCTTCTGATCGAAGCCACCGGCACGCGTCGGGGTCACCACGGGTGGGACATAGCGGGTCGCGGCATCAAGATCGCGCTGGGCGATGAACTTCTTGACCTCGTCGATAGCCACGGCGGCGTCCACACGGCCGCGGGTGCAGGCATCCTCGCAGCGGCGGTTGCACACGCGACCGCAGATAGCGGGCAGCGGGTTCTCGCGCTTGATGAGCGCCAGCGCCTCGTCATAGCGGCCCTGCGCCGCGAGCTTCAGATAGCCCTGAACGGCAACGTGCGCGGGGCAGGCCGTCTTGCAGGGCGCGGTGCCGGACTCATGTGTCTCGATGCGGTTGTCGTTGCGGTAGTTGGGCGACCACTTGGTGTGGTCCCACTTGGTGGCATCGGGCAGCTCCTGGCGCGGATACTCGGGCACCTGTCCGCCGGCCTTTTTGCTGCAGAGCTTCTGGCCCAGTTTAGCGGCACCGGCCGGGCACACCTCAACGCAGCGACCGCAGGCCACGCACTTGTCCTTCTCGACCTTGGCGACATAGGCCGAGCGCGACAGGTTGGGCGTGTTGAACAGCTGCGAGGTGCGCAGGGCGTAGCACACGTTGACGTTGCAGTTGCAGATGGCGAAGATCTTGTTCTCGCCGTCGATGTTGGTGATCTGGTGCACAAAGCCGTTGTCCTCGGCCTGGCGCAAAATGTCGTAGACCTCGTCGCGCGTCACGTAATGGCCGCGGTCGGTCTCGACCACGTAGTCGGCCATATCGCCCACGGCGATGCACCAATCGGCCGGGTCGTCGGCGCAACCCTCCCCCATCACGCGACGGCTCGCGCGGCAGCTGCAGGTGCTGGCGGCATACTTACCCTCGTATTTGTCGAGCCAATGCTCGATATGCTCAATAGGCACCGAGGTGCTCGCGACGTCGATGGCCTTTTCGACCGGAATGACGTGCATGCCGATACCGGCGCCTCCGGGCGGCACCATCGGCGTAGCCTTGGACAGCGGCCCCTTGGATGCCTGTTCAAAGAACTTGGCATAGACCGGATGCTCCTCAAGCTGGCTCACACGCATGTTGAGGAACTCGGCAGAACCCGGCACCAGCATGGGCAGCACCCACTGCTTGGCGCGCTCGGGGTTTTCCCAGTTGTACTCGAGCAGGCCCGTGTAGCTCATGTCGTCGAGCATCTTCTCGATCTGGGCCTCGGGCATGCCGGTGAGCTTGACCATCTCGGGCAGCGTGTAGGGACGGCGCATCTTCATCTTGCAGAGCACCTCGGCCTGCTCGTCGGTCGCGGCCTCGGCAAACGACCAGTACTCGTAGCCCAGCAGCTCGTCGCGATGCAGCAGTCGGTTGGTGCAATGCTCGCACAGCTTGACAATGGCCTCGCGCGGATGCTCCGGCAGCGGCGGCACAAACTCCGCACCGATATCGGGCTCGGTGTAGCTAATTCCCGGTCCGTTGAGAATCATGGTTGTCCCTTCTCTTGCCACAGCCCGGCGAGACCGCGGCGCCCCTCTTTTTTGCAGGCCGGGCATGCCCCATGCCGTTCACCCGCCATTGTTGACATTGTGTCAAAAATAGTATTGACGAACCGTCAACAATATTCAAGACTGTTAGGCGAACGGTCAGGCAAAAGAGGATGAAAGGCGGCAAAACATGGGCAGCAACACAGCAGAAACCTCTGTGGTCGATGCCGTCCCCGCATCCGATAGCGCGACAAAGCGCCTGACGGGCGATGAACGCCGTCGCGAGATCCTCGATGCCGTGCGCACCGTAAGCTCCGAGCTGGGCGTGTCCCATCTATCCGTCTCGGCCGTGACCAAGCGAGCCGGCTGCACGCGCTCGCTGTTCTACCACTACTTCGCCGACATGGACGCCGCCGTCACCGCCGTCATGGACGAGGCGATCGACGGTTTTATCTCCGAGCTCGAGCAGTGGAATGCCAGCCGCACGGTTGGCGACATCGAAGGCGCACTCGACACCGTCGCCCCGCTCTTCAAGCGCCTGGTCGCCAGCGGCCACGAGCTGCCAAGCACGCTCACCTCGAGCAGCGGCGCACTCTACGGCGGCTTTCTGCACAACGTGGTCCAGCGCGTGGCTCAGTATATCTGCGACACCACCGTGGTGGATTTTGTCACCCATCATGAGCTACGCATCGACCATGTCTACGAGACGTTCTACACCCTCATCATGGGGTTGTTGATGTATATCCGCACGCACCCCGATGTGCCCGACGAGACGGTCAAGGAAATCATCGCCTCGACACTCCACATCGAGGGCTATACCGCCAAGTATCCGGAGCGCAAGCCCCAGAACTGACGACATTTGGCCAAACTGCCCGCGATCAGAAGAGGGGCCGCGGGCGTGTGAAAGGAGAGCAGCATGCTGTTCGACGTTTGGGGTAGCGATACCCTTATCCACTGGGCTGGCTGGGCCATGGTCTTTATTGGCCTGATCGTGCTCAACGAGGTCGGCCGCCGTACCAAGCTGGGTGCGGCAATCATCTTTGGCGTGGCTCCGCTGGCCATGACCATCTACTGCGTCGCCATCGCCGTGGGCGTTTCGCAGGGTGCCGAGTGGGCGCTCACCAACCCCACCCACGTGTACCAGAACAGCTGGTTCCACTACGCCAAGGTGTACGCGGCGCTGGCCGGTTGCTGGGGCTTCATTGCCATTAAGTACCAGTGGGGCAAGATCGGCAAGGCGCATTGGTTCCGCGCGTGGCCGTTTGTGATCGTCGCCATCAACATCTTGATCGCCGTCGTGTCCGACTTCGAGAGCGCCTATCACTTCTTTGTCCTGGGCGAGTCCACCTGGGTCACTTCCGAGGGTCCCACACAGCTTGCCGGCTGGAACAACGTGTTCAACGGCATCGCCGGTCTCATCAACATCTTCTGCATGACCGGTTGGTGGAGCGTCTACGCCTCCGAGGACAAGACCGACATGCTGTGGCCCGACATGACCTGGGTCTACATCATCGCCTACGATATCTGGAACTTCTGCTACACCTACAACTGCCTGCCCACCCACTCCTGGTTCTGCGGCTTTGCACTGCTGCTGGCGCCCACCGTCGCCGCCTTTATCTGGAACAAGGGCGGCTGGATCCAGAACCGCGCCTTTACGCTGGCCATTTGGTGCATGTTTGCCCAGGTGTTCCCCTACTTCCAGGAGGAGTCCATCTTTGTGACCCACTCCACGCTCGACCCCGGCGCCGCCACCGCGGTCTCGATTGCCGCGCTGGTCGCCAACGTCGCCGCTATCATCTACATCGCCTACCGCGCCAAGAAGCTCGGCCGCAATCCCTACAAGCAGGATGTCTTTGAGGGCACCAGCGATTGGGAGAAGGCCACCGCTCGTCGCGCCAAGGTCGATTACGCTCACGCCGAGTAACATGTTGGTCGCTGTTGGCAGTTGGGCATAGGCCCGCCTGCCAGATTTTCAATCCGATGTCTCGCAGAGCCCCCGGAAAGCGTTTCGCTCGCTTTCCGGGGGCTTTTGTCGTTGCGTCTTATTCATCTATTCAAAAACGTGCGCATATATAAAATCGGATTTCAAATCATGCGGCGGCTCTATGGGGTCCCGTTTTTGGGTACAGTGTTGTCCCGATATTGAGCTTGGGGGATATATGAAAGATGAAACGATGGGCCAAGAGGATGTGGCCCAAGATGCAGAAGCGTGTGCCGAAGCCCTGGAGAGCCTAGACCGGATTTCACTTGATGAGATTGCGTTTGACGATTCGGGCGTTGATGTGCAGGATGAGTCGGAAGCCGAGGCGCAGTCCGATGATCAGGATGCAGACGACGTTGAACCTGCCGAAGATGAGGCAGATCACGAAGACACCGAATGCGAGGCCAACGACCAGCCCGAATCCGACACGAGCGAGGAAACCATCTTGCTCGACAGCTTGCCGGCCGAAGATTCGCTGACCCGCGAGCTTCCCGGCCTGGGCTCTGCGCCTGCCGTGGACGAGACCATCGCCATGGGCGATATCCCCCTACCGTCCGTTCCCTCAGCACGCGAGGCCGAGGTTCGCCATCGCAAGATGTCGCCCAAGCGCCGCAATCTGATGGTCGCCGGTGTCGTGGCCGTCGCGCTCGTCGCCGGCGGCGCAGGCTATGCCGCCTGGAACGGATATCAGCAAGAGCAGGCTGCCGCTGTCGCCGCCAATGCCCACACGATGATGTCAGTGCAGATTGGCGTGCATGCCGCGGGCCTCGACTGTTCTACCGGCTCCAAGATTCCCGTACAGGTGAGCGGCCAGGACGCTGATGGCTCCTCCGTGAGCGAAACGCTCTATGTTGACGAGCACGGCCGCGGCATCAAACTGCTGCCTGGCGATTACACGCTCTCCATCGCTGCCTCCCCCATCGCGGCCGACGGCACCATCTATACCGTCCCGACCACCAAGACGCAGGTCACCGTTAAGAGCGATGGACAGGATCTAAGTGCCCAGGCCACCTTTAAGCTCAAGGTGCCTTCGGCCGACACGGTGACTGACGACCAGATCGATGCCGCCGCCAAGTATGCCGAAGAGGGCGGTGCGAGCTCCGCCGCGGCTGCCAAAGTGCTCCAGCAGGCAGCAACCGCGCGGCGCGACGCCGCCGTCAATGCCGTGAGCGCGCAAAAGGCACAGGCGTCCCGTGATGCTGACGCTCGCCACAAGGCAACCGACCTCTACCAGCTCGATATTCCCGTCGAGTGGTACGGCAAGGTCGCAACTTGGCAAAACGGAAGCACGCTATGCATCTATCTGGGCGACGACGCCAATACGCCGCTCGTGACGCTTGTCGCGGTGCGCGAGGGCGAGAGCTTTACGCCCGATGAAGGCGATACGGTTTTGGGTGCGGCCAATCTAGGCAACGGTTATACCGTCTACGCCAGCGGCCCCGTCTATCCGTACGTGGTGCCCCAGACCATCAACGGACGGACGCAGAACCCCGTGTCAACCTACCCCATGGACACGGCCATTGAGCTTGTCGAGCTTACGACCGGCAACCGCTATACGTATAGCCAGATCAAGAACGACCTGGTGGGTAAAGACGGCAAGGCCGATGGTGCCACTAAGCTCGAAACCGACTACCTCGCGCAGATCCTGCTGCCGAGTATCAAAGCCCAGGACTAGCCGGCCCGAAGACAGCCGCCCAACGCAGTTGCGGTGAAATAGGGATTGTTTTTGCTGGTCAAACCGCAAAACAGTCCCTATTTCACCGCAACTTATTGGTGGCCTTTTGGGTTGCACTCAGCGCCACGGATCGGCTTCGAACATCGGCTCGCGCTCGGGGCGGCGATCGCTGTAGGGATCGTAGCCGTCGTCGTCCTCGTTCTCGGCACGGATGTAGGGGTCGCGCGGCTTGGGCGCCGGCTTAGGCGCAGGCTTGGGTGCGGCGGGTGCGGCATCGGTCGCCGGTGCGTCCGTCTTGTTCTCGTCTTTCATCTGCATAGCTCCTTGCCATGTGCTCACGTTCAACACCATCGATTGTCGCACGAAAAAGGGCGGCGGACCCAATTGGATCCGCCGCCCTTGGCGTTCGGCTCAAAAGGCAGATTTTAAGGCATGGCCCAAAATCTACTCGGCGTCGGGGACCTCGTAGGTGGCCGCCGGCGTATTGTCGCACACGACGGTAAAGCCGCCGTCCTTGTCGACATCGACCGTCACCTGATCGCCCTCGCGCACCGTGCCGTCGATGATAGCGGCGGCGATGGCATCCACGACCTCGCGCTGGACCAGACGCTTGAGCGGACGGGCGCCAAAGACCGGGTCCAGGCCGCCCACGGCGAGCATCTGCTTGGCCGCCGGGGTGATGGCAAGCGTCATGCGCTCCTTGGCCAGACGCGCGCGGACGTCGGCGAGCTGGATGTCGACGATCTTCTCGATCTGCGCCATACCGAGCGGATGGAACACCACGATATCGTCGATACGGTTGAGGAACTCGGGGCGGAAGGTCTGAGCCATGGCAGCGTCGACCTGATGGCGCATCTCCTCCTCGTCCTTACCGGACAGATCGGCGATGGCCTTGGAGCCCACGTTGGACGTCATGATGATAATCGTGTTCTTGAAGGACACCTGGCGACCCTGGCCATCGGTCAGACGACCGTCATCAAGTACCTGCAGCAGCACGTTAAAGACATCCGGATGAGCCTTCTCCATCTCGTCGAGCAAGATCACGGAGTAGGGGCGACGGCGCACGGCCTCGGTGAGCTGGCCGCCCTCGTCGTAGCCCACGTATCCCGGGGGCGCACCGATCAGACGCTGGACGCTGAACTTCTCCATGTACTCGGACATGTCGATACGCACGAGCGCGCGCTCGTCGTCGAACAGGCACTCGGCAAGCGCCTTGGCGAGCTCGGTCTTGCCCACGCCGGTGGGGCCCAGGAAGAAGAAGCTGCCGATGGGCTTGTCCGGATCGGAGAGGCCCGCACGGCTGCGGCGCACAGCTGCGGCGACGGCGGAGACGGCCTCGTCCTGGCCGATGACGCGCTTATGCAGCTCGCCCTCCAAGCCCTTCAGCTTGTCGAGCTCGCCCTGCATCATCTTGGACACGGGCACGCCGGTCCAGGCGCTCACGACCTCGGCGATCTCATCGGAGGTCACCTGTTCGTTGAGGCCCTCGCCGTCCTGCTGCTTTTGCGCCTCGAGCGCGGCCTCGGAATCCTGAATCTGCTGCTGCAGGCCCGGAATCACGGAGTAGCGCAGCTCGGACGCACGACCCAAATCGCCGTTGCGCGTCGCACGCTCCTCCTCGCTCTTGGCCTCGTCAAGCTGGCTCTTAAGCTCCTGCACGTGGTCAATGGCGTTCTTCTGGTTGAGCCAGCCGGCCTTTTGCACGTTGAGTTTTTCCTGGACCTCGGCAATCTCCTGGCGCAGGGCCTCCAGACGCTCCTTGGAGGCGTCATCGGTCTCTTTCATGAGCGCCTGTTCCTCGATCTGCAGCTGAGTGAGCTGACGCGTGGTGGCGTCGATCTCGACCGGCATGCTGTCGAGTTCCATGCGCAGGCGGCTTGCCGCCTCATCGACCAAATCGATGGCCTTGTCGGGCAGGAAGCGGTCGGCGATGTAGCGATCGGAGAGGTCGGCAGCTGCCACGAGCGCGCTATCGGTGATATGCACACCGTGGAAGATCTCGTACTTCTCCTTCAGACCACGCAGGATCGAAATGGTGTCCTCGACGGTAGGCTCGCTCACCATAACGGTCTGGAAACGACGGGCGAGCGCCGCGTCCTTCTCGATGTACTTGCGGTATTCGTCGAGCGTGGTCGCGCCGATCGCGTGCAGGTCGCCACGGGCGAGCGCCGGCTTGAGAATGTTGCCGGCGTCCATGGAGCCCTCGGTGGCACCCGCGCCCACGATGGTGTGGAGCTCATCGATGAACAGGATGACCTTGCCCTCGGACTTTTGCACTTCCTTGAGTACGGCCTTCAAGCGGTCCTCGAACTCGCCACGGTACTTGGCGCCGGCGACCAGCGCGCTCATGTCGAGCTCGATGAGGTCGCGGTCGCGCAGGGTGCTCGGCACGTCGCCGGCCACGATACGCTGGGCGATGCCCTCGACGATGGCCGTCTTGCCGACGCCCGGCTCGCCGATGAGCACGGGGTTGTTCTTGGTGCGACGGGACAGGACCTGGATGGTACGGCGGATCTCGTCGGTACGGCCGATGACCGGGTCGAGCTTGCCGGCGCGGGCCAGATCGCAGATGTTGCGGCCGTACTGCTCCAAGGCCTCAAACTGGGTTTTGTCCTCGGCAGACGTCACGCGGTCATCGCCGCGCAGCTCCTCGTAGACCTGCTCGATGCGCTCCTTGGTGACGCCGGCATCGCGCAGCACGCGGCCCGCCTCGCCCTTGTCCTCGGCAAGTGCCATCAGCAGATGCTCGGTCACCACAAAGCTGTCGCCCATCTTGGTGGCCTTCTTCTCGGCCTTCTCGATGACGCGGACGAGCTCGTTGGACAGGCCCATCTGCTGGCCCTCGCCCGAAACCTTGGGCGCGTGGTCGATGGCATCCTGTGTGGAGCGTGCGAGCTGAGCCGGGTCGGCACCGATGCGCTCGATGATCACGGAGATATTGCGCTCGCCGGCACCGAGCAGGGCAGACAGCAGGTGAATCGGCTCCACCGCGCCGGCCTGCGCGTCGGCAGCCGTGCTCATGGCGGTCTGCAACGCCTCGCGCGACGTCATTGCTAGCTTATCGATTCTCATGGAATCACCTCTCTTGGGGTGGCCGCCCTACGGGGCGGCTTCACGTTGTTCGAGAAGTATTGTTGCCAGCTTTGCGCGATCTTATACACAAATCTAAGTCTCTATATATAAGATTTTCTGAGTGATTGATGGATAGGGTACTGAGATGTCAGCCCGCCGCTGCCCAGGCGCACTACCATCTCGATCTGTAACATCTAGCAGCCATTTTTGATCCTAGATGTTACAGATCGAGAGAAAATGACCAGTGGCAACCGTTTGTCTCAATCTGTAACATCTACTCGGCAAATAGAGCCCTATCTGTTACAAATCGAGACAAACCGAGAACCACCACAAAGGGGACAGGCACCTTTGTGGTGGTTCTCGACGCTAACGGTCGACCATCTCGCGCCATGAGATTAAACTTGAATTGTTCTCTGAACATATCCATTTCTGCCTATCCTCAACAGATCTTTGTCTCGAGGAGCGCATATGAAGCCGCCTCATTCCACCGGTCGCAACGTCATCGCCATTCTCGCCATACCCATCGTGATGCTCTTCCTTATCGTCATCACGCCCTTTTCTTTTGGTATCGCCTCGCCCTTCGATCTTTGCGGGATGATCGACGCCGGCTCGCGTGCCACCTCGCTCTCCTTTGTCTGCCGTGGCGTGTTCTACGAATATGCAATTCCCACCGGACTTTGGCAGTCCAAGTTACCGTTGCTCGGTCAGATCGACGGATGCTCCCCCTATTTCTGCCTTGGACCTCAGGCGCTAAACTATCTAATCGACGACCAGCCACTCGACTCCATCGGCCTTGCCTACGACTACGCACCAAACACCGATGAGCGCCACATGAACCAAGTCCTCGACAAGATGCTTGGACAGTGCGGGCTCACCGAGGAGGCCGGTCGAACCATCTATAGCAACCAGAAATTAAAGCGAACAGAACTCCGCCGTGTCGGAAAAATCAAAGGGCGAAACAGGGCCGCCTACTGGGATGCCTGGGCAACACGCGACAAGGGCGAATTCGGACACAGCACCTATATGGTCACTGTCTACACCAAAGACGGAATTAAGGACAATGTTGACGATTTCGCGTCATCCAAACTCGGCATCCCCAAAACAACCAAGCCCGCCAGCCCAGATGAAATCCTGTAGAGACGCTCATTAGAATGTCGTTCAGCGAGCACGGCAGCATCGAGCTCGCCCCCCACCACCATAAAGGAGACAGGAGCCTTTGTGGTGATCTTCGGCCCCGGCGTTCACCATCTCAATCTGTAACATCTAGCGGCCGTTTTTGGGTCCAGATGTTACGGATCGAGATGAATTGTTTAGCAGTGCCCGTTTATCTAGATCCGTAACAACCACTCGGCAAATAAGGGTCTACCTATTACAGAACGAGACAAACCGCGACCACCACAAAGGTGCCTGCCCCCTTTGTGGTGGTTTTCGACAAAAAGGAGCCGCCCCGATAACAGAGGCGGCATCAAGCAAGTCTATTTATTAGCGTCCCTCAAGGCCCAACGAGAACGCAGAAATGTAGCCCGGGGCTACCCTTTCCCGAACGCGACCCTCGCTAAGCGCGTGAGCGGGCGGGAAAAGGTAAGCCCCGGGCGGACAATTAAGTGCGTTACTCGGCAGCGGCCTTGAACTTGTTGTAGTTGATCAGGCAGCCAGCCTTGACGATGGCACGCTCCTCTGCCGTCATGTCGGCAATGTAGAGCTCAATCTGCTCGACCGTGCCGTCGGCACGCACCACGTAGGCGACGATGTTCTGCAGATCGCCATCGAGCGCGGCGCGGATACCCGGCACAAAGACGTAGTCGCCCACCTTAAAGTTGGGCTCGGCCTCCATCTGGAAGGGCACCATGCCCCAGTTCATCACGTTGGAGCGATAGCGCTTGGTGGCGTACTCGTGGACGAGGTTGGCCAGGCCGCCAATTACGCGCTGGCAGCTCGCGGCCTGCTCGCGAGCAGAGCCGTCGCCCGGCTTCTTGGCGTAGAGCATGGAGCCGTACTCGGTCGCCTTGGCATCTGCCGCGACGCCCGCACCAGCCAGCGCCTCAAACACGCCGGCAAGCTCGGCATCGAGTGCCGCCAGGTCACCCGCGGACTCGCCAGCCACGCGGCGCTTCTCCACGGCGTCGACTTCCTTGGAACGACCCACGTAGGCCGGGTCGCGACGGCTGAGCGTAAACTCGGCCAGACCCAACGGGTTGGAGCGGAAGGAGCTCGTCTCGCCCGAGGGAATGAGCTCGTCAGTCGTGGTGACCGGGTCCATGATCTTGGAGCACACCTTGAGCAGGATATCGTCGCCGAGAGGCTCCATCGCGGGCCACGGCTTGATGTTGGGACCCTCGACCAGCTCGTCGGCAGGCTCCGCCTTGCCAAAGCCCCAGTACACGCGCTTCTTGTACGGCGCGTCGTCAAAGGTGTACTCGCAGGCCTCGTTCCAAGTCTCCTCGGGCAGGTCAGTCGCCGGCGTCAGGACGCCGCCGTTGGCAGCCGTCGCCGCAATGGAGCGGGCATCCATCAGGGCCACGGCGCTCAGCTGGCCATTACCCGGCTTGGAACCCTCGCGGTTGGGGAAATTGCGCGTGGTGTGGCGGATCGAAAGGCCGTTGTTGGCAGGCGTGTCACCGGCACCAAAGCACGGGCCGCAGAATGCCGTGCGCACGATCGCGCCGGCCTCCATAAGGTCGTAGATATAGCCGCGGCGTGTAAGCTCGAGTGCCACGGGCTGGCTCGTGGGATAGACCGACAGCGAGAACTCGCCGCAGCCGGTGTTAGCGCCCCTGAGCACGCGAGCAGCCTGGACCACGGAGTCGTAGTTGCCGCCCGAGCAGCCGGCGATAACGCCCTGCTGCACGCGCAGCTTGCCGTCGACGATCTTGTCGAGCAGACTAAAGTGCGTCTTGCCCTCGCCGATCTTGGCGGCCTCAAGCTCCACCTCGTGCAGGATGTCCTCGAGGTTCTCGTTGAGCTCGTCGATCTCAAAGCCGTTGGAAGGATGGAACGGCAGCGCGATCATGGGCTTGATGCTCGACAGATCGACTTCGACGCAGCCGTCGTAGTAGGCAACATCGGCGGGCTTGAGCTCGCGGTAGTCCTCGCCGCGGCCGTGCATGGTCAAAAACGCGTGCGTGTCCTCGTCGGTGGCCCAGATGCTCGACAGGCAGGTGGTCTCGGTGGTCATGACATCGACGCCGTTGCGGTAGTCGGTCGTCATGCTCGCGATGCCGGGGCCCACAAACTCCATGACCTTGTTCTTAACGTAGCCCTTGGCAAAGACTGCCTTGATGATGGCGAGCGCCACATCGTGCGGGCCGACGCCGGGACGCGGGGCACCCGTGAGGTAGATGGCCACGACGCCGGGATAGGCGACATCGTAGGTGTCACACAGCAGCTGCTTTGCCAGCTCGCCGCCGCCCTCGCCAACGGCCATGGTGCCCAGAGCGCCGTAGCGGGTGTGCGAGTCGGAACCCAGAATCATCTTGCCGCAACCGGCGAAGTTCTCACGCATAAAGGAGTGGATGACGGCGATGTGCGGCGGAACGAAGATGCCGCCGTACTTCTTGGCCGCAGAAAGGCCAAAGACGTGGTCGTCCTCGTTGATGGTGCCGCCCACGGCGCACAGCGAGTTATGGCAGTTGGTGAGCACGTAGGGCAGCGGGAACTGCTCCATGCCCGAGGCGCGCGCCGTCTGGATGATGCCGACAAAGGTGATGTCGTGGCTCGCCATGGCGTCGAAGCGAATCTTGAGCGCCTCGGGGTCGCCGGACGTGTTGTGTGCTTGAAGGATCGAATACGCGATGGTGCCGCGCTTGGCATCCTCGGGCGTCTGCTTAATACCGCGCTCGGCAGCCTCGACCGCAGGCACAACCTCGCTGCCGCCGCGCAGGTAGATGCCGTCCTCGTACAGCTTGACCATACTGTCTCCCACTCTGCCCAAGAGATTTGGGCGCATAGCATACATTCGTTCAATATCGTGCCATAGAACGGTTGCGAGTGGGTTACGAATCTGCGCGTTCACTTTATCTCAGTAAAGTAAAGGACGAGCCCCTTGCATCACTCTCCTGACAAGGAGTGTCCCAAAGTGCCGGCACAAAAGGAACGTCCCCAAGTGCCAGCCAAAGCGACGTCGCAGGTTGAGGACGGACAGCGAGCGACGTCCAGAGCGAACAAGTTGGCATGAAAAAGGCAAGGCATAGACCTTCTGGTCATGCCTTGCCTTTTGAATGACAAATTGTCGCTCTGGACGTCGCGCAGCGTCGAGCCGTTACGCCGTTCGGCAGAACGGCGTAACCTACAGATCCCCGCCGGCGCCCAGCAGCTTGCGCATGACTTGCTCGGGGTTAACTGAGCCGTCGCGCGGGGCCAGGGCGGTGATCTTCTTTTGCATCTTGTACTCGTGCAGCTCGTCCTCGAGCTGGCGTACGCGGGCGCGGAGCTTTTCGTTCTCGCGCTCGCGCTCCTCGGCACGCTCCTTCATATCGAGGATGCGCACCACGCCGGCAAGGTTGATGCCCTCGTCGGTCAGCTGGTTGATAAGCTCCAGGCGCTCGATATCGGCACGCGAATACAGACGCGTGTTGCCGCCCGAGCGCTGGGGGTTCACCAGGCCCTTGGACTCGTAGACGCGCAGAGTCTGCGGATGCATGCCGGTCAACTCGGCCGCCACGCTGATCATGTACAGCGGTTTATTCCTATTGTCCTCGGCCATGCTACCTGACCCCTTTCCGTCTCGTTATCGTCCATCATAAGCCCGCGGGCGCGGGTGTGCGCCACGACCGCCCTAGTACGTCGCCTTGTAACGGTTGACCTTCTCGCGATAGTCGCGCGTGTCAGCCTCGCGCAGCTTGGTCATGGCATCGCGCTCGTCATCGGACAGGTTCGTGGGAACCTGCACCTTGATCTCGACGAGCAGCGCACCCGTACGGCCACGGTGCTTAACGTCGGGCGCCCCCATCTCTTTAAAGCGGAACTTCTTGCCCGTCTGGGTGCCAGCGGGCACCTTCAGACGAACCGTCGCGCCGCCGGGCGTGGGCACGTCCACCGTGCAGCCGAGCGCCGCCTCGTAGACCGAGACCGGTACCTCCATGGTCACATCGGCGCCCTTGCGCTTAAACAGCGGGTGCTCCTCCACATGCGTGGTCACGACCAGGTCGCCGCGCTCGCCGCCGGCAACGCCATACTCGCCGCGACGCTTGTAGCGCAGCTTGCCGCCATCGACCGCGCCCGCAGGCACCGAAACCGTGATGGTCTGCTGCTCGCCCGTCGAGGGAATGCGGTAAGTGACCTTGTGTGTCACGCCGCGAAACGCGTCCTCGGCCGTCACGTCGACAGTCAGCGACAGGTCGCCGCCCTTGCGCGCGCGGTTGCGGCCCGCACCGGCACCGGCAGCGCCCGCGGCCCCGGCAAAGCCCGAGCCCCAATCGCTGCCCCAGGCGCCGTTGCCGCTAAAGATGCTGTCGAAGATATCGCCCCAGCCGCTCGCGCCGGCACCGGCGCCGTAGCCACCGCTATACGCGCCGCCCGCGCCCGGCATGCCGCCAAACATGAGCATCTGGTCGTACTCTTTGCGCTTCTTCTCGTCCGAAAGCGTCTCGTAGGCCTCGCTGATCTCCTTGAACTTGGCCTCGTCGCCGCCGGCATCGGGGTGATATTTTTGCGCGAGCTTGCGAAACGCGCTCTTGATCTCTTTGTCGGAGGCGCTCTTGGATACGCCCAGGATGTCATAGAAGGTTTTGCCTGCAGCCATCGTAGCTCCTCTCCTGTTACATCCGCCGCCCCTGCGGACGGCGGCTCATGCTGTCATATGGCACTTGGCCAGAAAGGGCCCCGGGTGTTGCCCCGGGGCCCTTCTCAATTACTCCTCGGTGCTCTCGGCCGTATCGGCCGTAGCATCCTCGGGCGCCGCTTCGGGCTCCGGTGCGGGGCGCTTCTCGCCACCGTAGGTCACCGTCACCATGGCGGAACGCAGGATGCGATCCGCCATGCGGTAGCCCTTCTGGTACACGTCGTTGACGGTCTCGTCGTACTGCGATGCGTCCTCGACGCGGCCCACAGCCTGGTGCTCGAGCGGATCGAACGCCTCGCCCTTGGGGTCGATGGGCTCAACGCCCTCGTGCGCAAACACATCAAGCAGCTTGGCATGCACCGCGTCGACGCCGTCGACGAACTGCTTAAAGTCGTCGGAAAGCTCTTGGCTGCGGGCATGGTCGATCGCGCGCTCGATATCGTCGATCACCGGCAACAGCGCGGTGACAAGCTTCTCGGTCGCGCGCTCGCGCTCGGCGATGCGCTCGTTGGCAGTACGGCGACGGAAGTTCTCCCAGTCGGCCTGCAGACGAGCGGTGCGCTCGGTAGCGTCCTTCGCCTTGTCCTCGGCGGCCTTCTGAGCCTCTGCCGCAGCATCGAGCTCATTGCGCACGTCGGCAAGCTCCTTTTGGGCCTGCTCGAACTTGAGCTTAAAGTCGTTGTCGGCGGCTTCCTCACCGGCGCGGATAGCGGCTTCCACCATCTCGTCCTCGGTCATCGTCGCCTCCTTGTTGGAATCCTCTACCTGGTTCTCGGCAGCCTCGGCGGCCGGGGCCTCGTTGGCCTCGGTAACGTCTGCGGCCTCTACGGGAATCTTCACGTCCTTCTCCTCAGAGTCAACGGGGGCGGCGCCAGCGGCAGCCGCCTCCGTGCGAGCTTTACGGGCGGACATGATTACTTGTCCTCGTCGTCCACAACCTCGTAGTCGGCGTCGACAACGTCATCGTCGGCAGGCTGGGCACCGGCGGCACCGTCGGTCTGCTGCTGAGCGTCGGCGTAGACAACCTGGGCCAGCTCGTAGGCCACAGACTGCAGGGACTCGCCGGCGGCTTTGATGGCCTCGACATCAGAGCCCTCGAGCGCCTTCTTGGCGTCGGCGATAGCGGCCTCGGCCTTGGACTTCACGTCAGCGGAAACCTTGTCGCCCAGCTCGTTGAGGGTCTGCTCGGTGGAGTAGCACAGGCTGTCGGTCTGGTTGCGGACCTCGACCTCTTCCTTCTGCTTCTTGTCCTCCTCGGCATGAGCCTCGGCGTCCTTGACCATACGATCGACTTCGTCGTCGGAAAGCGCGGTGGAGCCGGAAATGGTGATCTGCTGCTCCTTGCCGGTACCCTTGTCCTTAGCGGAGACCTTGACGATGCCGTTGGCGTCGATGTCGAAGGTGACCTCGATCTGCGGCACGCCGCGGCGGGCAGCCGGGATGCCGGTCAGCTGGAACTTACCGAGCGACTTGTTGTCGCGGGCAAGCTCGCGCTCGCCCTGGAGCACGTTGATCTCGACGCTGGTCTGGTTGTCGGCAGCGGTGGAGTAGACCTCGGTCTTGGAAGTCGGGATCGTGGTGTTGCGGTCGATCATCTTGGTCATGATGCCGCCCATGGTCTCGACACCCAGCGACAGCGGGGTAACGTCGAGCAGCAGGATGCCCTCGACGTCGCCGGTGAGCACGCCGCCCTGGACGGCAGCGCCGTCGGCAACGACCTCGTCGGGGTTCACGGACATGTTGGGCTGCTTGCCGGTCATGGTCTTGACGAGCTCCTGGACGGCGGGCATACGGGTGGAGCCGCCGACGAGGATGACCTCGGTCAGATCGGAGAGCTTAAGCTTGGCGTCGCGCAGGGCGTTGGTAACAGGCTGCTTGCAGCGCTCGAGCAGGTCGCGGGTGATCTTCTCGAACTCGGCGCGGGTCAGCGTGTAGTTGAGGTGCAGCGGGCCGGACTGGTTCATGGTAATGAACGGCAGGTTGATGGTGGTCTGCTGGGCGGCGGAGAGCTCCTTCTTGGCGTTCTCGGCGGCCTCCTTCAGACGCTGCAGGGCCATGGGGTCCTGACGCAAGTCGACACCGTTCTCCTGCTGGAACTTATCGGCCATCCAATCGATGACGCGCTGATCCCAGTCGTCGCCGCCCAGGTGGTTGTCGCCCGAGGTGGACAGAACCTCAAACACGCCGTCGGCGAGGTCGAGGATGGAGACGTCGAAGGTGCCGCCGCCCAGGTCGAAGACCAGGATGCGCTGGTCGGTGCCCTGCTTGTCCAAGCCATAGGCAAGAGCAGCAGCGGTCGGCTCGTTGACGATACGCTTAACGTTGAGGCCGGCGATCTTACCGGCGTCCTTGGTGGCCTGACGCTGGGCGTCGTTGAAGTAGGCCGGGACGGTGATGACGGCGTCGGTGACGGTCTCGCCCAGATACTTCTCGGCGTCGGCCTTCATCTTTGCGAGCGTCATGGCGCTCACCTGCTCGGCGGTGTAATCCTTGCCCTCGATGTCGACGACGGCACGGCCACCCTGGCCCTCCTTGACCTCATACGGCACGGTCTTGATCTCGGAGGTGCACTCGGAGTACTTGCGGCCCATGAAGCGCTTGATGGAGAACACGGTGTTCTTGGGGTTGGTGACAGCCTGGTTCTTAGCGGCCTTACCAACGACGCGGTCGCCGTCGGCACGGAAGCCCACAACGGACGGGGTGGTGCGGTCGCCCTCGGCGTTCACGATAATGGTCGGAGAACCGCCCTCGAGAACGGCCATTGCGGAGTTAGTAGTACCAAGGTCGATACCAAGAATCTTGCCCATTAGAAATTCCCTCTCTCTTGTGCGTTTGCACCGACTCGGCGGTCTGCCGCGCGGTGTTTCGGCTTGTCTTTCAGGATGTAGTGTATCCCCTTATGGGCCGGAATATACAAAATCTAAGTCAATTCATATAAGATTTCTTATTGCTGAGAGTTTAGGTTCTTAAATGCGCAGGTAAACGCGTTGTTGGAGTTCTCGGCAAATCTATCGAGATCTATGTAGAGATGGCTGAGGTTTGGGTCCGAGGGTGCCTGGGGGCCGTCTTGCGGAAAGCTCATCCCGGTTTGAGCGTGGATTCCGGGTCGCATTTTCCGCTAGCGGGCCTAACCGGAAACTGCAACCCGTTTTTCGACAAAATAATGGGATGCGGTTTCCGCAAGCACGCTCAATCGCCCTATATTTCAAGTCACCTTTAGCTAACATTTATGCAGCTCAACGGCCCCACCTGCGCGTTTTTTAGTAAACCTTGGCATACTCGGCGAACGGTATGAAGATGCCGGCCAGAGGGTATTGCAAACGGTCGCTCCCGTGGTATGTTTTTGCCCGAATCAAACCGGCGCGCATCGCCTGTAGCGTCGGTCAACAGAGAGGAAACTACCATGGCTCATCCCGTAATTGATGCCGACGAGTGCATCGCTTGTGGCGTTTGCGTCGACTCCTGCCCCGCTGGCGTTCTGGAGCTCCAGGACGTCGCTACCGTCGCTGACGAGGACTCCTGCGTCGCCTGTGGCGCTTGCCAGGACGCTTGCCCCGCTGGCGCGATCACCGAGATCGTCGAGGAGTAACAACTCCCCCACTTGCACACTCAAAAGTACACCGTGCACAAAAAAGGAGGCTTCCGCATCGCCGCGGAGGCCTCCTTTTGCATATGTGGGCAGCTAATTTGGAGCGGGACCCTTGGCAGTTGCGGTGGAATAGTTCCTGTATTATGTCTTGGATGCCGATTTTAGGAACTATTTCACCGCAACTTATAGATGCGGCGTCGACTAGGACAAATCGTCTTCGTAGGGCATCAGGTCTGCTAGGTAGCCTTTTTCCTTGAGCATCGCCTCGATCTCGTCGAGGGTCTGTTCGTCCTCCGCCGCAATGCGATGGAAGTGATAGCCGCTCGTCACCGTTAGCAGCGGAAAGCTCTTGCCACTCTCGATATCGCGCAGATAGCGCTCGACATCGCGACGATTGCGGATGTCCAGGTCGGCCGTAATCTTACCGTACACGCGGTGATTGACGATCACGTTGAGCACGGCGCCGCCGGCGTCGACGATACTCGTGAGCTCATCGCCCGCCTGCTCCACGCTGTGGCGCACCTTAACAAGACGCGTGGGCACGGCGGGGCTGCTCGCGGCTTCCTGCAGCACGTAGCCGCGGTTGGTCGCCACGATATCGTGCCCATCGGCGCGCAGCAGGGCGATGTCCTGCACCACGACCTGGCGGCTCACACCCACCTCGTGGGCAAGCGCGCTGCCCGATACGGGTCCCTTGGCTCCCTCGAGCACGGCCATGATGGCACGGCGACGCTCGCGGGCGTCCATTATTTACCGTCCAGCAGACGCAGGTGCTTGAGCGAGAGGTCGAGAATCGGCGCAGAGTGCGTCAGCGCCCCCGAGCTAATAAAGTCAACGCCCAGGTCGGCGAGCGCGCGAATATTGTCGGCGTCCACGTTGCCCGAGCACTCGGTCTTGGCGCGGCCGGCGATAAGCTCAATGGCGGCAGCCATATCGTCGTGGGTCATGTTGTCGAACATGATGATGTCGGCGCCGGCCTCCACGGCCTCGCGCACCATGTCCAGATTCTCGCACTCAATCTCGACCGTCGTGGTAAACGACGCATGGGCGCGCGCCATCTCGATCGCGCGCGTCACGCCACCGGCGGCATCGATGTGGTTGTCCTTGAGCATGACGGCCGTCGACAGGTTGTAGCGGTGGTTGCTGCCGCCGCCGATTTCAACCGCCGCCTTCTCAAACACGCGCATGCCCGGCGTGGTCTTGCGCGTGTCGACGAGCACGGTCTTGGTGCCCTCGAGCGCCGCGGCCATGCTGTGCGTGTAGGTAGCGATACCGCTCATGCGCTGCAGGTAGTTGAGCGCCACGCGCTCACCCGAAAGCAGCACGCGCGCATCGCCGCGCACCTGACCCACATGGTCGCCGGCGTGCACCTCGTCGCCATCGGCAACGTCGAGCAGAACCGAGCTCTGCGAATCCAGCAGCTCAAAGGTGCGGGCAAACACATCCAAGCCGGCGATGATGCCATCGGCTTTGGCGATAAGCTCCACCGTGGCGGGACGCGCCGTGGGACACACGCTCGCCGTGCTCACGTCCTCAAACGTAATGTCCTCGCGCAGAGCCTGCAGAATCAGATCATCGACGACGAGCTTCATGGTAATGGGATTCATGGTCTACTCCTCCACGGCCTGCGTGCCGGCGGCACGGGCCAAATCATCGATTGCCAGAGGGTCGGCGCCCAGGGCGCGATGACGGCCATCGAGCGCGGGATCGCCCGCCTGCTCCACGGCCAGCGACTCGCCGGTACGCATGTACCACGCGGCGCGACGACCCCAGACCAGCGCCTCGAGCAGGCTGTTTGATGCAAGGCGGTTCTTGCCGTGAACGCCGTTGCAAGCCGTCTCGCCCGCGGCGTAGAGCTCGGGCATCGAAGTGCGGCCGTCCTTATCGACCCATACGCCGCCCATAAAGTAGTGCTGCGTGGGCGTAACGGGGATGGGCTCGTCCAAGATGTCGCGGCCGTCCTCAAGGCAGCGCGCGCGAATGTTGGCAAAATGCCCGGTCACCACGTCGCGCTCGACGGGGGCAAAGCTCAGCCACTCGTGCTCGGTACCGTCCTGCTTCATCTGCTCGCGAATAGCGGCGGCGACCACATCGCGCGGCTGAAGCTCGTCGGTAAAGCGCTCGCCGGCGGCATTGAGCAAAATCGCGCCCTCGCCGCGGCAGCTCTCGCTGATCAAGAAGGTGCGGCCCGGCTGCGGCGAGAACAGTCCCGTCGGGTGAATCTGCACGTAGTCCAGATGCTCCATCGTAATGCCGTGCTCCTGCGCGATGTAGCAGGCGTCGCCGGTGAGCTGCGGATAGTTGGTGGAGTGATCGTACACGCCGCCGATGCCACCCGTCGCCCACAGCGTGTGGCGGGCATGAATCTTAAACGGCTCGCCGGCATGCACGCCCTCGGCGGCGTTTGCCAGCTCGTCGGCGGGACGAACCGAGTTGTCCTCGTCCACGGGAACGGCAACGACGCCGGTGCACACCGTAACGCCATCACGCTCGCCCGTCAGGATGTCGGTCATGGCCACGTGCTCCAAAATCTGCACGTTGTCCAGCTTGCGAACGGCCTGGAGCAGCTTGGTCGTGATCTCCTTGCCCGTAATATCGGCATGGAAGGCAATGCGTGGGCGGCTGTGCGCGCCCTCACGGGTAAAGTCGAGGCTGCCGTCGGCCTTGCGCTCAAAGTCCACGCCCATCGCTAGCAAGTCGTTGATGACCGAGCGGCTCGAGCGAATCATGATGTCGACGCTCTCGCGGCGGTTCTCGTAGTGGCCGGCGTGCATGGTGTCCTCAAAGAAGGCATCGTAGTCCGAGCCTTCGGGCAGTACGCAGATGCCGCCCTGCGCGAGCATCGAATCGCACTCGTCGACAGCACCCTTGGAAAGCATAATCACGCGCGTGCTCGTCGGCAGGTTGAGAGCTGCGTACAGGCCCGCCACGCCGCAGCCGGCAATGACGACGTCGCACTCCATATCGGGGTATTGCTTGGTTTCCACAGGAATCCTCTCCTTTGTAATGTGACATAAGGAACCGTCCCTCATGCCACATTGTTCTAGCGCGCTGCGTACTCGAGCATACGGTCGAGCGTAAGTTTTGCCTGGTCGGCAGCCTCGTCCGAGACGCCGATCTGCACCTCGCCCTCGCCCGTCTCCAGGCAGCGCACGAGCTTTTCGAGCGTGATGAGATCCATGTTGACGCAGGTGGGCTGCACCGCGGGGAAGTAGAACTTTTTGCCGGTGCCCTGGCAGCGGCGCTCGAGCTCGTAGAGCACGCCGCGGACCGTCACGATAATGAACTCGCTCGCGTCGGACTCCTCGGCATACTTGATGATGCCGGCAGTAGAGCCGATGTAGTCAGCCTCGGCCAGGACGTCGGCCTTGCACTCAGGATGCGCCAGCACGAGCGCGTCGGGGTGGGCCTCCGTCGCGTCGACGATCTGCTCGACGGTGATGATGTGATGGCGCGGGCAGTAGCCGTTGTTGAGGATGACGTGCTTTTGCGGCACCTGCTCGGCTACGAAGCGACCGAGGTTTTGGTCGGGAATGAACAGGATATGCTGCTGCGGCAGCTCGGACACGATCTTGACGGCGTTGGAGCTGGTGACGCACACGTCGCTCCAGCTCTTGATCTCGACCGTGGAGTTGACGTAGCAGACGACAGCCAGGTCGTCGCCGTACTCGGCGCGCGCCGCGTCGACCGTCTCGCGCTTGACCATGTGCGCCATGGGACAGTCCGCGCCCGGCTCGGGCAGCAGCACGGTCTTAGTGGGATTGAGCAGCTTGGCGCTCTCGCCCATAAACTCCACGCCGCACAGCACGATGGTCTGCTGCGGCAGACTCTTGGCGAGCTTTGCCAGGTAGAAGCTGTCGCCGACGTAATCGGCAGCGGCTTGGACCTCAGGCGCCACATAGTAGTGCGCCAGGATCACCGCGTCACGTTGGGTTTTTAGTTGCTGAATGGCCTCGACGAGCTCTGCGGGCACCAGTGCCGCGCGCTCCGTTGCCGTCGTTGCCGATGCTAGGCCGGCCGCGATATCGCGTGCAAGCTCCGACGCATCCATGTTCGCGCTCTGTGCCATCAAGGCCCCTCTCTTTTGGCGAATCTTGGGGCTTTAGTATGACACCTAGGTTTACAGCTGACAAGACAGCTGTAAACCTAGGTGTAAAGTTGAAATAAAGATTCAATCATGTGGCAGGTCCATTTTCGAACTGGCAAGCTGAGGATAGCTGAGCTCTCGATGGCGCAGGAGGCATCTTTCGCCACCGCAATACCGCTTGGCGCGAGTTGCACGCCGTGGGGCGCAAACGGTCCGCACCCCCGCAAGCGGCGCGTACCCGATGTGGCAAAATCGAACTACTTAAGGGGGCCGAATGCTCAAGATTATTGCCTGCGACGATGATGTCGCTTTTCTAGATAGACTGCACCGGATGATCGACCGTTGGTCGACTGAGACGGGCACGGCGGTCGATGTTGCGCTCGTCACGCGCGGCGAGGACCTGCTGGCCCGCCATGCCGCATCGCGCGCCGACATCATTCTGCTCGACATGATCATGCCGCTCGTCAACGGCATGGACACCGCGCGCGAATTGCGCCAGGCCGATACCGCCGTGCGCCTGGTGTTCCTCACCTCGTCGCCCGAGTTCGCACTGGAGTCCTACGAGGTCCGTGCTTTCGACTATCTGCTCAAGCCCGTGACTTACGAACGCCTGGCGCAGTTACTTAACGAGCTTTCGAGCATGCGCCCGGCGGCAACCGACGAGCTCGTGATCAAAACTTCCTTTGGCTACCACGCCCTGCGCCTGTCCGACATCGAATATGCCGAGGCGCGCAACAAGCACGTGGTCTTCCACCTGCGCGACGGACGCGACATCGAGGCACTCGAGTCGTTCCGCAGCGTCGAGGACCGTTTGGCGCAAAATGCCACCTTCTTTAAATGCCACCGTAGTTACCAGGTCAACTTGCGCAACATCGACCACTTCGATCGCACGGACATCGTCATGCGCTCCGGCGCGTGCATTCCACTGTCGCGCAGCAGCAAGCAGGGGTTCCAAGACGCCTACTTTGCGGTGCGTTTCGAGGGCGGGAGGCGCTAATGCCCGCAACGGCCGAAATGGTCCTTTGGGCAATCCACCACGCCACAACGCTACTCTTTGGCGTCTTTGCCTCGGCGGCGCTGTGCGGTATCGAGATCAACCGGCGTCATGCGCTTGAACTGGTGCTGGTCGGTGCCGTAACCGGATGCGCATTTGGCCTCGCCAATGCCGTCGGCGGAGAGCTTTTTGCCCGCCAGGTATATCCGCTCGTCGTGCATTTGCCGCTCGTCATCTATTTGTGCGCGCGCTACCGCCTGAGCCCGCTGCTTGCCGCGCTCGGCATTACGAGTGCTTATCTGAGCTGCCAGTTCAGCAATTGGATGGGCATCGCCGCCTTTGCCGCAACCGATTCGCAGATCGCGTACTATCTGGCGCGCATCGCGACCACACTCGCCGTCTTTGCCGTCCTGTTGCATTGGGCCGGCGACATCGGTCCACGCTTGGCGATTAAAAGCACCACCGAGCTGGGCATCCTTTTAATCCTGCCGCTCGTCTATTACGTCTTTGACTATGCCACCAACGTCTACACCACGCTGTTCCACTCGGGCTCGGTGGTAACGGTTGAGTTTTTGGCATTTGCGCTCTGTGCCTTCTATCTTATGTTTCTTGCCGTTTACCTGCGCGAATACGAAGAAAAGGAAACCGCCGAGCGAGAGCGCTGGATGCTCGAAACCCGCGACAGCGCCGCCATCAAAGAGCTCGAGGCTTGGCGTCAATCTGGGCGCGAGCTGTCGATTCTTCGCCACGATATGCGCCACTTCCTACGCGGCCTGGCCGCTTTAATTGAGGAGGGCCACACCGACGAGGCGCTCAAACGCATCGATGAACTCTGCGAAGCCGGCGATCGCACCGCCGTACGCCGCTTCTGCGCCAACGAGACCGTAAACATCGCGCTTTCGTCATTTAACTCGGATATCAATAGAAACGGCATTACCGCCAACCTGCGCGCCGCCGTACCCGAAACCATCCACGTAGGTGACGCCGACCTGTTTAGCGTGCTCTCAAATGCCTTGGAAAACGCTATCACCGCCGCGAGCGCCGCGCCCCAGGGAAAGCGATTCGTCGACTTTGACCTGCGATTAGAGGACGGCCAGCTGCTGCTGTTAGTTTCCAACACGTTTGACCGCGCGCCGCGCATGGTCGACGGCATGCCCGTGACCCGGCATGCGGGCCACGGCTTTGGCACCAAGAGCATCAAACTTGCCGTGGAGCGCATGAACGGCAACTGTCAGTTCCGCATTAACGGCGATCGGTTTGAGCTGCGCGCTGTGATGTAGAAGTGCGGCGCCGATCTCGCGGCGTATCTTGCCCGCCAGGCAATCGCTCACCGGCGCCAATCCGCTACAGCGGAGCGGCCGCCGGGGTCAGCTGCTTGATGTAGGCCCACATGCGCTGCTTGGCGGCTTTGTCAGTGAGCGCCGCCTCAAAACCGTCGAGTGCGAGCACGCGGCGGCCCTGCACATGAGCGACCAAGCCGGGCTTGAGCATAGCGGTATCGAAGTCGTCGATTGCCACAAGCATGTCGGCATAGGTCTCGCGCATGGTATCGGCCGCGCGATCGTCCAGCAGCAGAACCGCCTCGGGGTCCAAAGCCTCAAGCGCCTCACGGAACAGCTCGCACGGCAGAGTCTCGCCCACCGCGACCGCTCCGTCACCCACGCCGGCGACGCTTGCCAGCACGCAAAAATCCTCGGGCGCGTAGCCGATGGCCCCAAGCGCCTTGCGCAACGCCGCGCCATCCGGGCCGGCGGCAAGCTCGCCACCCGAACGCTCGGCCTCGTCCAAATCGCCTTTGACCAGCACGATCGGCGAGCACGCGTTGCCCGCGATACGCACGCCACGAACCGCAAGCGATGTGAGCTCCTGCTCGGCCGCCTGGGCGATGGCTTCTTTTTTCTGGCTTTGTGACGTGGACATGCGCCCTCCAATCGTTTGCGTGCCCACCATTATATAAAAGAGCTGCCCGCGAGTGGTTGCTTTGCGGGCGGCTGGGTATAAGCACGGTCGTACTGAGTTTTACGCGGCCAAGCCGCGTCGCATTATGGAGGTCACCATGGCTGACATTAATCAGATTACTCCCGAGAACTTCGATTCCATCGTTAACGACAGCCTGCCCGTGCTGGTCGATTTTTGGGCACCGTGGTGCGGGCCCTGTCGATCCCTCTCGCCCATCGTTGACGAGGTTGCCGATGAGCTGGCGGGCAAGCTTGCCGTTGCCAAATGCAACGTCGACGACAACCAGGACCTGGCCATGAAGTATGGCGTCATGAGCATCCCCACGCTGATTGTGTTTAAGAACGGCGAGGAGATTGACCGCTCAGTTGGCGCTCTGCCCAAGGCGAGGCTGCAGGCGCTGCTGGAAAAGCATCTGTAATACGCTTGTTACTTACCCGCCGTCTATGAGCGCTTTTGCACCGCTCGCCGGACTTCTGGATGCACCGAGTGCAACCACGGATAGTATGGTAGTCACAAACAGCCCCCAGTGAACGGGTGCGGGTCGCACAGACTCGTACCCGTTTTCTTATGCAGCTGCGCGCAGAGCGGGCGTAGTAAAATCTGAACCACTGAACTGCCCCATACAAAAGGAGATTTCCCATGCATGATGTTGGAATGAACATGAGCCAGCTTGCCATGAGCGTCAAGCAGGTCGACGACACCATCGAGCTCGCTCACGAGTGGAGCCATCAGCTGCTGCATGCGACCGAGAATTTTGACATGGAGCGCATCGGCGCCAAGCTCGAGGCCGCCATGGCCGCGCTGCACGAGGCCCACGACGCACTCGAGGGCTACGAGGAAGCCATCGAGGCCGACCACAACTCCGTCGGCTCCGTGAAGCTGGTGTAAGGTGGCCGAACACGAGCACGGCTGCGGGTACGAGCACGAGCATCCGCACGGGGCGGACGGTGACGCGGGCTGCCACTGTAGTGGCTCCGGCTCCGAGCTGGTCCGTTTTTCGGTTACCGCACCCGACGACCTGCTGCGCCGTTTTGACAAGCAGATCGCACGCCGCGGCGACGTGGCCAACCGATCCGAGGCCGTGCGCGACCTGATTCGCGCCTCGATCGCCAAGGAGCAGATGCGCACGCCCGATGAGCACGTTATCGGGTCGCTCACCATGATCTACGACCACCATACCGGTGACCTGACGCGCCGTCTGGACGAAGTGCAGCACGACTACACCGACGAGATCGTATCGACGATGCACGTGCATTTGGATCACCACAACTGCTTGGAAATCCTGGCACTCAAGGGTCGCGGCGAGCGCGTCTACGAACTAGCCGACCGCCTGCTGGGCCTGCGCGGCGTTAAGCACGGCGAGCTCACGTGCGCCGCCACCAAGCAGAGCCTGGGGCTGTAACAGCACACATTTCAACGAAGGAGGGTCGCATGCGACATGCGCATATCCATGTAACGGGCATTGTGCAGGGCGTCGGCATGCGACCGTTTGTGTATCGCGAGGCCATGGCGCACGGCATTTGCGGCTGGGTGCTCAACGCGGGCGACGGCGTGCATATCGAGGCGCACGCTTTGGCCGATGCGCTCGATGCTTTTGTTGCCGCGCTTTCTGAGCATGCGCCCGCGGCGGCCCGCGTTGAGCGAGTCGATATTGCGGATTTGGAGCCTGGCGGCTGGAGCACTGCCGATGAGCAGGGCTTTCACATTGTGGCGTCGCAGGACCAGACCGCGCACACGACGCTCGTCTCGCCCGATATCGCCACCTGCGACGATTGTCTGCGCGAGTTGTTCGATCCCGCCGACCGACGCTATCACTACCCCTTTATCAACTGCACCAACTGCGGCCCACGCTTTACCATCATCCGCTCGCTGCCTTACGATCGAGCGGCTACCTCGATGGACCGTTTCCCCATGTGCCCCGCCTGCGCCGCAGAGTATGCCGATCCGCTCGACCGTCGCTTTCACGCACAGCCCGATGCCTGCTTTGATTGCGGGCCACATATTACGTGGCGCGAGGCTGTGAACGGCGATGCGTGCGGGAATTCGTCCGCGACACCGGCCGTCGGCACCACACGCGAGGCCAGCGACGCTATCATCGAGCGCTGTGTTGAGCTGCTGGCCAGCGGTGGCATCGTCGCCATCAAGGGCCTGGGCGGATTCCATCTAGCCTGTGACGCTGCCAACGAGCAGGCGGTGGCCGAGTTGCGCCGTCGCAAACGCCGCAGCAACAAACCACTTGCCGTCATGGTTCGCAGTCTTGCCGATGCCGGGCGCCTGTGCTATATCGACGATGCTGAACGCAATCTGCTCGCCGGCAGTATCCGCCCCATCGTGCTGCTGCGCCGGCGGGCTGTTTGCGGGAACGACGGCGATTCTTCCGACGCCCTCGTACTCGCACCGTCCGTCGCGCGCGACCTGCCCGAGCTTGGCGTTATGCTCCCCTACACCCCGCTTCAGCATCTTCTGCTTGCAGCTGCCGCGTCGCACGGTATGCACGCGCTCGTCATGACCAGCGGCAACCTGAGCGAAGAACCCATCGAGACCGATGACGATCTTGCCTGGGAACACCTCGTTGCCGCCGGCATCGCCGACGCGTTGCTCGGCAACGATCGCGCGATTCTCTCGCGCTATGACGATTCCGTGGTGCGCGTGGTCAACGGCGCCGTTATGCCCGTTCGCCGCGCTCGCGGATATGCACCCCAGCCGCTGCCGTTGCCGGCGCTCGACCGCGCTCCGTCCTGCGTGCTCGCCTGCGGGCCACAACAAAAGGCCACGATTGCGCTCACGCGTGAAGGGACGAACGGCGAGGCAACCTGTTTTGTGTCGCAGCATATCGGCGATGTTGAAAACGGCGGGACCTTCGATGCCTGGAACGCTGCGCGCACGCGCTTGGAAGATCTCTTTGATTTGGCGCCCGCCGCCTTGGCCTGCGATTTACACCCCAGCTATCTATCGGGCCAGTGGGCGCGCGAGCAGGCGCGAAAATGCAATCTGCCGCTCGTCGAGGTGCAGCACCATCATGCGCATATCGCGAGCGTAATGGCCGAGGCCATCGCCGCGAGCCAGCTTACAACCGACGCGCGCGTCCTTGGCATCGCCTTTGACGGCACCGGCGCCGGCACCGATGGGACCATTTGGGGCGGCGAGTTTCTTGTTGCCAGCCTTGGCGGCTTTGAGCGCGCCGCGCATTTGCGCACCTGGGCGCTCCCCGGTGGGGCGGCCTCCGTGCGCGACGCCCGCCGCAACGCCTTCGCCCTGCTCAGTGAGCTCGGCCTGCTCGAGCACCCAGGTGCCGCTCGGCTTTTGGACAGCCTCGACGAACAAACGCGCAGCGTGACAGCCACCATGATCGAGCGCGGCATCAACAGCCCGCGTACCAGCAGCATGGGGCGTCTCTTTGATGCCGCGGCAGCAATTCTGGGCATCTGCGACAAGGCAACCTACGAGGGCGAACCCGCCATCGAGCTTGAGGCTGCCGCCTGGCGCGCGCTCGACAACGAAATCGCCCATTTTCCCGACAACAACGCCGGCTATTTCGCATCTGGCCCATCGTGGCTGGACGGCCCCTATGTTCTGGACCAGAAAGCACTCTTTGAGGCACTTTTGGAAGGAATTGAAGCCGGAGCGCCCGCCGACAGGCTCGCACTCGATTTCCATGTCTCCGTCGCGCGCTCCTCGGCGCGCATCGCCAGCGATATCTGCGTGCACGAGGGCATCGACACCGTCGCGCTCTCGGGCGGCGTCTTCATGAACCGACTTCTGCTTCAGCTCCTCGCCCGCGAGCTCAAAAGCGCAGGCCTTACTGTCCTTGTCCCCCACACCGTACCCGTCAATGACGGCTGCATCGCCTACGGTCAGGCGGCAGTCGCAAGCGCTCGTCTTGCGCAGGTTGCATCGCAGTAGGCTGTTCGGCCAGCCCGCAAGCCGCCGTCTCACAGGTGTAGCGCGTTTGCCTGCAGCGCCCGCGAGCGCTACCATCAACTGATGGATTATTGAGCGCCCGTCCAGCGCAAAGCGTATAAAAGGGGAACAATATGTGCCTTGCCGTTCCCGGTAAAGTAGTCAAACGCGACGACGACCTCAAGGCCACCGTCGACATGATGGGCATCGAGCGCCCCGTGTCGCTGCGACTCGTGCCGACGGCGCAGGTTGGCGACTATATTCTCGTACACGCCGGCTTTGGCATCCAGATTGTCGACGAGCAGGAAGCACAGGAAACGCTCGAGCTTGTTAATGCCATGTCCGAGCTGGTCGAAGAAGACCAGCTGACCACCAACCCGGCGGAGGCTTACTAGTGGCGCCCGAGCAGCCGGCGCGCTCCGGTATCGATTTCTCGGCATTCCGCGATCCCAAGCTGGCTCGCGAGCTCATCGAGCGCATTCATGAGCTTGTCGGCGACCGCACCATCAACCTTATGGAAGTCTGCGGCACGCATACCGTGAGCATCGGGCGCTATGGCTTTCGCTCCATTATGCCGGCCGGGCTCAAGCTGCTGAGCGGCCCGGGCTGCCCCGTCTGCGTCACCGCCAACCGCGACATCGACCACGCAATCGCGCTCGCCAACATAGACGGCGCCATCATCACCACCTTTGGCGACATGATGCGCGTGCCCGGATCGTCCACCTCGCTCGCTGCACAAAAGGCGGCAGGGCGTGACATTCGCATTGTGTACTCCCCGCTCGATGCACTCGACATTGCCGAGCAAAACCCCGATCGCCCGGTTATTTTTATGGGCGTGGGCTTTGAGACCACAACGCCCACCATCGCCGCCGCCATCTTGGAGGCCGAAGCGCGCGGGCTTTTGAACTTCTCGGTCTATTGCGCCCACAAGACCACGCCGCCGGCGTTGCGCGCCATCGCTAACGATCCCGAGACCGCCATCGACGGCTTTATCCTGCCGGGACACGTCGCCACCATCACGGGCTTGGCGCCCTTTAGCTTTTTGGTCGACGAATTCAATACCCCGGGCGTGGTCACGGGATTTGAACCGGTCGATATCCTGCAGGGCATCTGCATGCTGGTCCAGATGGTTGTCGAGGACAGGCCGGCGATTGACAACGCCTACCGCCGTGGCGTCAACGCAGACGGCAACCCCGTGGCGCGCCAGCTGGTCGAGCAGGTGTTTGAGCCATGCGACACCACGTGGCGCGGGCTGGGGCCGATTGCCAACTCGGGCCTTTCCATCCGCCCCGAGTTCTCGCGCTTTGATGCCCGCGTTCGCTTTGACGTGCCCGTTGAGCCGACGGTTGAGCCGCGCGGATGCCGCTGCGGCGACGTGCTGCGCGGTGCCATCACACCAAGCGACTGCCCGCTGTTCGGCCACGCATGTACGCCCGAGCACCCCGTCGGCCCGTGCATGGTGAGTTCCGAAGGCAGCTGCGCGGCGTACTACCGTTACCGAGTCTAGCCCGAACGCCCCCGCGCACTGACACCTCCCACGATTGGAGTTTTGGATATGTCCCATAGCATCACCGATAGCACCGTCCTGTTGGGCCACGGCTCCGGCGGACAGATGATGAAGCGCATCATCGATGAGGTCTTTTTAGATGCTTTTGGTTCGCCCGAGCTGCTCGCGGGCAACGATGCCGGCGTCGCCGCGCTGCCCGCGAGCGGGCGCATCGCCATGTCGACCGACAGCTTTGTAGTCTCGCCGCAGTTCTTCCCCGGTGGCAACATCGGCCGCCTCGCCGTGTGCGGAACCGTTAACGATGTCGCGACCTCGGGCGCCAACGTGCGCTACCTGTCGTGCGGCTTTATCCTTGAAGAGGGCTATCCCATGGATAAGCTCCGCCAGATTGTGCAGACGATGGCCGAGACGGCGCACGAGGCGGGCGTGTCCATAATCACGGGCGACACCAAGGTGGTCGAGCGCGGCGGGGCCGACGGCGTCTATATCAATACCGCCGGCGTGGGCGAGGTACCCGCGGGCGTGGCGCTCAGCGGCGCAGACTGCCAGCCCGGCGATGTCATCCTGGTCTCGGGTACACTGGGCGACCACGGTATCGCCATCATGAGCCAACGCGAGGGCCTGGCGTTTTCGAGCACCATCGAAAGCGATGCCGCGCCGCTCAACCACCTGATTGCCGACGTTTTGGCCGCAGCGCCCGGCACGCGTTGCTTTCGCGACCCCACGCGCGGTGGCTTGGCGTCCACACTCAACGAGTTTGCCCAGGCCAGCGGTGTTGCCATGGAGGTCGACGAAGATGCCGTGCCCGTGCGTCCCGACGTGCAGGCCGCCTGCGAAATGCTCGGCTACGATGTACTGCAGGTGGCAAACGAGGGCAAGATGGTTGCCGTCGTGCCTGCCGAGCAAGCCGATGCCGCGCTGGCCGCCATGCGCGCCGCCCGCTACGGCGAGAATGCCGCCGTCATCGGTCGCGTGCTGCCACTTGCCGAGGGCACCCGCCCCGCCGTGCGCGTACGTACCGGCTGGGGCTCGACCCGCATCCTCGACATGCTCGTAGGAGAGCAGCTGCCGAGAATTTGCTAACGACAAAGGCTCAGGGCTATTAAAGATATTCAGATTCCAAACATGCCCGGCACGCATGCCCAGTATCATGGGGTGCGTTTTGAAACCCAATGACGGGAGCTTTCATGGCAGCAGCTTTTTCCCATGTGATTTTTGATCTGGACGGCACCATCCTCAACACGCTCGAGGACCTGGCGACCGCCGGCAACCATACCTGCGAGACGCACGGCTGGCCTACGTTTGCCGTCGACGAGTACCGCTACAAGGTGGGAAACGGCATGCTCAAGCTGGTTGAGCGCTTTATGCCCGCCGAGTATGCGGGCGACGGCCGCATGTTTGAGCAGACGCTTGCCGAGTTTAGGGCTTACTACGGCGAGCACAAGGAGGACCACACCGCCCCCTATGCCGGCACGATCGAGATGCTCGACCGCTTGCGCGCCGCGGGTGTGCAACTTGCCGTGCTCACTAACAAGGACCACGTCTCGGCGGCTCCGCTTATCGAGAAGTATTTTGGTTCCGAGCGCTTTGCGCTGGTGCAGGGCCACGTCGATGCGTTTCCGCCCAAGCCCGAGGCGCCTGTTACACTGCATGTGATGAAAGAGCTAGGCGCCGATCCGTCGACCACGCTCTATGTGGGCGATTCCAATGTCGATATCCTGACCGGTCACAACGCCGGCCTTAAGAGTGCGGGCGTCAGCTGGGGCTTCCGCGGCCGCGCAGAGCTGGAAGCCGCCGGCGCCGACTACGTGGTGGACACCCAGGACGAGCTCGCAGCGCTGATCCTGGGCGAGTAACGAGCGACACTGCTTAACGCAGCTGCGACAATTCTTCCGCGCAGAAAGCGCATCCCGTTTTGGAGCTCCGGAATGGGATGCGCTTTCCGTTTGAGGCGCATCAGGGAAACCGCATCCCGTTTCAGAGCAATATTCCGGGTCGCACTTTCCGCAACCCACCCCATCCGGAAAATGCGACCCACTATTCGGGCAAAAACCGGGTCGCGGTTTCCCAAGCACTCGATGCAACGCTGGCACAAGGAGTGTCCCCAACTGCCGCCTGGTCATTTAAGAACGTCCATTACAGTCGAAATTGTCAGCCCGGGACCGTCTCGGGCTACG
>CABQJV010000014.1 GCA_902464565.1 uncultured Collinsella sp.
AGTTCCGCACGAGCCGGAGAGCACTTAATGTGCTCTCCGTGCGAGTCAGGACTGTAGAGCAGCAAACTTAAACCGCCGGCCGCCCGGGCCGGGAATCCGCCCCTGCGCACAGGAGGGGATTCCTTTTGTGTAGGCTTTGCGGAAATATGCTCATTTTAGGATACGCCCGGCGGCGTGGTCTGTTGACGGCACAGCTAACGCCACGTATCCTATCGAACTGCGTGTTTCGTAGGGGGATGCTGACCCCTCGATTCAAGCCGTTGCACTTTACAGAAAGCTGGAATCATTCGAGAAGGAGTACGCTTTGCCTACTATTAACCAGCTGGTTCGCCAGGGCCGTCGTTCCGTGCCCAAGAAGTCCAAGAACGCTGCTCTGCAGCACAACTCCCAGAAGCGCGGCGTGTGCACCCGCGTCTTCACCACGAGCCCCAAGAAGCCGAACTCGGCTCTTCGTAAGGTTGCCCGTGTTCGCCTCGTCAACGGCATCGAAGTTACTGCTTACATCCCGGGTGAGGGCCACAACCTGCAGGAGCACTCCATCGTGCTCGTCCGCGGCGGTCGTGTCCGTGACCTCCCTGGTGTCCGTTATCACGTCATCCGTGGCGCCTACGACGCTGCTCCGGTCCAGAACCGTATGCAGGCCCGTTCCAAGTACGGTGCTAAGCGCCCCAAGGCCAAATAAGCCAGATAACGTTTTGATACTTTCGCCGTGTGCCGCCTAAGCGCCGCACGGTAGACACTTAAGGAGATTTCACATGCCGCGTCGTGCAGCAGCTAATCGTCGTGAGGTTCAGCCTGACGCCGTTTACAACAACCGCCTGGTGACTCAGCTCATCAACAAGGTCCTTCTTGACGGCAAGAAGGCCACCGCTGAGCGCATCGTTTACACCGCTTTCGAGATCGTTGCCGAGAAGTCCGAGGGTGGCGACGCTCTCGCTACCTTCAAGAAGGCTATGGACAACGTCAAGCCCACGCTCGAGGTTAAGCCCAAGCGTGTCGGTGGCGCTACCTATCAGGTCCCGATGGAGGTCAACTCCCGTCGTTCCACCGCTCTGGGTATCCGCTGGATCGTCAACTTCTCCCGCGCTCGCAAGGAGAAGACTATGGCCGAGCGTCTCGCCAACGAGATCCTCGACGCTTCCAACGGCCTGGGCGCTTCCGTCAAGAAGCGTGAGGACGTCTTCAAGATGGCCGAGGCCAACCGCGCGTTCTCTCACTATCGTTGGTAAGTTAAGGTAAGGAACTAACATGGCTAAGCCTAAGTACAAGCTTTCCGATACCCGTAACATCGGCATCATGGCCCACATCGATGCCGGTAAGACCACCACGACCGAGCGTATTCTTTACTACACCGGTAAGACCCACAAGATCGGTGAGGTCCATGAGGGCGCTGCCACCATGGACTGGATGGTTCAGGAGCAGGAGCGCGGCGTAACCATTACCTCCGCTGCTACCACGTGCTTCTGGAACAAGGACGGTAAGGACTACCGCATCCAGATCATCGACACCCCGGGCCACGTTGACTTCACCGCCGAGGTCGAGCGCTGCCTGCGCGTCCTCGATGGCGCTGTCGCCGTCTTCGACGCCGTTGCCGGCGTTCAGCCCCAGTCTGAGACCGTTTGGCGTCAGGCTTCCACCTTCAACGTCCCCCGCATCGCCTTCATCAACAAGTATGACCGCGTGGGCGCTGACTTCTTCAACGCTATCGAGACCATGAAGGATCGTCTCGACGCTAACGCCGTGGCCGCTCAGGTCCCGATGGGCGCCGAGGACAACTTCTGGGGCGTCATCGACCTGGTCACCATGACTGCATGGGACTTCAAGGCCGACGAGAAGGGTATGACCTACCCCGAGCCGATGGACGAGATCCCGGCTGAGTTTGCCGACATCGCTGCTACCAAGCGCGAGGAGCTCCTTGACGCTGCTGCCAGCTTTGACGACGAGCTCATGGAGAAGATCCTCATGGAGGAGGACTTCACCGTCGAGGAGCTCAAGGCTGCTCTGCGCAAGGGTGTTCTGGCCAATGAGCTCAACCTCGTCTTCGTGGGCTCCGCCTACAAGAACAAGGGCGTTCAGGAGCTGCTCGACGCTGTCGTCGACTACCTGCCCAGCCCGCTCGACGTTGAGGCCGTCACCGGTACCGATCCGGACACCGGCGAGGAGATCCAGCGTCATCCTTCCTTCGACGAGCCCTTCTCTGGCCTGGTTTTCAAGATCATGACCGACCCGTTCGTCGGTAAGCTCACCTATGTCCGCGTTTACTCCGGCCGCGCCGAGTCCGGCTCCTACGTTGTTAACGCTTCCAACGGTCAGCGCGAGCGCCTCGGCCGCATCCTCGAGATGAACGCCGCCGAGCGTATCGACCGTGACGACGCTGCCGCCGGCGACATCGTCGCTTGCGTCGGCTTCAAGAACTCCACCACCGGTGACACCCTGTGCGCCGAGGGCAAGGAGATCGTCCTCGAGAAGATCGAGTTCGCTAAGCCCGTTATCGACGTTGCCATCGAGCCCAAGACCAAGGCCGAGCAGGACAAGATGTCCCTGGCTCTGACCAAGCTCGCCGAGGAGGACCCGACCTTCCAGGTGTCCACCAACCACGAGACCGGCCAGACCATCATCGCCGGCATGGGCGAGCTGCACCTCGAGATCATCGTCGATCGTCTGCTCCGCGAGTTCAAGGTTGACGCTAACGTTGGTAAGCCCCAGGTTGCCTACCGCGAGACCGCTGGTCACGACGTCGAGAAGGCTGAGGGCAAGTTCGTCCGTCAGTCCGGCGGTCGCGGTCAGTACGGCCACGCCGTCATCAAGCTCGAGAAGATGGAGGAGGGCTTCGGCTACGAGTTCGTCAACGCTATCGTCGGCGGCGTCGTGCCCAAGGAGTACATCCCGTCCATCGACAAGGGCATCCAGGAGGCCCTGAACACCGGTGTTATCGCCGGCTTCCCGGTCCTCGACGTTAAGGTCACCCTGTTCGACGGTTCTTACCACGAGGTCGACTCCTCCGAGGCCGCCTTCAAGATCGCCGGTTCCATGGCTATCAAGGACGCCCTCAAGAAGTCCGATCCGCAGCTGCTCGAGCCGATCATGGCTGTCGAGGTCGAGACCCCCGAGCAGTACATGGGCGACGTTATGGGCAACCTCTCCGGTCGCCGCGGCAAGATCGAGGGCATGGAGGATCGCAAGAACAGCAAGCTCATCCGTGCCAAGGTGCCGCTGGGCGAGATGTTCGGTTACGCTACCGACCTTCGCTCCCAGACCCAGGGCCGTGCATCCTACACGATGCAGTTCGACTCTTATGAGCCCGCGCCCAAGTCCATTGTGGACGAGGTCATGAGCAAGAACGCCTAAGTTCGAGCTCCCTGTTACGTAATCCGCGAGAACATCTCTCGCACTCTTTGGAGGTTTAAGTTGGCTACCCAGAAGATCCGCATTCGCCTCAAGGGCTATGATCACGAGGTCGTCGATCAGTCCGCGAAGCTCATCGTCGAGACCGCTCAGAAGACCGGCGCTCGCGTTTCCGGTCCTGTCCCGCTGCCCACCGAGCGCAACCTGTACACGGTTATCCGCTCGCCGCACGTGAACAAGGACTCCCGTGAGCAGTTCGAGATGCGCACCCACAAGCGCCTCATCGACATCCTCGACCCCACCTCGGGCACTGTTGATTCGCTTATGCGTCTCGACCTCCCCGCTGGCGTCGACATCGACATCAAGCTCTAAGCGATATCGCTCATAGCTTAAAGGGCCCCGCTGCCGTTACGGTAGCGGGGCCCTTTTGTTTTGAGTTTAGATTTTGGGATAGCGAATTCGTCTGCCGAGCCGGCGGCTGCGGCGCCCTATTCGCTCAGGGGGCGCAAGGATGCTTCTTCGAAGTGGAAGACGCACAAGCCGCTCTCGGTCTCAATGCATGCGCGGCCGCAATCGTCGACCGTTCTAAATATGCCTCGTGCCAGCTCGTCTCCAGCGGGGGAGCGGGCGATAACGTGCTTCCCGATCCAATTGAGGTGAGCGATATATTCGTCGTGGACGGGCGCGAGCGGACCGGCGTCTTCTTCCTTGGCGTTGAGGCGCTCTGCCCAGGTATCTACAGCGTCTATAACTGCGTGATAGACCTCATCGAGGAGCATGTCGACGGCGGGAACGCTCTCGTTGAGGTCCGAGAGGCCAATTGCCGCCAGGCCGCCATCGGGCACCTCTTGGGGCGTGTAGTTTACGTTGACACCAATGCCGCAGACGGCGAAAGGTTTGCCTTCGTTATCGCGTGCGGCCTCGACCAGAATGCCGCCGAGTTTGCGTCCTCGCGCGACCAGGTCGTTGGGCCATTTGAGGCCAATCTCGTTTGCAAGACCCTGCTTTTCGAGTGCTTTGAGCACCGCTAGGCCGCTGACGGCGGCAAGACCAGAGTACTTTGCGGGATTAACGCATGGACGCAGGACAATCGAAAGCAATAGGTTGCCGGCGGTTGAATCCCACTTGTGGCCGCGCCGGCCGCGTCCTGCCGTTTGCGCGCGGGCGGCAAGTCCTGTGCCGTGCGGCGCACCCTGTTTTCCTGCCTCGAGCAGGTCATCGTTGGTCGATCCGGTTACGTCGACAATCGTTAATTGGGCATCCATAGCGGCTGCTACCTCCTTATTGAATAAGTGAATGACGCAATGGTGTCGAGAGATAGACACAATGTGAAGCCTTTGTCGCATTTGGACAATTTAATGTTAACACGTCAACAAAGACTGAAATGCGTTATCCTCTCTTGGTCGATGTAAACACGTCAACAACTCAAAGGAGGTTAGTGATGGGTTTCACGATTCTTGGAACAGGCTCGGCGCTTCCTGAACGCAGTGTTTCCAATGACGAGCTGTCTGAGTTCCTCGATACCTCGGATGAGTGGATTTTTACTCGCACGGGTATCAAGAGCCGCCACGTCTGCACCACCGAGTCACTTGACGACCTTGCCGTAGCGGCGAGTGAGCGGGCACTCCAGGTGTCCGGAATCGACGCGAGCCAGCTGGATCTGATCGTCTGTTCGACGACGACGGGTGACCACCTTGTTCCCGCTGAGGCGTGTGCCGTTGCTGAGCGACTAGGCGCGACGTGCCCTGCCTTCGATGTCTCGGCGGCTTGTGCCGGCTTCGTATTTGCGCTCGATGTCGCCGAGGGCTATATCGCCCGCGGTCGCGCCGAGCGCGTGCTTGTCGTTGCTGCCGAGCAGATGACGCGCGCGCTCGACTGGACCGACCGTGCCACCTGCGTGCTCTTTGGCGATGGGGCAGGCGCCGCAGTGATTGAGGCTGGGGGAGACAGTCCCCTTGCCGTTGAGCTTTCGACGGCGCCCGACGTCGAGACGTTGTGCGTTCCCGGTCTGGTCGGTACCTCGCCGTTTAAGGCTTCCGCAGATAGCGCGAGCGTGCTGTCCATGAATGGCCGCCGCGTGTTCAAGTTCGGCGTCAACGCCATCTGCGACACGGTCCATAAGCTTGCGATCGATGCGGGCATTTTGGTCGAAGACATCGATCATTTTGTATTCCATCAGGCTAACGAACGAATCCTGAGCCAGGCGGTCAAGCGCCTGGGCGTGCCGGACGAGCGCGTGGTTCGCACGTTGCGCGAGACCGGCAACATTTCGAGCGCATGCATTCCGCTTGCCCTCGACCGGCTGGCAAACGCCGGTGCACTTCACACAGGCGACACCATCGCCTTGGTTGGATTTGGCGCCGGTCTGGATATAGGTGGCTATCTGCTTCGTTGGAAGTAGTCGCACATAGGAAATAAAAACGCCCTAGGGCACAACCAAAGGAGAACTACCATGGCAGATCAGAAGACCTTCGAGCGCGTTTGCGACGTTATCCGCGAGACCGCCGGTCTTGACGATGTCGAGATGAAGCCCGAGTCCACGCTCGAGGAGATTGGTCTCGACAGCCTGGGCACCGTCGAGATCCTCGTTGCCGTCGAGGACGAGTTTGGCATCCAGCTCGATACCGAGGAGAACCCCAAGACGGTCGGCGAGTTCGCCGATACGGTCGAGGCGGCATTGGAGAAGTAGAGATGCTCAAGACTCCTCTCTGCGATCTGCTCGGCATCGAAAAGCCCGTGTTCCAGGGCGGTATGGCCTGGATTGCCGATGCCTCGCTGGCGTCCGCAGTGTCCGAGGCGGGTGGCTTAGGCATCATCGCGGCCATGAACGCCGACGCCAACTGGCTTCGCGACCAGATTCATGAGCTGCGCGCCAAGACGGATAAGCCCTTTGGCGTGAACGTCATGCTCATGAGCCCGTTTGCCGACGAGGTTGCACAGGTCGTGATTGACGAGCGAGTGCCGGTCGTCGTGACGGGCGCCGGCAATCCCGCCAAGTACATGAAGGCGTGGAACGAGGCGGGCATCAAGGTCATCCCGGTCGTTGCTTCGGTGGCGCTGGCGCGCCTCGTGGCACGTCGTGGAGCCACGGCGGTTGTTGCCGAGGGTACCGAATCGGGCGGCCATATTGGCGAGACCTCGACGATGGCACTGGTGCCGCAGGTCGTCGATGCGGTTGACATTCCCGCCGTGGCCGCCGGCGGTATTGCCGACGGCCGCGGCGTGGCGGCCGCCTTTATGCTGGGCGCCGAAGGCGTGCAAGTGGGTACGCGCTTTCTGGTCGCAGACGAGTGCACCGTCTCGGAGCAGTACAAAGAGATGGTCCTGAAGGCCAACGACACTTCAACGCGTGCGACCGGTCGCTCGACGGGACATCCAGTGCGCGCCCTCAAGAGCCCCTTCACCAACGCCTATGCCAAGAGCGAGGGTTCCGGCGCGAGTGCCGAGGAGCTCGGTGCTATGGGAACCGGTGCGCTGCGTAAGGCCGCCAAGGACGGCAACTACGAAGAGGGTTCGTTTTTGTGTGGACAGATTGCCGGCATGGTCAATGAGCGCCAGAGCGCACGCGAAATCGTTGACGACCTGGTCGATGGCGCCGAGCACGTCCTGAAGGGTGCGTGCGCATGGGTGGCGTAGCGTTTTTGTTTGCCGGCCAGGGTGCCCAGCACCCCGCGATGGGCGTCGACTTGATCGAGACATCGCCGGCGGCCGCCGAGGTGTTCGCCATTGCCGACGAGGTGCGCCCGGGGACGAGCGAGCAGTGCCGGAGCGCCTCCAAGGAGGAGCTCTCGCAGACCGAGAACACGCAGCCTTGCGTGTTCGTGCACGACTTGGCTGTCGCCGTCGCCCTGCGCGAGCGCGGCGTGGTGCCTGCCGCCTGTGCGGGATTCTCGCTGGGCGAGGTCGCTGCACTCACCTTTGCGGGGGCATTCGATACGCGAGCGGGTTTTGAGCTCGTGTGTGAGCGCGCGGCATTGATGGCCACGGCGGCCGAGCGTCACCCCGGCGGCATGCGCGCCGTCATCAAACTTGATGCTGCGCAAGTCGAGAACCTGGCTGCGCAGGCCGGCGAGGACTGCTGGCCGGTCAACTACAACAGTCCCCAGCAGACGGTTGTGGCCGGAGCGCCCGATGCGCTGCAGACCCTCGACGTCCTAGTAAAAGAGGCTGGCGGCCGCGCCATGAAGGTCGCGGTGTCGGGTGCATTTCATAGCCCCTATATGGCCGAGGCGACCTGTGGCCTTGCCGCATATATTGAGGCCGGTCACGCGCCGTCCCCGTTGCTCATTCCTGTTTTGGCAAATATGACAGCGGCGCCCTATCCGGCGGATCCCCAGACGGCATCGGATGTCTTGGCCAATCAGGTGAGCCATGCCGTACGCTGGGTCGATACGCTGCATGCTCTGCAGGATCAAGGCATCGACACATTTATTGAGGTCGGCCCCGGCAAAACGCTGTCCGGCCTGGTCAAGCGTACGCTGAGCGACGTTCGTGTGTATTCGTGCGAGACGGCCGAGCAGGTCGCAGCTATTGCCGACGAGCTCGCATAGTCCACAGGGCTGTAACCCGAAAGGAATGACATGGGCAACTTGAACAATGGCGCGCTCGAGCGCAACGACTCACGTCGCGTGGCACTGGTCACGGGCGGCTCGCGGGGTATCGGCCGCGCCTGCGCTGTCGGTCTGGCGGAGGACGGCTTTGATATCGCCGTCGTCTATGCCGGCAGCGTCGATGCGGCGCGCGAGACGTGCGAGGCCTGCGAGGCGGCTGGCGCCACGGCGCGCGCATATCAATGCGACGTGGCCGATCCCGCCGCCGTCAACACATGCGTGGAGACGGTCCTCAACGACTTTGGCTCCATTTGGGCGCTCGTCAACAACGCCGGCATCACCCGCGATGGCCTGCTCATGCGTATGGGCGACGATGCCTTCGACCGCGTGCTCGATGTCAATCTCAAGGGCACGTTCAATACGACGCGCGCGCTCACCAAGACCTTTATGCGCCAGCGCGGCGGTTGCGTCATCAACATGAGCTCGGTTGTGGGCCTGATGGGCAATGCCGGGCAGGCCAACTACGCTGCCTCCAAGGCGGGCGTGATAGGGCTTACCAAGGCGGTGGCGCGCGAGCTTGCGCCCCGCGGCGTACGAGTGAACGCGGTCGCACCCGGGTTTGTCGAGACGGATATGACGGCAAAGCTCTCGGAGAAGGTGCGCGCGGCGTGCGAGGAGCAGATTCCCCTGAGGCGCATGGCGCGCCCCGAGGAAGTGGCCGGCGTGGTGCGCTTTTTGGCGAGTGATGCGGCTGCCTACATTACGGGCGAGGTCGTGCGCGTCGACGGCGGAATGGCGATGTAGAAACCAGGGCCGAACAACGGCTTGGATGAGGAGACCATGATGGAACAGAGAGTTGCAATCACCGGTATCGGTGCCGTATCGCCGCTCGGTAACACGGCGCTTGCTACCTGGGCGGCCATGTGCGCCGGCACGTGCGGCATCGGCCCGATCACGCACTTCGATACCGATGCGTTTGCCGTTAAGGTGGCGGCCGAGGTCAAGGGTTTTGACGGCAACGAGTACTTTGGCAAGCGTGACGCCAAGCACCTGGACCCCTGCGTTCAGTTTGCCCTGGCAGCGTCGGACGAGGCCATGCACGATGCGGGCTTTGATGTCGAGGGCGCCATCGATCGCGAGCGCCTGGGCGTCTACGTGGGTTCGGGCGTGGGCGGCATGCAGACACTCGTCGACAACGTCCACACGATTGCCGACCGTGGGCCCCGCCGCGCATCGCCCTATATGATCGCGATGATGATCCCCAATATGGCTTCGGGCAATATCGCAATCCGCCACAAGGCAAAGGGCCCGACCCTGCCCGTGGTGACCGCGTGCGCGACCTCGGCCCATGCGGTGGGCGAGGCGTTCCGCGCCATCAAGCACGGTTATGCCGATGCAATCCTGGCCGGCGGCGCCGAGGCGGCCATTATCCCCGATGCCGTTGCAGGCTTTACGTCCTGTCGCGCATTGACCACCAACCCCGATCCTGCGACGGCTTGTCGCCCGTTCGATGCGAATCGCGATGGCTTTGTGATGGGCGAGGGCGCCTGCGTGATCGTGCTCGAGAGCATGGAACATGCACAGGCTCGCGGGGCGCACATTTATGCCGAGGTCGTGGGTTACGGCAACACCGATGATGCCTATCACATCACGAGCCCCGATCCCGAGGCTGCCGGCATCGCCCGTGCGATATCGCTGGCGGTGGCCGAGGGCGACGTTAAGCCTTCCGAGGGCCTCTACATCAACGCTCACGGAACCTCGACCAAGCTCAACGATTCGTCCGAGACGGCGGGCATTAAGCGTGCGCTCGGCGAGGACGTGGCACGCGCCGCGCACGTCTCGTCGACCAAGTCGATGACCGGCCATATGATCGGTGCCACGGGCGCCATCGAGGTCATGGCATGTGCCATGGCGCTCGAGCAGGGCGTGGTACCCCCGACCATTAACTACCACACGCCCGATCCCGCCTGCGATCTTGACTACACGCCTAATCGCGCGGTTCGCGCCGACCTTACCTGGGCGCTTTCGACCAACCTGGGCTTTGGCGGGCACAACGCCGCCATCGCGCTGCGTAGATATACGAGGAGCTAGAGCATGGATTCCAAAAGACTTGCCGAGATAGCCGATGTTATGGAGGACCGTGGCCTCACGCGCGTGCGCGTTGAGGAGCCCGATGGCACCGCGGTCGAACTCGAGCGCGCGAGCGCCGCACAGCCGGTTGCCGTGCCCATGCCTATGCCGGGTGCCGTGACTGCTCCGGCGGTGGCCCCTGTCGCCATGCCTGCCGCCGCACCGGAACCCGCCGCGCAGACACCTGCCGCCGCGCCGGAGCCCAAGGGCACCGAGGTGACCGCTCCCATGGTCGGCGTTTTCTATGCTGCCCCGGCGCCGGGCGACGAGCCGTTTGTGCACGTGGGCTCCAAGGTCAAGGCCGGCGAGACCCTCTGCATCATCGAGGCCATGAAGGTTCTCAACGAGGTGACGGCAGAGGCGGATGGTGAGGTGCTCGAGATCTGCGTGGCCGACGGCGACCTCGTGGAGTTTGGCAGCTGCCTCATGAGGATCGGATAGGTGATATCCATGAACAAAGAAGAGCTCAAGAAGCTATTGCCGCATCGCGAACCGATGCTTTTGCTCGACGAAGCCGAGCTGGTGGGCGACGAGGCCCACGGCAAGATCACGATTACGGGCGATGAGTACTTTTTGCAGGGGCATTTTCCGGGAAACCCGGTCGTCCCCGGCGTGATTCAGTGTGAGATGCTCGCCCAGAACTGCTGCGTGCTGCTGATGGGCGATGAGGAGGCGCGCGGCGCGACGCCGTTCTACACGAGTCTGGACAAGGTGCGCTTTAAGCGTCCGGTGCGCCCGGGCGACACGGTGGATCTGGTGTGCTCCATCACGCGTGCGCGCGGGCCGTTCCGCTTTGCGACAGGTACTGCGAGCGTCAACGGTGACGTTTGCTGCCGCGCCGATATGTCTTTTGCACTCATGCACGAAAGTTAAGGAAGGCTTCATGTTCGACAAAGTGCTCATCGCCAACCGCGGCGAAGTCGCGGTCCGTGTTATCCGCGCGTGCCGCGATATGGGCATCAAGACCGTCGCCGTCTACTCCACGGCCGATGCGGACGCGCTGCACGTGCAGCTTGCCGACGAGGCGTATTGCATCGGCGGCCCGCGTCTTGCCGAGAGCTACCTCAACGACGATGCCGTGCTCACCTGTGCCGTAAAGTCGGGAGCTAAGGCAATTCATCCCGGCTATGGCTTTTTCTCCGAGAAGGCGAGCTTTGTGCGCGACTGCGACAAGTATGGCTTGGCGTTTGTTGGTCCTTCGGCCGAGGTGATCGACAGCATGGGCGACAAGGACGCCGCACGTCGAACGGCTGCCGCGGCGGGCGTGCCCATCGTTCCGGGCTGCGATTTGCTCAAAAGTCCCGAGGAGGCAACGGTCGAGGCCGAGCGCATTGGCTGCCCCGTGCTTATTAAGGCGCGTGCCGGTGGCGGCGGTCGCGGTATTCGCAAGGTCGACCGCGTGGAAGACGCGGCAAAGGCCTTTATTGAAGCACGTGCCGAAGGCGAGGCCGTTTTTGGCGACGGCGAGTGCTACATGGAGAAGTTCGTCGCGCCGGCGCACCACGTTGAGGTGCAGATTATGGCCGATAAGCAGGGCCATGTGTTTTCGCTCGGCGAGCGCGAGTGCTCGGTGCAGCGCCGCAACCAAAAGCTGATCGAGGAGAGCCCCGCGCCGTGCCTCGACGGACACGACGACATTCGTGCTCGCATGCACAAGGCAGCGCGTGACCTGGCTCGTGCCGTCGGCTACGAAGGAGCCGGTACCATCGAGTTCCTGTATTCGGACGACGGCAATTTCTACTTTATGGAAATGAACACGCGCTTGCAGGTGGAGCATCCGGTTACGGAGTTTGTGACCGATACCGACTTGGTCAAGTGGCAGCTGCGCGTGGCGGCCGGCCAGCCTCTGCCCTTTGAGCAGGAGGACATGCCGGTCCGCAACCATGCCATGGAGTGCCGCATCAATGCCGAAACGCCGGACTTTCTGCCGTCATGCGGAACGGTCACCGCGTTGCGTGTGCCGGGTGGTCCGCGCGTGCGCTGGGATTCCGCCATGTTTACCGGTGCGAACGTTCCGCCGTACTACGACTCCATGCTCGGCAAGCTCATCGTGTGTGCGCCCACGCGCGACGGCGCCATTCGCAAGATGCGCTCGGCCCTGGGCGAGCTCGTGATTGAGGGCGTGAGCGAAAACAGCGAGCTTCAGCTCGACGTGCTGGCAAACGACGAGTTCTTGTCGGGCATGTATCACACCGATCTGATGGGGCATCTCTATGCTGATGAATAGAAAAGCGAAGACGGTTAACGTCCTCGAGGGGCCGATAACCGAGTCGTGCGCCGAGTTTCCCGCGCGCCACGTGTTTATCAAGTGCCCGGAGTGCCGCCGCGTGATCGATGAGGCACGTCTGCACGACAATCTCGAGGTCTGCCCTCGTTGCGGCAAACACTTTCGCGTGAGCGGTCGCGCGCGCATGCGCATGACGGTCGACGAGGGCACGTTTGAGGAATGGGATGCCAATCTGGCGTCGGAGGACTTCCTCTCGTTTCCCGGCTATGCCGACAAGCTCAAGAGCGTAAGCGAGCGTTCGGGCGAGCGCGATGCCGTTGTGTGCGGCAGGGGCAAAATCTGCGGTTGCGATACCGCACTCTTCTTTATGGACGCCAACTTTATGATGGGCTCGATGGGTTCCGTGGTGGGCGAGAAGATCTGTCGCACATTTGAGCATGCGACCGAGCTGGGATTGCCGGTTGTCGGCTTTACCGTTTCGGGCGGTGCGCGCATGCAAGAGGGCGTGACATCGCTTATGCAGATGGCCAAGATTTCTGCGGCAGTTAGGCGCCACAGCGAGGCGGGCGGCCTGTATATCACGGTGCTCACCGACCCCACGACCGGAGGCGTAACCGCGAGCTTTGCCATGGAGGGCGACATTATCCTGGCCGAGCCCGATGCCCTGACGGCATTTGCCGGCCCGCGCGTGATCGAGCAGAACATGCACAAGCGCCTGCCCAAGGGATTCCAGCGCTCCGAGTTTTTGCTGGAGCACGGCTTTTGCGATGCCGTTGTTCCGCGCGGCGAGATTGCGCTCACGGTAGGCGAGCTGTTGGCGCTGCACGAAGGGCATGCGCCCAGCCTGGGGGCACCGCATGAGATCGTGCATACGGGTCGTCGCGGCAAAAAGCTGGGTCACTTGTTTAAGCGCTCGGCGGCACCAAAAACCGCGCTCGAGATTGTCAAGCAGACCCGCTCGGCAGATCGCGCCACGGCAGGCGAGATGATCTTGCTGGGCCTGGATGGGTTTGTGGAGCTGCACGGCGACCGTTACTTTGGCGACGACGCCGCTGTGGTGGCTGGCATTGGCTGGAAAGACGGACGCCCCGTAACGGTCATCGCCATCGAGCGCGGCACCACGACCAAAGAGCGTATGCGCCGCAACTTTGGCATGGCACATCCCGAGGGCTACCGCAAAGCGCGTCGCCTTATGCGTCAGGCCGAAAAGTTTGGTCGACCGGTTCTGTGCCTGGTCGATACTTCGGGCGCGTTTTGCGGCATCGGTGCCGAGGAACGCGGTCAGGGCGAGGCCATCGCCCAGAATCTCATGGAGATGAGCGGCCTTAAGACACCGATTGTCTCGGTGGTGACAGGCGAGGGCGGCTCTGGTGGCGCGCTGGCGCTGTCCGTGGCCGACCGCATCCTGATGCTCTCGAGCTCGGCCTATTCGGTCGTGAGCCCCGAGGCCTGTGCGTCGATCCTGTGGAAGGATACCGAGCGCGCGAATGAGGCCGCCGAGGCGCTGAAGCTCACGGCCCCCGATCTGTTGGGGCTCGGCATCATCGACGGCATTGTTGACGATAGGGGCCTGTCGCATGAGGAGATCGCCGGCGCCGTCATGTCCTCGGCATTTGATGCCTTCGATACACTTGGGCGGCTCGACGACGCGACCCTTACAAACCTCCGCTACGAAAAGTACCGCGCAATCGGTCAGTACCGCACGATGTGACAAAGGGACAGCCCGCATGTCGCATTGGGAAAGGCGTTTCATGCCTCAAGTTTCTAACACCTCGTTTACAACGACGGTTTCATCAAACGCCATGGCTGTGGTGGACTATCTGTCCAAAAGCATGATGTCGGCGCTGCCGTTTATTGTCTGTGCGGCGCTGTTTCGTACCGTCGCCGTCATTATGGGCGAAGGCATGCTGGGCCTGTGGTCTGCCGATTCCGAAATCTATCGCCTGTTCTACAGTTGGCTCTATAACGCCGGCTACTACTTTTTGCCCATTTATCTTGGTTGGGCGGCCGCCCGCCAGCTCGGTTGCTCGGAGCAGCTGGGCATGATGCTGGGCGGCGTATTGATTGCGCCCGATCTGCTTAAGCTCGTCGATGCCGCATCGACGACGGGGGCATCGATGACTTCCGTGTATGGCCTGCTTCCCGCGCCGGTCAACGATTACACGACGACTGTTATTCCGGTTCTCATTTCGGTGCCCGTGCTATGGCGAGTGGAGTGTTTCTTTCAGCGCGTTATCCCGAAGGCCGTGGCGTTTTCGTTTGTTCCGTTTGCGACCATGCTTGTCATGGTCCCGGTTTCGCTGTGTATCACGGCACCGGCGGGCAGCTATCTGGGCATGCTGTTGGGCCAGCTTATGTTTATGCTTGGCAATTCCGGTGGCATCGTGTCGCTGCTCACGCTCATGGGGCTTGCCGCGGGCTGGGAGTTCCTAAAGATAGCGGGCGTCAGCAACGTCGTTCTATCGCTTGCGTACGCGCAGTTTATGAGTGTGGGAACGGATTCATGCATCCTGATTGCCGCGACGATGGCGACGTTCGCCGTTTGGGGCATGCCTTTTGGCGCGTCGCTCCGCGTTGCGGATAAGGACGAGAAGGCGCTCATGCTGGGCTACTCAATCTCGGGTGTTCTTGGCGGCGTAAGCGAGCCGGCGCTGTACGGTTGCGGCTTTAAATATGGCAGGTGCCTGACGTGCATGGCCATTGGCGGCGCCGTCGGAGGCCTTGTTGCAGCCGTGGGCCACGTTACGGCCTATACCATCGGCATGACGAATGTCCTCATGGTCATTGGCTTTGCCACGGGCGGCATCCCGAACCTGCTGTGGTGCTGCGTTGCCGGCGGCACGGCATTTGCGGTGTCTGCGGCGCTGAGCTACTGCTTTGGCGTGGTGCCGGCGAAGGGGCAGGCGACGGGGGACGGAGCCGATTCGTCCGAAACAGTGGCGAGCGCTGCTGAAGTAAGCGCATAAACCTGTGCGACAAAAGGACGATTCTTTTGTCATGCTCCAAGGCCGTGGCCCGTGCGGGCTGCGGCCTCTTTGTATCTGGGAGACAAAGTGGCTACACTACAATCCGTTTGAGCAATAGATATATAAGTAGAACCGTGGGGGCGGATGTAGATGGTCGAGTGGATTGTTAAGCGCGCACAGGGCGATCGTGCGCGTGTGGGCACGTTGGCTGGCATGGTGTGTATTGTCGCCAATGTTGCGCTTTGTGCTGCGAAGGGCGCAATTGGTGTGGTTTCGGGATCGGTTTCGATTGTGGCGGATGCCATGAACAACCTGTCCGATGCCAGCTCGAATATCGTGAGCGTGCTGGGCTTTAAGCTGGCGAGCAAGCCGGCCGACCCCGAGCATCCTTACGGCCACGGTCGCTATGAGTATCTCTCGGGATTGGTCGTGGCGGCGCTCGTGCTGCTGATTGGCGTTGAGCTGGTGAAGTCCTCGGTTGAGCGCGTCATTCACCCCGAACCTGTCGAGTTCTCGCTTGCCCTGGTGGCAGTTCTCGTGCTTTCGATGGTCGTAAAGCTCTGGATGGCGGCCCTCAACCAAAAGCTCGGCGATCGCATTGAGTCCGAGACGCTGCATGCGACCGCGCAAGATTCCAAGAACGATGTCCTTGCCACGGGCGCCGTGCTGGCGTGCGCAATTGTTTCGCAGGTGACGCACATCAATCTTGACGCATGGGTCGGCCTTGCCGTTGGCGCCTATATTGGCTGGAGCGGTTTTGAACTCATCCAGGATACGGTGAGCCCGCTTTTGGGTCAGACGCCCGATCCTAAGCTCGTCGAGCACATTCGAGACAAGATCATGAGCTATCCCGGCGTTTTGGGCGTTCACGATTTGATGGTTCACGACTACGGCCCGGGCAGGAAGTTCGCAAGCGCTCACGCCGAGATGGCGGCCGAAGCCAGCCCGCTGGAAAGTCACGACACGCTCGATAACATCGAGCAGGCGTTTAGGAACGAAGACGGCATGATTGTCACGCTCCATTACGACCCCATCGTGACCGACGATCCAAAGGTGGCGAGCATGCGCCTGCGCATCAACGCAATGGCTCAGGAGATCGATAGCCGCCTTTCGATTCACGACCTTCGCTGCGTGCCGGGTCCTACGCACACCAACGTGATCTTTGACTGCGTGCGTCCCTCGGATCTGCAGATGAGTGCCGAAGACGTAAAGCACGAGCTGGCACAACGGGTCGAATCGGAATATCCCAAGTCGATTGCCAAGATTACGATCGACGAAGACTACGTAGGGCATACCCACGAGTAGGGCTGTGCCGGCAAAGCAGGTTATACAGAAGGGGAGAATATGAAGAGGCTGTATCTGCTCCGCCACGGCCAGACGGAGTTCAACGTTAAAAAGCTCGTCCAAGGTCGTTGCGATTCATCGCTCACCGATTTGGGCCGTCAGCAAGCCGGGATGGCAGCCGCATGGCTCAAAGCCCACAACGTCGTCCCCGACAAAGTGGCCTCATCACCCTTAGGCCGAGCCATGGACACCGCTAGTCTCGTTGCATGCGAGCTCCTCGGCCCGGACGCGGCAGTCGAGCCCTGCGAAGGCATCATCGAGCGCTGCTACGGCACCTTCGAAGAAGGTCCCCACGATGCCCTTCCCACCGACGTCTGGGATCCGGGCGAGGACCTGGTCCCCTTCGGAGGAGAAGGAAGCCAGGCACTGCAAGAGCGCATGGTAGACACCCTCACCAATCTCATGGGCGCCGAGGGCATAGAAACCCTCCTAGCAGTAAGCCACGGCAGCGCCAGCCGCCAATTCATCAAGGCTGCAGCCCCAGAGGGCTTCGAGCTCCCAACAAAACTCCCCAACTGCGCCATCATGATCTTTAATTTCGATGAGGCAAATCCACAAGCAGAAGGCGAGTCTCATCAATGCAAGTTCACCCTCCAGCAAATTGTTGATCCCCAACAAAGTAATTAGCTGAGCGAGCAGAGTTAAGCAGACATCAACGTGTCGTCTCCCGAGCTTGGCAGAGGGGCGGCGAAATATATTAAGTTTGTCGCGAGTTCCGCACGCAAAGGAAAGCACTTAATGTGCTTTCCGTCTTGCGCAGGACTGTAGAGCAGCAAACTTAATATATTTCGCCGCCCCTCTGCCAAGCCCAGGCGACTCCACGCACTTTACCTGCGTAAACAATGTGAGTGAAATATGAATCTCGATGGATACGCCCGCAGCCGTGTATACTAAACAGCTGTGTGAAACCAGGGGAGTATTCTGGCTGGACAAAATGCCTGCTTAATAGGGTTGTCAGGTAGTCCGGACGCAATACAAGGCTGGGGAGCACGTCGTGTAAGTAGTGGTCCTCTAGGGGCGTACGCTCGGTGGTGTACGCATTGTCCCAAGACCACGCGAGAGTTGGGATCATATCTTGATCAGCATGATTCTCGGCCGCAAGATTGGCATGACCCAGGTTTGGGACGAGGACGACAACGTCGTTCCCGTCACGGTCATCCAGGCTGGCCCCTGCGCTGTCTCGCAGGTTAAAACTCAGGCAACCGACGGCTATGACGCCGTCCAGATCGGTTTCGGCGACATCAAGGCCAAGAACGTGAACAAGCCCATGGCTGGTCACTTCGCCAAGGCTGGCGTCGAGCCTGTCCGTTTCCTTCGTGAGGTCCGCGTCGAGAACGGCGAGGAGCACAAGGTCGGCGAGGTCGTCACCGTCGCTGATTTCGCTGATGTCGAGAAGGTCGACGTCATCGGTACCTCCAAGGGTAAGGGCTTCCAGGGTCGCATCAAGCGCTGGGGTCAGCGCCGCGGTCCTATGACGCATGGTTCTCACTTCCAGCGTCACCCCGGTTCTATCGGTCAGTGCGCCTATCCTGCGCGCGTCCTCAAGGGCGTCAAGATGGCCGGTCACATGGGTAACGAGCGCGTTACCGTCAAGAACCTTTCCGTTGTCCGCATCGATGCCGAGCAGAACCTCATCTTGGTCAAGGGCGCTGTCCCGGGTGCCAAGAATGGTCTCGTCGCCATCCGTATGGCCTAAGGGCCCAGCCCATTTAGCCCAGCGTCATACCAAGGAGAACACTTAAATGGCAAAGTTTGAAGTAAAGAACAGCGAGGGCAAGAAGGTCGCCGAGGCCGAGCTCGCCGCTGAGGTGTACGGCATCGAGCCGAACATCCACGTTATGCACCACATCGTCAAGTGCCAGATGGCCTCTTGGCGTCAGGGCACCCAGTCCGCTAAGGGCCGCTCTGAGGTTTCCGGTGGCGGCAAGAAGCCTTGGCGTCAGAAGGGCACCGGCCGTGCCCGCCAGGGTTCCATCCGTGCTGCCCAGTGGCGTCACGGTGGCGTTGTCTTCGCCCCCAAGCCCCGTTCCTACGCTAAGCGTATGAACAACAAGGAGGTCAAGCTGGCTATGCGCTCCGCGCTGTCCGCCAAGCTGGCCGATGGCGAGCTCGTGCTCGTCGACGACTACGGCTTCGAGAAGCCTTCCACCAAGGCTGCCGTCGCCATGCTCAAGGCTCTCGGCCTTGAGGGCAAGCGTCTGACCATTATCGTTCGCGATGAGGACGTCAACGCCTACCTGTCGTTCCGCAACATTCCCAAGACGTTCATCATCACTGCCGACGAGGCCAACACCTACGATCTCGTCAACAACAACGCTGTGCTGATGCCCGCCGACATCGCCGCTCACTTCGGGGAGGTGCTTGCATAAATGACCGCCCACGAGATCATCATCCGTCCGATCGTGTCCGAGCGTTCCTTCTCCGGCATGGAGCTGAACAAGTACACGTTCGAGGTCGCCAAGGATGCTAACAAGTATCAGATCAAGGACGCTGTCGAGGAGATCTTCGGCGTCAAGGTCGTTCGCGTGAACACCCTGACGGTCAAGCCCAAGACCAAGCGCGTGCGCTATGTCGCCGGCAAGACCCGTTCTTGGAAGAAGGCCATCGTCACGCTGGCCGAGGGCGACACCATCGAGGTCTTTGGCAACCAGGCCTAAGACTCGCTGCTGTTGAGTGAGCTCATGCCTCCCAAATAGGGGAGGCGAGAGCTCAAGGTTTCGGGCGTATAAAATGGACACGCCCGGAACCGTGTATACGTCCGGTGTCATCGCACCCGAGGCAGAACCTCGAATCCCTGTCTGTGATGGCTAACGGATTCCTATTGAAAGGGATTGTAATGGCTGTAAAGCACCTTAAGCCGACCTCCGCTGGTAGGCGTTGGCAGACGATCTCCGATTTCTCCGAGATCACCTGCACCAAGCCCGAGAAGTCTCTTCTCGAGCCCCTGCCCAAGAAGGCCGGTCGTAACAACAACGGCCGCATCACCACCCGCCACCAGGGCGGCGGCGTGAAGCGTCGTTACCGCGTGATCGACTTCAAGCGCAACAAGGACGGCGTGCCCGCCAAGGTTGCCACGATTGAGTACGATCCGAACCGTTCCGCTCGCATCGCTCTGCTGCACTATGCTGACGGTGAGAAGCGCTACATCCTGGCCCCCAAGGGCCTCGAGGTCGGTCAGACCATCATGTCCGGTTCTGACGCCGACATCAAGCCGGGCAACGCTCTGCCCCTCGCCGACATCCCCGTCGGTACGCTCATCCACGCCGTCGAGTTCCAGCCGGGCAAGGGCGCTGCTATCGCCCGCTCCGCCGGTAACTCCTGCCAGCTGATGGGTAAGGAGGGCAAGTACGCTATCGTCCGTATGCCTTCCTCCGAGATGCGCCGCATCCTCGTTACCTGCCGCGCCACCGTCGGTGAGGTCGGCAACGCCGATCACTCCAACATCGTCATCGGCAAGGCCGGCCGTAAGCGTCACATGAACGTGCGCCCGACCGTCCGCGGTACCGTCATGAACCCTGTCGACCACCCGCACGGCGGTGGCGAGGGCAAGAACCACACCTCTGGTCGTCCCTCTGTTACCCCCTGGGGTAAGCCGACGAAGGGCCTTCGTACGCGCAAGAAGAAGAAGGTCTCGAACCAGCACATCATTCGTCGCCGTAAGAAGTAATTTCGGATACCGAGTTTTAGGAGAAAGCACTTATGAGCAGAAGTCTCAAAAAGGGCCCGTTCGTGGAGACTCGCCTTCTCTCGCGTATCACCGCGATGAACGAGGCTGGCAAGAAGGACGTCGTGAAGACCTGGTCCCGCGCGTCCACCATCTTCCCCGAGATGGTTGGTCACACCATCGCCGTCCACGACGGCCGCAAGCATGTGCCCGTGTATGTTACCGAGTCCATGGTTGGTCACAAGCTCGGCGAGTTCGCGCCGACTCGTACGTTCCGTGGCCACAAGGCCAAATAGGGGGTTAACCGTAAATGGCAACTAAGTCTATTGAAACTGAGGCCACCGAGGTTCGCGCCGTCGCTAAGTACGTGCGTGTTTCCCCCAGCAAGGCCCGCCTGGTGGTCGATCTGATCCGCCGCAAGCCTGTCGCTCAGGCCTTCGACATCCTCCACTTCTGCGACCGCGCCGTCGCCGTGGATGTCGAGAAGGTTCTCCGTTCCGCCGTTGCGAACGCCGAGAACAACAACGGTCTGCGTGCCGACAACCTGGTTGTCGCCGCTGCCTATGTTGACGAGGGTCCGACGCTTAAGCGCATCCGTCCCCGCGCCAAGGGTTCCGCTTCTCGTATTCTGAAGCGTACTTCCCACATCACCGTCGTCGTTGCTCCTCGAAAGGAGGCGTAAAGCTGTATGGGTCAGAAAGTCTACCCCACCGGCTTCCGTCTTGGCATCACCGAGAACTGGCGCTCCCGCTGGTTCGCAGAGAAGGATTACGCTAAGACCCTCGGTAACGATCTCGAGATCCGCAAGTACCTCGAGAAGCGTCTTTCCCGCGCAGCTGTCTCCCGCGTCGAGATCGAGCGCGCTGGCGACAAGGTGAAGGTCATCATCCTCACCGCTCGCCCCGGCGTTGTCATCGGTAAGAAGGGTGCCGAGATCGATACCCTCCGCACCGAGCTCGAGAAGGTCGCTGGCGTCTCCAAGGGCCAGCTCTCCGTCGACGTTGTCGAGATCAAGCGCCCCGAGCTCGACGCCAACCTCGTTGCTCAGTCTATCGCCGAGCAGCTCGAGGGCCGCGTTGCCTTCCGTCGCGCTATGCGCAAGGCTGTCCAGTCCGCCCGCAAGGCCGGCGCTAAGGGCATCCGTATCCAGTGCTCCGGTCGTCTCGGCGGTGCCGAGATGGGCCGTCGTGAGTGGTACCGCGAGGGTCGCGTGCCTCTGCACACCCTCCGTGCCAAGATCGACTACGGCACGGCTGTCGCCAGCACCACCATGGGCGCTTGCGGCGTGAAGGTCTGGATCTACCTGGGCGAGAAGCTCCCGGGCCAGCCTGTTCCCAACCCTGCACTCGAGGGCTCTTCCCGTCCTCGTCGTCGTAACTCCGAGAGGAGGGGTCAGTAGTGCTTGCCCCTAAGCGTATTCTTCACCGCAAGGTGCAGCGTGGCTCCATGAAGGGCCAGGCCAAGGGTAATACCGAGCTGCATTTCGGCGAGTTTGGTATCCAGGCTCTCGAGGCCCATTGGATCACCAACCGTCAGATCGAGGCCGCTCGTATTGCCATGACCCGCTACATGAAGCGTGGCGGTCGTGTCTACATCACGATCTTCCCCGATAAGCCCATCACCAAGAAGCCTGCCGAGACTCGCATGGGTTCTGGTAAGGGTAACCCCGAGGAGTGGGTGGCCGTCGTCAAGCCCGGCCGCATCATGTTCGAGGTCAAGGGCGTGCCCGAGGAGGTCGCTCGCGAGGCTCTGCGTCTTGCACAGCACAAGCTTCCCATCAAGACCAAGATTGTTGCTGCTAAGAACGCTGAGCAGCGCATCGAGAAGGAGATGGCTGAGGAGGCCGCTCTCGAGGCCAAGTGGGCTGCTGAGGACGCCGCCGCCGCCAAGGAGGAGAACTAATGAAGCCCGCAGAGATTCGTGAGCTCTCGGACGCTCAGCTCGTTGAGAAGCTGAAGGAAATGCGCGCCGAGCTCTTTAACCTTCGTTTCCAGATGGCCACCAGCCAGCTGGACAACACCGCTCGCGTCAACACCGTGAAGAAGGACATCGCTCGCGTCCTCACGGAGCAGCGCGCCCGCGAGATCGCAGCGGAGAAGTCCGCTGTCGCCGAGTAGGACCTAAGGAGAGAACATGACTGATTCGCGTAACTCGCGTAAGGTCCGTACGGGTGTCGTTACCTCCGTCTCCGGTGCCAAGACCATTGTTGTCACCATCACCGAGCGCAAACGTCACCCCAAGTACGGCAAGATGATGACCAGCTCCAAGAAGCTGCACGCTCACGACGAGGAGTGCACGGCTGGCGTGGGCGATACCGTCCGCGTTATGGAGACCCGTCCTATGTCCAAGATGAAGCGTTGGCGCCTCATCGAGGTCGTCGAGCGCGCTAAATAAGCAGTCGCTCTTACGACTTGTACGTTTCCGAAGATGTGCGTATGCCTGGTTTGCATACCACAGGCCGTCTAAAGGCTGCGCACCTCTCTTCGGTTCTTAGTTCGGAGGAACATCTACCATGATTCAGATGCAAACCATGCTGAACGTCGCCGACAACTCCGGCGCTCGCAAGATTCGCTGCATCAAGGTGCTTGGCGGTTCCAAGCGTCGTTATGCAGGCATCGGCGATGTGTTCATCGGTGCTGTCCAGGAGGCTACCCCTGGCGCCAACGTCAAGAAGAAGGACGTTGTCCGTTGCGTCGTCGTTCGCACCGTTAAGGAGATCCGCCGCAAGGATGGCTCCTACATTCGCTTTGATGAGAACGCCTGCGTTGTCATCAACAACGATGGTTCGCCCGTCGGCACCCGTATCTTCGGGCCCGTCGCTCGCGAGCTTCGTGACAAGAAGTACATGAAGATCGTCTCGCTCGCTCCCGAGACCCTGTAGTTAGGGGAGATATATGTATATCAAGAAGGGCGATAAGGTCCAGGTTCTCTCTGGTAAGGATCGCGGCAAGCAGGGCGTTATCCTGCGTGCTCTCCCCGCCGAGAACAAGGTCGTTGTCGAGGGCGTTTCGGTCGTCAAGAAGGCCGTCAAGCCCAACGCTGCCAACCAGCAGGGCGGCATCGTTTCGCAGGAGGCTCCCATCGATGCCTCCAACGTCAATCTCGTTTGCCCCGAGTGCGGTAAGGTTACCCGCGTCGGTCACGAGAAGGACGGCAAGAACAAGCTGCGCGTCTGCAAGAAGTGCGGCCACAAGTTCTAAGCTGCCCGCAACACCAAGTTGCTAGCAAAGGCCCGGATGCCACGGCACCCGGGCCTTTTTCTATCCCTACTCATTGGGGACAGACTTAAATGGCTGGCCGTTGATTGGCAGTCATTGGGGACAGACTTAAATGACTAGTCGTTTGGGACGTTCTTAAACGACTAGCTTATGGGGACAGTCTTTAGATCAATATATCTGGCCATCTAGGATAGGCTTCAACGAAAGCGGCACCTAGGGACAGTCCTTCGATGTCTGGTGCCCCCAGAGGGGTGAAGTAATACAGCTGGCTCTGTCTTTAGGGCTTTGGTGCTCCGCCCCTATATGTTTCACAAGGATTGTCGCATGCGCATTTACGCGCAGAGTCTTGCGCGATGATGCGCATGGCCGCGCAAATATCTGCTAACTATGGTTAAATAATGACCGATAAACAAATAAACACGCAAATACAAGCAAAAGCGCGCGCAATTGTGCGAATATAGGGCTGTTAGAAATGAAGGACTTCCGATGACTCAGGAGGCACTCATGGCAGATTCCAAACAGGCTCCGCTCGACGCCGAAGCAGCCGCTAAGGCGGCGTTTGCCTCGGTCCAGGATCGGCCGTTCCCCGACGACATTTTTACGGCTCCCGAGCTTCGCTGGGCTGTGATCGGTTGCGGCGTTATCGCCAACCAGATGGCCCAGTCTCTAGCTCTTGCCGGCCGCAAGCTTGCGGGCGTCGCAAACCGTACGCTATCCAAGGCTCAAGCTTTTGCCGAGCAGTATGGCATCGAGAAGGTCTATGAGACGGTCGAGGACCTCTACGCCGATCCGGATATCGACGCCGTCTATATCACCACGCCGCACAACACGCATATCACCTATCTGCGTGCCGCGCTGGCCGCCGGCAAGCATGTGCTCTGCGAGAAAGCCATTACCCTCAACTCTGCCGAGCTCGACGAGGCCCGTGCCATCGCCGACGAGCACAACGTGGTCCTTATGGACGCCACCACGGTGTTCCACATGCCGCTGTATCAGGAGCTGCGCCGTCGCATGGATGCGGGTGACTTTGGCCGCATGAACCTCGCCCAGCTCAACTTTGGCAGCTATAAGGAGTACGGCGACCTGACCAACCGCTTCTACAACCGCAGTCTTGCCGGCGGCGCCATGCTCGACATTGGCGTGTACGCCCTGTCCGTCATGCGCCTGTTTATGGCCAGCCAGCCAGCCGAGGTCGTGTCTCTGGGCAATACCTGCGAGACTGGCGTTGACGTCGCGGGTGGCATTGTCTGCCGTAATGCTGAGCAGCAGCTGGGCGTTGTGAGCCTTACGCTCCACTCCAAGCAGCCCAAGCGCTCGGTCATCAGCTTCGATAAGTGCTATATCGAGGTCAACGAGTATCCGCGTGCCGACCATGCGACCATCGTGTGGACTGCGGACGGTCACCGTGAGGAGGTCCACGCTGGCACCGAGGCATACGCTCTGTGCTACGAGATGGCCGACCTGGAGAAGGCCGTTGCCGGCGATGATTCGAAGCGCGAGCTTCTGGGCTATGCTTCTGATGTTATGGAGCTGATGACCAAGTTCCGCGCCGACTGGGGAGTCGTGTACCCCGAGGAGGAGTAAGCGATGCTTGCGGAAGATAGGCTCAACGCGATCGTGACGATGGTGCAGCAGGCCGGCTCGGTTACCGTGCCGGAGCTTGCTGAAGCCCTGGGCGTGACGGCGTCTACCATTCGGCGCGACCTGCAGGCGCTCGACCGTGCACACCGTATCGCCAAGGTGCACGGAGGCGCGACGAGTCTGGAGCGCGCGCACGTGACGCGCGACCTGACGATCAGCGAGCGCAGTGATCTTCATAACGATGACAAGGAGCGCATCTGCGCCCGTGCCGCGGCCCTGGTGGAGCCCGATAGCTTTGTGTATATCGATTCGGGCTCCACGACCCTCAAGCTCATCGAGCATCTTCCGCGCCTTGAGGGTGTCACCTATGTGACCGATTCCGTGCTCCATGCTCAGCATCTCGCCCTGCGTGGTATGCGCACCGTGGTGCTAGGCGGCGAGCTCAAGCCCGAGACCGAGGCGCTCGTCGGTCCCGATGCCTTGGCAACCCTGGACCGCTATAACTTCAACTGCGGTTTTTGGGGTTCCAATGGCATCGCCGCCGAGCAAGGTCTCACCACACCGGATATCGAGGAGGCGCAGGTCAAGCGTATCTCGATGCGCCATACCGCCAAACGCTTCGTAATCTCGGACGCCAGTAAATTTGGCATGGTGGCGCCCGTCAAGTTTTCGGACTTCCGCGACGCAACGATTATTACTGCGGGCGAAGTACCCGCCAAGTACCAGTCGATGGACAACGTCATCACGGTCTAGCGACGGGACAAGGCCAAAACCACCACAAAGGTGCCTGTCCCCATTGTGGTGGTTACGCCGTTCCTTTGTCTCGATCTGTAACATCTGGGGCCGATTTTGCCGAGTTACTGTTACAGATTGAGACGTTTTGGGACCGCGGCTGAGCCATTGCGGCAAAGCCACCACAAAGGTGCCTGCCCTTTTTGGCAGGTTTTAGGGCTCCCAGGGGCAGGGGGCTTCGATGTGGATGTGCTCACCGGTTACGGGATGCGTAAAGGACACGCTGTGGGCATGGAGCATCAGGCCGCAGGGACGCGGCGTGCCGTAGAGCTCGTCGCCCACCAGGGGATGACGCTCGCTCGCCAGATGCACGCGGATCTGGTGTTTGCGGCCGGTGAGCAGCTCGACATCGATATACGAGCGCGTGGGCAGGCCACGACGGCTCTTAAGACGCTTGAGCACCTTCACGCGCGTTTGAGACGGCTTGCCACTGGCGCCGACGCGCATCTTGCGGCTGTCGTGACGGTCGCGGGCGATGGGCTTGCCGATGAGCTTTTCGTTCCAGTCGATCTTGCCCTCGGCGAGCGCCAGGTAGTGCTTTTCGAAAGCGTGGTCGATGACCATCTGGTCAAAGGCGGGCTGCGTCTGCTTGTCGAGCGAAAACAGCACCACGCCGGTGGTGTCACGGTCCAGGCGGTTGAGCGGCTGCATGTCGGTTGCGGCAAAGCCGTCGCCCATCGCCAACAGCAGGTCGCTGGCGTAGTCGGTAAGCGTGCGCTCGCCGGTGCCGTCGCCGTGGACGATCATGCCGGCGGGCTTGTCGATGGCCATGAGCCAGGCGTCGCAGTAGAGGACTTGAGGTTCTTCGTTCACGTGTAAGCCTTTCGGTTAGCTGATTCCCACAAACATGCAGCCCGAGGTCGCCCCGCGTAGGCGGGCGGCGGGCTTGCGGCCGGCTTGCGCGGCCTCGACGGCGCGACGAACGCGGGCGACGGCGCGGCCCACCTCATCCGTCTCGAGCAGCGTTCCGTCCACCATGAGACGACGCACGCCGGCATCGAGCAGCTGAGGGACCTGCGGCGTGAGGTCGATGGGATAGGCATCGTACAGGCGAGAGCGGCCGTGGATATCGGTGCGGACAGGCATGACCTTTCCGTCGATATTCTTGAGCGAGAGCTTGCGGGCGCGCAGGCGGCAGTTGGCGCAATCGTGGATGCAGCCGTTGGCAACCTGCAGAATGCAGTGCTCGCTTGTCATGACGCGCGGGCGGCCAAAGACGGTGATGCCCAGAGCCGCGGGCGCGGCGGCGCCGAGCGAGACAATCTCGTCGAGCGTGATTTCGGGCGAGAGCCAAAACGCACCGGCTCCGCGCTCGGCAAGCGCCTCCATGCAGGGCGTGTTGTGCACCGGCAGGCAAGAGCGAATCTCGGCCGTGGCGCCGGCATGCGCGGCTACGGCGAGCTCAGAGATATTGCCGACGGCGACCGTGGCGCCGGCAACAACCCACGGGTCGACGCGTACGTGGTCAACGGCGCGGCAGACCTCGTCGAGTACGGGCACGATGCCCTGCTCAAATGCATCGGCGGGGGAGAGCTCGGCCGCATCGAGCGCGTCGGTGGTCATGTAGATGCGCGTTACACCCTCGGCGCGAGCGGCCTCGGCGGCCTCGAGCGAGGTGACGGTGGCGCAGATCTGCGGCTCATCGCGGTAGTGCTCGGGCGCGGGGCGGGAATCACTGGCTACAATCGCCGGCAGCTCGAGCGTTTTCGCGCGCTCCTCGTACGGTGCCAGAATGGCCTTTTCCAGCGCCTTACAAGCGGCGGCGCGCACCTTGTGCACGGCGGAAAAGCCCATACCGCAGCCGGCGTCGAGCGAAACGTCAAAGCTTACGGCCTCAAAGGGCGAGGAGCCCATGCGGCCCACATGCTCAACCAGATCGGATGCCTCGACGGCGCGGGTCTTGGCGGCCTCGACGGTGAAGCCCGTGGCGGTGGCGGTGAGCGCGGGGTTGTCACAGCAGGTGAGTGTGACAGTAAACGGCTCGCCCAAGCGCGCCACGACGGACACGTCAACAGCTCGGCGGCGCAGCACATCGCGCTTGAGCGCGGCGCCGGCGGCGTCGATGGCGCGCTGACTGCGAATCACGCGGACGCGGCAGCCCTCGGGCATGCTGCGGGGCACGCGGCACTCGATGATGTCGCCGGCGGCGGCATCATCGGCGGCAATGGTGGTCAGGAACTGGTCAAACTCGTTATCGTGGCGAAGCTCCAGCAGGTCGCCCTTGCCCACGGCCTCAAACAACTCAATGCGGGCGATGGCGGCGCGCCGACGGCGGTCGTCGGGCTTGAGGCCGCGCACATCGCGGTTGGCCAGACGGCTGCCCAGTACCGTGCCCACGATCTGGCCGCGGTTGTTGGAACGCTCATAGCTCATCATCTCGTCGCCCGAGGTGCCGTCCTGGTAGGCGTGCGTAAAGTCGCGGTTGAAGCAGCGCTTGAGCTGGCGCTGGCGGGCGGCATCCTCATCCTTGGAGGTCGAAACATCGGCAAGCATGTCATCAATTTCGTGACGATACACGTCGACGATGGAGTACACGTAATCGGGGGCCTTCATGCGGCCCTCGAGCTTGAGCGATGCGGCGCCGGCGTCATGCAGACGGCGAACAAGCTGCGACGTGTTGGTGTCGCGCGGGCACAGCGCGCGCTCGCGACCGGCAGGGGAGAGCGAGCGGCCGTTCTCGTCGATCAGCTCGTAGGGCAGGCGGCAGGGCTGGGCGCACATGCCGCGGTTGGCCGATCGTCCCGCCATGGCAAAGCTCGAAAGCAGGCACAGGCCCGAGTAGCAAAAGCAGATGGCACCGTGGCTAAAGACCTCGAGGTCCACATCGGGCGCGGCGTCGTGAATGGCGGCGATTTCGTCGATGGAGAGCTCGCGCGAGAGAGTCACGCGGTCGGCGCCCTGCTCACGGCACCAAAGGGTTCCGCGGTCGTCGTGGATGTTCGCCTGGGTCGAGATATGTGTCTCGATGCCGGGCATGGTGCGCTTGACCTCAAAGAACAGACCCCAGTCCTGGATAATGAAGGCATCGGCGCCCAGCGTGGAGCAGCGATGGATGAGCTGCAGTGCATCGCCCATCTCGGACTGCTTGATGACGATGTTGACCGTGACGTAGACGCGCGACCCGGCTAGATGCGCGGCGCGGCAGGCTTGCTCAAAGGCCTCGTCGGTAAAGTTGGTTGCCTTGCGGCGGGCGTTGAAGCTGCCCATGCCGCAGTAGATGGCGTCTGCCCCGGCGGCGAGCGCGGCGGCAAAGGGCTCCGGGCCTCCGGCGGGGGCCAAAAGCTCGGGCCTGCGGTTAGTGGTTCGGCTGGCGGTTGCGGTCATATCCTGCCTTTCAAAATGCTCAGATATTCAAAAGTATAGTGGCGTCGCTGCGGTGGGCGACGCCCGCAGCCTAAGCAGGACAAAGTCTTCAGCAGCTTGGACTGGCTGCTCCACATGAGAACCGTTCAGCGGTTCGGGGAAACCGTTGGTCGATAAAATATTCTCGCAAGCTGATAATATTCTTGCATCAAACAGAAACCTTGAGTACTATCCCAATCAAGCGCGGTGTTCAGACCGAATTGTGCCTCCCGGTGCGAACGCCGCGCTCACGCTCTCTATCTGATCGTAAGGAGAAAAACATGAGCAAGACCGTCGTGTCTTCCGATAACGCACCCGCAGCCATCGGCCCGTATTCCCCCGGTATCCAGGCCGGCAACATGGTGTTCCTGTCCGGCCAGCTGGGCATCGATCCCGCGACCGGCAAGATGCCCGAGGGCGTCGAGGCCCAGGCCAAGCAGTCCCTCGCCAACGTTGAGGCCCTGCTGACCGCTGCCGGCGCTACCTTTGCCGATGTCGTCAAGACCACGGTCTACCTGGCCGACATCGCCGACTTCGCCGCCGTGAACGAGATCTACGCCTCCAAGTTCGAGGCCCCGTTCCCCGCGCGCAGCGCCTTCCAGGTTGCCGCCCTTCCGGCTGGCGGTCTGGTCGAGATCGAGGTCGTCGCCGCTCTCTAAGACGTTGGCCACAACTAAACATGACATGCAAAAAGACCCTGCAGCGCGTGCGAGCTGCAGGGTCTTTTGTCAAGTGATGGATCGCTTGTGGAGCCGCACTCCATTTTGCTCGTTAGCCTTCCTTGCGGACTTTTTGCAGGTAGCGGTAGACGCTGGGCTCAGAGATGCCCAGCGCGGCGGCGGCGCAGGCCACGGCGCCCTTGAGCATGAACACCCCGTTACCGTTGAGGTGGCGAATGACGTCCACGCGGTCGCTCTGACCAAGCGACGCTACATCCAGCCCGCGCGCGCTCAGCAACTCGGCAATGCTGCGGTCGATGAGCTCCTGTGTAGACTCCGAAAGGCTTTCGACCTCGATAGGGGCGGGCTCCGTGCGCGTCGGCGCCGCGTCGAAGCACGCCATGAGCTGCTGCGCCATGGCGTTGATGGAGCGCACGGTCGAGAGGTCGGTGTTGACGCAGAGCATACCGACGATCTCATCATTCTCGCGGATAAAGTACGTCGCTGACTCCAACGTCTTGCCGCCGGCACCGCGCCCCTCGTAGCCCGTAATAAACGGCCGGTCGCGATACTTGGCGTCGTGCATGATCTTGAGTGCCAGATCGGTGGCGGGACCGCCGACCTTGCGGCCGCTCACGATGCCGTTGCGAATATCGACGATGGCGTGGTCAGGATCCGAGAAATCGTGCAGCACGATTTCGCTGTTTTTGCCGAGTATCTGCTCCAGAAAATCGACCATCGGCAAAAAGCGACGTACGGTCTCGTTCACGGGCAACTCCTTTGGGTGAAATCGGAAATGTTCATAACAATTTTTTCTCATGGTAACACGCTGCCCATCATCTCGTATATCCGCAGGTACATTGCGTAATGCAGACGAACGGTAGGAATTTAGCGGTAAACGGTTGACCAAAAGAAATGTTAGATGTTATTTTGACCAGACACTGTCCTGACCTGCGGAAATGCGTAATTTCAGCTGAAGAATAGTCTGATAACAAAAAATTATTATTGAGAATGAGAATCATCTTTAATACGATATGCAATGAAGGCACAACCTCAACCCCGCACTGCGTCACAATAGAGCGTCAGATGCGAAAACAACTACTTCGAGGATTGGTGGTCAAATGACCCAGGAGACGGTTACGAACGGCACTGAAGCCCTGTTCACTCGCGAAGGCATGCCTCCCGTTAAGGAAATGATCCCGTGTGCCCTTCAGCACGTACTGGCATCGTTTGCCGGCATCATTACCCCGGCGGTCATCATGGCCGGCGTCTACGGCTTTAATAGCCAGCAGAGTACCGACATCATCCAGGTCGCGCTCATTCTTTCGGCGATCGACACGGCTCTTCAGGCCTTCGCTCCCTTCCGTCGCATCGGCGGCGGCCTGCCCATCGTCATGGGCGTTTCGTTCGCGTTCCTGCCGGCCCTGCAGGCCATGGGTGCCTCGGGCTTTAGCTTTGGTGCGCTGCTGGGTGGCGAGATCGTCGGCGGCGCCGTCGCTGTCCTCTTTGGTCTGGCCTACAGCAAGATCAAGTGGCTGTTCCCGCCCGTCGTGACCGGTACGGTCATCTTCTCCATCGGCGTTTCGCTGTATCCCACGGCCGTCAAGTATATGGCCGGCGGTATGGGTACGCCGCTGTGGGGCACCCCGCAGGCCTGGTGCGTCGCTCTTATCACCTTCGCCGTGGTCTTTGCGCTCGCCAACTTTGGCAAGGGCACGCTCAAGCTGGGATCCGTGTTCTTTGGCATGATCGTTGGCATGATCGTCTCCATCCCCTTTGGCATGATCGACTTCTCCAGCGTCGCCACCGCTCAGGTCTTCGCTCTTCCCAAGCTCATGCCCTACGCGCTCGAGTTTGATCCCGAGGTCTGCATTACCCTCGCCGTCGTGTTCCCCATGGTTGCCATCCAGGTTATCGGTGACGTCTCCGCCGCCTGCCTGGGCTCCATCGACCGTATGCCCACCGAGCGCGAGCTCTCCGGCGCTATCGTGTCCCAGGGCCTCACCTCTATGGTCGGCGGTCTGCTGGGCGGTCTTCCCACCAGCGCCCTTGGCCAGAACGTGGGCATCATCTGCTCCAACAAGGTCGTCAACAAGTGGGTCTTTGTGATCATTGCGGCCGTCTTTGCCATCGCCGGTCTGTTCCCGCAGCTCTCTGCCGTCCTTTCCGCTATCCCGCAGCCCGTCATCGGCGGCGCGACCGTCGGCGTCTTTGGCACCATCACCATGAACGGCGTGCGCATGTTCACCCGCGAGGGCCTCACGCAGCGCACTACCACCATCGTCGGCACCTCCGTCGTCTTTGGCCTGGGTATCTGGATGGCCAGCGGTTGCCTTGCCGGCGAGGGTATGCCCGCCTGGGTGTCCACCGTCATCGGCTCCAATGCCGTAACCCCCACCGCCATCATGGCCATTGTCCTTAACCTGATCCTTCCGCAGACGCCGGTCGTGGCTCAGCACATCGATGCTGCCAAGGACGCTGCCGTGGATCTGGTCTTGCCCGAGAGCAAGAAGTAACCAATTCGGTGCTATTCGTCGGCGGACGCATCGCCTCGTCCGCCGACGCCATGCGGCACCAAGCCGCACTTCAAAGGGTTTGTCCCTTTGGTGAAGCGTTGACGGGAGAGGGCCCGTTTCCGGTGTAGGCCGGCGCTTCGCACTCCGCCATGTCAGAGGTGTCAAACCCCGCCTCTGATGTTGAAGGGAGCATCCATGCTTCTGGTCGCTAACGGTTCCGTCTTTACCCGCAACGCTCAGACCCCGTTTATTCCAAACGGTGCGGTCGCCATTGACGGAGATACGATCGTCGAAGTGGGCCCCGAGCGCGAGCTCAAGGCCAAGTACCCGGATGCCGAGTACGTCGATGCCCAGGGCAACCTCATCATGCCCGGACTCATCAACTGCCACACCCACATCTACTCGGGTCTGGCCCGCGGCCTTGCCATTAAGGGCTGCAACCCCACCAACTTCTTGGAGAATCTCGAGCAGCAGTGGTGGAAGATCGACGACAACCTGACGCTCGACGGCACCAAGGCCAGCGCCTATGCTACGATTTTGGACTCCATCCGTGATGGCGTCACCACGATCTTCGATCACCATGCGAGCTTCTGCGAGATTCCGGGAAGCCTCTTTACCATTAAGGATGCAGCTCAGGAGCTGGGCATGCGTTCGTGCCTGTGCTACGAGGTCTCCGATCGCCGCGGCCAGGAAAAGTGCGACCAGGCCATTGCCGAGAACGCCGAATTTGCCCAGTGGGCCGCCAAGGAGCGTCGCGATAACGACAACCACATGATCGCCGCCATGTTTGGCGGACATGCTACCTTTACGCTTTCGGACGAGACCATGGATAAGATGGCCGAGGCCAACAACGGCCTGACCGGCTTCCACATCCATGTGTGCGAGGGCATGAACGACGTGTGGGACTCCCGCCTCAACCGCGGTGGCATCAGCCCCGTCGAGCGCCTGCTGCAGCACAACCTGCTGGGTCCCGACACCATGCTGGGCCACTGCATCCACGTGACGCCTGCCGAGATGGATATCGTCAAGGAGTCCGGCACTTGGCTGGTCAACAACCCCGAATCCAATATGGGAAACGCCGTGGGCTGCGCCCCCGTGCTCGAGTTCTTCCGCCGCGGCATCCCCGTGTGCATGGGCACCGACGCCTACACCCACGATATGCTCGAGAGCCTTAAGGTCTTCCTGATTATTCAGCGCCACAACGCCGCCATGCCCAACGTGGGCTGGTGCGAGGCCATGACGATGCTGTTCGAGAACAACGCCAAGATGGCGAGCAAGTACTTCGATCGCAAGCTCGGTGTGCTCGAGGCCGGCGCTGCCGCCGACGTTATCGTTATGGACTACAAGCCCTTTACGCCGCTGAGCGAGGAGAATATCGACGGCCACATGCTCTTTGGCATGATGGGCAAAAACTGCCGCACCACCATCATCAACGGCCGCGTCCTGTACAAGGATCGCGAGTTCGTTGGCATTGATGAGGACAAGATCAACGCGTGGACCATGGCCGAGTCCAAGAAGCTCTGGAGCACGCTCAACGATCGCACCTACTAATTCACAAGTAGATTCGCGCGCGTCGGATGTTTCGCCACATCCGGCGCGCGCATAGGCGGCCTCCGCGGGGTCGCCGGCGCTGTGCTAGCGCTACACCGTATTTGCGCCCGCCGCGCGGTCTCGCCGGGCGTTACAGAGAGGAACTCATTATGAGCGACATCATGAGGCCGATCCCGTTTTCGCAGCTGATGAACTGGATCATCGAGGAGCACAAGACTCAGGGCGCCGTCTTTGGCGTGCGCAAGATGGTCACGACCAACCAGGAGGGCGCGCTTCCCATTTTTGACGAGCGCATCGAGACTCCGTTTGGCCCGGCCGCCGGTCCCAATACGCAGTTGGCCCAGAACATCGTGGCATCCTACGTGGCCGGTTCCCGCTTCTTTGAGCTCAAGACCGTTCAGGTTATGGACGGCGAGGAGCTCTCCAAGTGTGTCAACAAGCCCTGCATTGTGGCGCAGGACGAGTGCTACAACTGCGAGTGGTCGACCGAGCTCGAGGTTCCGCAGGCTTTTGCCGAGTACGTGAAGGCATGGTTTGCCTGCCACCTGATCGCTCGCGAGTACGGCCTGGGCAGCCCGGACGGCTTTGTCTTCAACATGTCCGTGGGTTATGACCTGGAGGGCATCAAGAGCCCCAAGGTCGACGCCTACATCGAGGGCATGAAGGACGCCAGCGGCTCCGACGTCTGGAACGAGTGCCGCGCATGGGCGCTCGCCAACCTGGACAAGTTTGAGCATGTCGACGCCGCGTTTGTCGAGTCCATCCCGGCACGCGTCTCCAACTCCATCACCGAGTCTACCCTGCACGGCTGCCCGCCCGCCGAGATCGAGCGCATCGCGACCTACCTCATCACCGAGAAGGGCCTCAACACCTACATCAAGTGCAACCCCACGCTGCTGGGCTATGAGTTTGCACGTCAGCGCCTCAACGAGCTGGGCTTTGACTACATCGTCTTCGACGATACGCACTTCCGCGAGGACCTGCAGTGGGCCGACGCCGTGCCCATGTTCGAGCGCCTGATTGCCCTGTGCGCCGAGCGCGGCCTGGAGTTTGGCGTCAAGCTCACCAACACCTTCCCCGTCGACGTGACGAGGAACGAGCTGCCTTCCACCGAGATGTACATGTCCGGCCGTTCGCTGTTCTCGCTGACCATCGAGGCTGCCCGTCGCATTACCGAGCAGTTCGATGGCAAGCTGCGCATCAGCTACTCCGGCGGTGCTACGGTCTACAACATCCGCGCCCTGTACGATGCCGGCATTTGGCCCGTCACCCTGGCGACCGACGTGCTCAAGCCCGGTGGCTACGAGCGCTTTAGCCAGATGGCCGGCGAGTTTACCGACCTGGATGGCAAGCCGTTCGCGGGTGTCTCTCTCGAGGCTGTGACTGCGATCCAGACCGACTCACTCACCAACCCGCTCTACAAGAAGCCGCTGCGTCCGCTGCCCGACCGCAAGGTCGCCGGCAAGAGCCCTCTTTCCGATTGCTTTACCACGCCGTGCCGCACGAGCTGCCCCATCCAGCAGGATATTCCCGCCTACCTGGCGGCCATTGACGAGGGCCGCTACGAGGACGCACTCAACATCATCATCGAGCGCAACGCCCTGCCGTTCATTACCGGCACCATCTGCCCGCATCCCTGCGGCCGTGCCTGCGAGCGTGCGTTCTACGAGCCCGAGGGCGCCCAGATTCGCGCCAGCAAGCTCAAGGCCGCCCGCGAGGCCATGACCGCCGTGCTGCCCAAGCTGCGCGCCCAGGCCATCGCCAACGACGGCGAGCGCAACGTTGCCGTTATCGGCGGCGGCCCGGCCGGCCTGGCGACGGCGTTCTTCCTGACGCGTGCCGGCGTGCCCGTCACCATCTTTGAGGCCCGCGATTCGCTCGGCGGCGTGGCCCGTCACGTGATTCCCGAGTTCCGTATCGCGAGCGACGATATCTCCCACGATGCCGAGCTCTGCCTAGCCTTTGGCGCCAAGGTGCAGCTCAACGCTCGCGTTGATTCCATTGACGAGCTCAAGGACCAGGGCTTTACCGACGTGGTCGTGGCCACCGGTGCCTGGATGCCCGGCTCTGCGGGCCTGGGCGAGGGCGCCGAGCTCGACGTGCTGGAGTTCCTCGAGGCCGCCAAGAAGGGCGAGAAGCTCGAGCTGGGCGAGGACGTCGTGGTCATTGGCGCCGGCAACACCGCCATGGACGCGGCCCGCGTGGCCAAGCGCCTGGCCGGCGTGAAGAACGTGCGCCTGGTCTACCGCCGCACCAAGAAGCAGATGCCCGCCGATGAGGAAGAGCTCGATCTTGCTCTTGCCGACGGCGTTGAGTTCTGCGAGCTGCTGGCACCTAAGGCACTCAACGGCGCCGTGCTGACCTGCGATGTTATGGAGCTTGGCGAGCCGGATGCAAGCGGCCGCCGCAGCCCCGTCGCCACGGGCGAGACTGTTGAGCTTCCCGCCACCACGGTGATCTGCGCCGTGGGCGAGGGCATCGACGCCAGCCTGTACGATGCCGCGGGCGTCGAGCACGACCGTCGCGGCCGCCTTGCCGCTACCTCCACCGGCGTCGAGGGCGTCTGGGCTGCGGGCGACTGCCGCCGCGGTCCTGCCACCGTGGTCGAGGCTATCGCCGATGCCGCCGAGGTCGCCCGTGCCATCGCCGACGTGGACTTTAACAAGTACGCCGACTGCAACGAGCAGGCCGGCCGCGAGGACACTTGCTACGAGCGCAAGGGGTCGCTGTGCCGCGACAAGCGCAACTGCACCAAGACCCGCTGCCTGGGCTGCGGCTCGGTGTGCGAGGTCTGCTGCGACGTGTGCCCCAACCGCGCCAACGTGGCAATTAAGGTGCCGGGCCTGGCCAAGCATCAGGTCGTCCATGTCGACGGCATGTGCAATGAGTGCGGCAACTGCGCCGTGTTCTGCCCTTACCAGGAGGGTCGTCCCCACAAGGACAAGCTCACCCTGTTCTGGAGCGAGGAGGACATGGAGAACTCCGAGAACGAGGGCTTCCTGGCCGTGGACGAGGACCACTTTAAGGTTCGCGTCGCCGGCACGGTCCGCACCGTCTCGGTCGATGCCGTCAACACCGGTCTTCCCGAGGCCGTCCGCCTGACCATCAGGGCTGTGCGCGACAACTATTCGTACCTTCTTAAGAAATAGGCGAGTCTCTTATGGCCAAATCCATTCAACATAACGTGGCCTACGTTGCCTGCGGAAGCGGTTGCGCCTCCGCAGGCGGCGACGCCCACTGCAGCGAAGGCTGCATTGGCTGTGGCGCCTGCGTCACGGCCTGCCCCCACGGCGCCATTGCGCTGGTCGATGGCATCGCCCGCGTGGACCGCTCCAAGTGCACGGGCTGTGGCCTGTGCGGCATGGCGTGCCCGCAGCGCGTGATTGCCTTCGTCCCCGGCTACCAGAACATCCTGGTGCGCTGCAACAACACCGATAAGGGCGCCATTGCGCGCAAGATCTGCGACACCAGCTGCATCGGTTGCGGCATGTGCGCCAAAAAGTGCCCTGCCGGCGCTATCCGCATCGAGGACAACTGCGCCCATATCGACGGCACGGACTGCCTGTCGTGCGGCATGTGCGCCGTCGTCTGCCCGCATGGCGCCATCCACGACCGCACCGGTATCGCCGCCGGCGTGTAGAAGGGAATCACCATGGCACAGGAATTCACTTTTACCGTTAACGGCGTCGAGCACACGACGACCCAAAACAAACCGCTGCTGCGCTATCTGCGCGACGACCTGCACATTCACTCCGCCAAGGACGGCTGCTCCGAGGGCGCCTGCGGCACCTGCACCATCCATGTGGACGGTGCGGCCGTCAAGGCGTGCGTGCTGACCACCGCCCTTGCCGCCGGCCGCGACATCGTGACTGTCGAGGGCCTGCCCGAGAACGTGCGCGAGGCCTTTGTGTACGCCTTTGGCGCCGTGGGCGCCGTGCAGTGCGGCTTTTGTATCCCCGGTATGGTCATGGCGGGTGCAGCGCTCATCGCCGAGGATCCCGAGCCTACCGAGGAGCAGATCAAGTACGCCATCCGCGGCAATGTTTGCCGCTGCACCGGCTACAAAAAGATTATCGAGGGCATTGCGCTGGCCGCTGCGGTGCTCCGCGGCGAAAAGCAGATCGACGAGGATCTGGAGCGCGGCGACGACTACGGCGTGGGCAAGCGCGCCTTCCGTATTGACGTGCGCAAGAAGGTGCTCGGCGAGGGCAAGTACCCCGACGACATCGACGAGATCGACCAGCCGGGCCTGACCTACGCCAGCGCCGTGCGCTCCAAGTATCCGCGTGCCCGCGTGCTCTCCATCGATACCTCCAAGGCCGAGGCCCTACCCGGTGTGGTTGGCATCCTGCGCGCCGAGGACGTGCCGGTCAACCAGGTCGGCCACCTTATCCAGGACTGGGACGTCATGATCGCCCAGGGCGACATCACCCGCTGCGTGGGCGATGCCATCGTGCTGGTGGTTGCCGAGGACGAGGCGACGCTCGAGAAGGCCAAGAAGCTCGTAAAGATTGATTGCGAGCCGCTGGAGCCCGTGCGCAACATCGCCGAGGCCAGGTCTGCCGACGCCCCGCGCCTGCACGACAGCTTCTTTGCCTTTGGCAACACGGTGGAGCTCAAGGACAACGTGTGCCAGAGCCGTCACGTGACGCGCGGTGACGCCGCCAAGGCGCTGGCAGAGAGCGCGTTTACCGTGACGCAGCGCTTTACCACGCCCTTTACCGAGCATGCCTTCTTGGAGCCCGAGTGCGCCGTTGCCTTCCCGTACAAGAATGGCGTCAAGGTGCAGTCGACCGACCAGGGCGCCTACGACACGCGCAAAGAGTGCGCTCACATGTTTGGCTGGGATAGCGAGCCCGAGCGCGTGGTCGTCGAGAGCATGCTCGTGGGTGGCGGCTTTGGCGGCAAGGAGGACGTGTCCATCCAGCACTTGGCCGCGCTCGCCGCATATAAGTTCCAGCGTCCTGTGAAGTGTAAGCTCACGCGTGCCGAGTCGCTCGCTTTCCATCCCAAGCGTCACGCCATGGACGGCACCTTTACACTGGGCTGCGACGCCGAGGGCAACTTTACCGGCCTGGATTGCGAGATCAACTTTGATACCGGCGCCTACGCGTCGCTGTGCGGCCCGGTGCTCGAGCGCGCCTGTACGCATGCCGTCGGCCCCTACAAGTACCAGAACACCGACATTCGCGGCTTTGGCTACTACACCAACAACCCGCCCGCCGGTGCGTACCGCGGCTTTGGCGTTTGCCAGTCCGAGTTTGCGCTCGAGAGCCTGATCGACCTGCTGGCCGAGAAGGTCGGCCTGGATCCGTGGGAGATCCGCTACCGTAACGCCATCGAGCCGGGCGAGGTTTTGCCCAACGGCCAGATTGCCGATTGCTCCACGGCACTGAAGGAGACGCTGCTCGAGGTCAAGGATGCCTACTACGCGCATCCCGGACACGCCGGTATCGCCTGCGCCATGAAGAACGCCGGCGTGGGCGTGGGCCTGCCCGATGCCGGCCGCTGCAAGATCCGCGTCGAGGATGGCCGCGCCGTGGTCTACGCCGCCACGTCCGACATCGGCCAGGGCTGCAACACGGTCTTTTTGCAGGACGTTGCCGAGGCCTGCGGTCTGCCGCTGAGCTGCATTGCCAATGGCGAGTGCTCCACCGAGAACGCTCCCGACTCCGGCACCACGTCTGGCTCGCGTCAGACGGTCGTGACCGGCGAGGCCGTGCGCGGTGCCGCCTTCCTGCTGCGCGATGCCATGCTTGACATCGAGGCCGGCAAGCCCGCACCCGATACTCCCGTGAGCGCGCATGGCGACGGCGTCAAGATTGAGTACGACGACGGTCGCGCCTATCAGCTGCGCACGCAGGAGCTCGTCGCCGGCCAGGGTATGCATCCTCAGGATCCCGCGGCTGCCATCAAGGCGCTCGAGGGATGCGAGTTTGGCTACGTGTACCTGGAGCCGACCGACAAGCTGGGCGCCGACGTTCCCAACCCCAAGAGCCACATCTGCTACGGGTTTGCCACGCATGTGGTCATTCTGGATGATGACGGCCGCGTGAGCGAGGTCTATGCCGCGCACGATTCCGGCAAGGTGGTCAACCCCATCTCCATCCAGGGTCAGATCGAAGGCGGCGTGCTCATGGGTATGGGCTATGCGCTTACCGAGGACTGGCCGCTCAAGGACTGCGTACCCCAGGCAAGGTACGGTACGCTCGGGCTGTTCCGTGCGCCCGAGATTCCGAATATCCACGCCATCTACGTGGAGAAGGACGAGCTGTTGCCCGTGGCATACGGCGGCAAGGGCATCGGTGAGATCGCAACGATTCCCACGGCGCCCGCCGTACAGAACGCCTATCGCGCATTCGACGGCAAGCTGCGTCCGGATCTGCCCATGGTGGATACGCCGTACAGCCGCGTTCGCAACCGCGGGTAGGGTGGGGTGCGGACGACCATTGCTGATGGGCTGTTCGCGCTCAACATCAACTGTATATGCTGCGCCTTTGGCCCCAGCTCCATCGCGAGCCGGGGCCCTTTGTTTGGAGTGGAAACTGCGTCCCGGATTTGGCGCTCAGAACGGGACACGCTTTCCGGATGGGATGCTTGGCGGAAACTACGGCCCAGTTTTTGGCTCCAGAACGGGATGCATTTTCCGGAACGGTCCACGTGCGGTGGTGTACCGCCCCTTTCGTGTGCGCCGCTTGTCGAATTACGTTATAGCTAGCTATATTATAGGAAGGTATAATATAGCTAGCTATAACGTAAAGGAAGGATGGTCTATGTTTGTCGGAAGAACAGCGGAAATGTCCGAGCTCAATCGACTGTATGGCACGGACTCCTTTGAGATGCCTGTGATTTACGGCCGCCGTCGTGTGGGTAAAACGCGCCTTATCACAGAGTTCATCCAAGGCAAGAAGGCTATTTACTTTCAAGCTCGTCGTACCAATGCGGAGGCAAACCTGCACGGCTTTAGCCAGGCGATACTTGCAGGCTCGGTTGGTGCTGCAGGCGTGTCGTTTCGTAGTTTTGACGAGGCGTTCGATGCATTGGTCACCATGGCTCGAACGGAGCGTTTGATTGTCGTGATTGACGAGTATCCCTATCTCGCCCAATCGAATCCCGAGATCAGCTCGTTGCTGCAAGACAAGATCGACCACTTATACAAAGAGACCAGGCTAATGCTGATCCTATGCGGCTCGTCTCTTTCGTTTATGGAGGAACAGGTGTTGGGCTACGAGAGCCCACTATACGGTAGGCGTACGGCCCAGTTTAAGATCATGCCGCTCGATTTTACGACGACCCTCGGGTTGTGGCAGAGCATGGGTCGCGAAGACGCTGCAGTTTGCTATGGCATGACAGGTGGCATTCCTGCATATATCGAGAAAGTCGATCCTGCCGCACCGCTCAAGGACAACATCAAACGTCTTTTTCTAACTCCTACGGGCTATCTCTTTGAGGAGCCGAGTAACCTGCTATTGCAGGAGTACCGCAATCCCGAGCAATATGATGCGATCGTGCAAGCAATTGCCCAGGGGCGCTCGAAGATCTCGGAGATTGCGAGCTCTACGGGAATCCCTGCGAGCAACGTAAAGAGCTATGTGGATAAGCTGGCGTCGCTTGGGATTGTCGAGCGCGAGCTGCCCCTAAACGAGACGAGCAATAAGCGAGCCGTGTATCTGCTGAGCGATCAGATGTTTAGGTTCTGGTACAAGTTTGTTCCGCAGAACATCGGGCTGATTCAAAACGATATGGCCGAGATGGCGTATGAGCGCATTGAGCCGCACGTATCGGATTACATGGGTACGGTCTTTGAGCTTATATGCAGACAATACGTGTACGAACTCGCGCGGGCGGGCCAGCTTGATGTGGTTCCGGCAAGCGTTGGGCGCTGGTGGGGGACGGATAATCGCACGCATACGCAGGAAGAAATCGACTTGATTGTTGACGATGGCGAGGGCACTGCGCTGTTTGCGGAATGCAAATGGCGCAATGAACCGGTGGGCGAAGACGTGCTGCAAAAGCTCGTGCATCGAAGCGAGCTCTTTAGGCGGCAGCACAAAAGCTATGCGATCTTCTCGAAGCGAGGCTTTACGCAAGGATGTCAGGAAGCTGCGGCGAGCAGGGGAGATGCCAAGCTGATTTCGTTTGCCGAGATGTGCGAGCGGAGATAACCAAGCACGCTCTGATGTGATGCTCGGAATGGGTCGCGCTAAGGATGCCAAGCGTAAAACCTTCAATGAAAATGGCGTAAAAACTACATCTGTCATGGCGTAAAAACTACATTGAAAGTAGCGTAAAATCAGCATTGAGAATGGCGTAATTTCGCATATCGCGTGATAGAGAGGGACGGCCGTCTATGGATGCACCAAAGAGATTGACCCAAAAGGGATATAGGCCCCGGCTCATAGAGGAGCGCCTCGACACCCTTATGCGGGCGTTTGGCTGTGTGGAGATCAACGGCCCCAAATGGTGCGGCAAGACCTGGACGGCGCTCTCTCGCTCGGCGAGCGTCTCCAGGCTCGATGAGCCTGCGCAGCGTGCGGCGGCAGAGGTCGACCCAAGCCTGGCGCTCATCGGCGATGCGCCACACCTGGTCGATGAATGGCAGGAGGTGCCCGAGGTTTGGGATGCCGCCCGGCGTTTCGTGGACGCGAGCGGCAACGAACGGGGGACACTTTTGCTCACGGGCTCGACCGCGCTCAAAAGCGAGGAGCGCAGCCATGTTCGTCATTCCGGCACGGGTAGGATCGCCCGTCTGTCAATGCGCCCCATGGCCCTGTGTGAGTCGGGCGACGGCGAGCCGCTCGTGTCACTGGCAAGCCTCTTTAAGGGCGAGGATTTTGCCCCTCAGCGTCGCGAGAGCACGGTGGATGACGTCGCCCGCTGGTGCTGCAGGGGCGGTTGGCCTGCAAATCTTGGGCTTTCGGAAGATCTTGCGCGAGAGACGGCAAGCCAGTACGTGCACTCGGTGCTCGACGTCAACGTGCTGGACGAGGGCATGTCGCCCGAGCTTGCACACGGCCTTTTGCGAGCTCTTGCCATGAACGAGAGCCAGGCTGTCACGTACAAGACGCTCGTAAAGGACGCCTCGTACGGTGAGGCGGGCCCCGACGAGAGGACCATCGCTGCGTACTTGGACCTCTTCAACAGGCTCAAGCTGACCGAGGACCTGTGCGGATGGGAGCCGCCCATGCGCTCGAAGGCCCGCGTTCGCGTGCGCCCCAAGCGCTACTTCTGTGACCCGTCACTTGCGGCGGCGTTGCTGGGGGCTACCCCTGAGCGGCTGCTTGGCGATATGCAAACGCTGGGGATGCTCTTTGAGAATCTCGTCCTGCGCGACGTGCGCGTGTTCCTTTCCACCTACGGCGGTGTCGACAACAGTGTCCATTATTTCCGAGATGAGAAGGGCCTTGAGGTCGATCTGATCGTTGAGCACGACGGGCGCTGGGGAGCCATCGAGGTCAAGCTGAGTGATGCGAAAGCAGACGATGGAGCGAGAAATCTCAAGGCGCTGGAGAGGAAAGTGCTCTCCAATCCTGCCGCCCAGAATGCCGCGCCGGCGTTTTTGGCGGTCGTGGTTGGAAAGGGGAGCATTGCCTACACACGCGACGACGGCGTGGCGGTGATTCCCATGGCGGCACTTGGGGCGTAGTGGTTTTGCGGGCGTGCCGTGCTTCCTTTACCGAAAATCCATTTGGTAAACCAGATGCTCGCGGATAGAATAAAGTTGACGGCAGCCCAAGGGTGATAGCTGGGCAGCGCCGTTGCTTGGTCAAGAGGTCAGTGCCTTAATGGCAGCGACTTGTTATGCTTCGAATGCTGCTTGAGTGCCTCGGAAAGTTCGATAAGCGCCGTGAAGAGCGAGACCAAAGCAACCAAGAGCTCTACGAGCTCTGATGGGCCCGGGATGACCGCTGATTCAAGTCACCGGGCCTAAATCTTTTTCATGCATTTGAATAGAGCGGGCAACTCTCTTGGGGCCGTCTGCATGACGTGTGCCTGGCGCATGGTATTGCGCCCAGCTTTCATGTCCGCGCGGGCGCCTATCCTTACGGCAATGTAGCCGCCTATGTAGCAGGCGGCAGGCAACGGAGAAAGGCCCTAACCGTGTCAGCTGAAAAGACGCCGTGTATCTCGGCTATCGATACGACGAACTTTGCGCGCCAGGTTGTGCTGGACTTTGAGTTTGCGCCGGTGCCAAAGCAGCGCCAACGTCGTGGACTGCGCAACGAGATTATCGAGGTCGGCGCCGTCAAGCTCGATTACCACGGCAACGTTATGGGCGAGTTCTCGCAGTTTGTGCAGACGGAATTTACCGAAGGCGTTGCGTTTCCCGTCCGCGAGCTCACAGGTATATCGGCCGTGGACACCGCGATGGCCGACCCGCTCTACATGGTGATCAAAAGGCTCAGCGATTGGATCGGCCGCTACTCCGCCCAGATAGTTTGCTGGAGCGGGACGGACCGTCGACAGCTTATGACCGAGTGCCAGGCAAAGCAAATCGACCTTGCCGCATTTCCTACGGACTGGGCCGATCTGCAGGCGTTTTACACCTCGATCATGGACGTGGGCAGCCACGAGTGCGTCTCTTTGAATGACGCGGCGACGTGGTTTGGCATCGAGTTTGACGAGTCGACGGGTCACGCCCACAGTGCCCTAGCCGACGCGCGCGTGACCGCCAAGTTGCTCAAGCAGGTGATGGACGGGGACTATCGCGTGAGTCCGCGTGCTCAGGAGATCCGCCAGCGGTGGAGGATGGGCGATCGAGCCCAGATGCGCCTTTCCAACAAGTGCCCCGAGCTGGGCGACCTGCTGCTGAAGCTGAAGGCGGAGGGGAGGTAGGCGGGGCTCCGGGAATGACCTCTGACTCAAGTCAACGGGGCTCATTTTGCTTTCTTTGGAGCTTTCTCACGGGGCTGACTTTACTTCGTCTCATTTAGTATAAAGCGGCTGCTAGATTGCATAGTGATGATAAAATTAATCAACTCAACATCAATAGCTGTCGCTTTGCGCAATGAGGGGTTCCGAGACGTATGAACGAGTCTGACACACGGCTTAAACTCATTGATCCTGCGATTATGAAGTCGTGGGATCGCAATACCCAAGTCTTCACTGAGTATTTCTTTACCAGTGGCGAGATTGTTGTGCGCGGAAGTATGGTCACCCGTAAAGACAAGAAGAAGGCTGACTACCTTCTGATGTATGCTCCGGGCATCCCTATCGCAATCGTCGAGGCTAAGGATACGGAGCACACCGTTGATGCCGGTCTCCAACAGGGGATGGGATATGCCCAGCTGCTCGATATTCCGTTTGCGTACAGCTCAAACGGAAAGGGTTTTGTTGAGCACGATTTTCTTACCGGGAAAGAGCGCGCTCTTGCCATGGACGAGTTTCCCACTCCGGCGGAACTTTGGACACGATACTCAAAAGCTAAGGGGCTTGAACATCCGTATAGCCAGGAGATTGTGACCGCTCCGTATTACCAGGAGCACGGCGGCAATCAGCCTCGCTACTATCAGTGCATCGCCATCAATCGTACGCTTGAAGCTATTGCGCGAGGTAAGAATCGCATCTTGCTCGTTATGGCAACGGGAACGGGAAAGACTTTTACGGCTTTTCAAATCGTTCATCGCTTGCGACAGACTACCGAGGTTCGTAAGGTTCTCTATCTGGCGGACCGCAATATTCTCGTCGATCAGACCATAGACGGCGATTTCAAGCCTCTCAAGAGGGTTACAACCAAGGTCGTAGGTCGAAAGCTCGATTCTGCTTACGAGGTCTATTTCTCGCTCTACCAACAGCTTGTTGGAGAAAACGGTGAAGAAATATTCCGCGAGTTCGACTCGGAATTCTTCGATTTGATTATCGTCGACGAGTGCCATCGCGGAAGCGCCGCGGCGGACTCCGCATGGCGTAAGGTACTTGAGTATTTCAATTGTGCAATTCAAATCGGTATGACGGCTACGCCAAAGGAGACTGAAGAGGTTTCAAACATTACCTACTTCGGCGAACCTGTCTACACCTACTCCCTTAAACAGGGAATCGAGGATGGCTTTCTCGCCCCGTATAAAGTTATTCGTCCTAAGCTGAACGTCGACATTTACGGATACCGTACTGAGGAAGGCACCATAGATGATCGCGGCGAAGCTCTGCCCAAACGTGTTTTCGAGAAGCAAGACTTCGACAGCGAGATTGTCATCAAAGAGCGCTACGAGGAAGTTGCCAAGCGGATAACTCAATTTCTAAAGGAGACGGATCGTTACTCCAAGACCATAGTCTTTTGCGTTGACATCGAGCATGCCGAAAATATGCGACGTGCCCTTGTAAACGAGAACGCCGATATCGTAAGAGATCACCCCACCTACATCATGAAGATTACGGGTGACGACAGGGAAGGTAAGGCTCAGTTAGATAACTTCATCGACCCCGACGAGAAATACCCGACCATCGTTACGACTTCGAAGCTTCTCACCACTGGTGTTAATTGCAAGACGTGTAAGGTAGTCGTGCTCGACAACAAGTTCGGTGAGCACGGAATGACGGAGTTCAAGCAGATTATCGGCCGCGGAACCCGTATCTGTGAGGACTACGACAAACTCTATTTCACCATCCTCGATTTTCGTGACGCATCGCGTTTGTTTGCAGATCCCGAGTTTGATGGCGAACCTGTTGTTGTGTTTGAGCCTAATCCGGGTGACCCCATTGCGGATCCGGGTCCCGGCGGCAATGGCGGCAGTCCCGTTCCGCCTCCGTCTCCGATCGTAGACCCACCCGTATTGCCGCCGGACGATCCGTCCTCCCATGTGAAATATCACGTTCATGGGGCCGACGTCTATGTAGTGTCGGAGATGGTGCAGTATTACTCCTCCGATGGCCTTCTTGTAACTGAGAGCCTTAAGGACTATACGCGAAAAAACATTCTCGGCGAATACGACACTCTTGACCACTTCCTAGCGGCGTGGAACTCTGAACATAAGAAACAAGCGATTATCGATGAGCTGCGCGCGCGTGGCGTATTCCTGGATGAGCTGCGGCTCGAGACTGGACAGGAGCAAATGAGCGACTTTGACCTCATTTGCCACATTGCTTACGATCAGAGACCTCTTACGCGCAGCGAGAGAGCCAATAGTGTCAAGAAAAAGGGCGTGCTCTATGAGTATGCCGGCGTCGCGCGTGAGGTCCTTGAAGCGCTTCTCGACAAATATGCGACGTCGAACCTCGTAGACTTGGACGACACCCACGTCCTCGACCTCGAGGAATTCCGTCGGTTTGGCAGCCCAATGAAGATCGTCGCCGCATTCGGCGGCAAACAACAGTACATTCAGGCAGCGCAGATGCTCGAGGACGAGCTCTACATCGCATAGAGAAAGGTAACGATAGCAAATGGCACTGGGATCTCTCGTAAAGACCCTGCAGAACATCATGCGCAAAGACGCCGGCATCAATGGCGATGCGCAGCGCATTGAGCAGATGACTTGGCTTTTCTTCCTCAAGATTTACGATGCCAAGGAGCAGGAGTGGGAGTTTCACGATGACTCCTATCAGTCCATCATCCCCGAGCGCCTGCGCTGGTATAGCTGGGCGCACGATGCGAAAGACGGCAAGGCGCTTACTGGCGATGAGCTTCTCGACTTTGTGAACAATGATCTATTCAAGACTCTTGAGAGTCTTGAGCTTGCACCTGATGCGCCTTTGCGACACGTCGTCGTCAAGGCTGCTTTTACTGACGCCAACAACTACATGAAGGATGGGATTCTACTTCGTCAAGTCATCAACGAGATTGACGAGTCGGTTGATTTTACCGAGTACAAAGAGCGCCACGCCTTCGGTGAAATTTACGAGACCATCCTGAAAGACTTACAGTCCGCGGGTAATGCCGGCGAGTTTTACACGCCCCGAGCGGTGACTGACTTTATGGCCCAGGCACTTGCGCCCAAGCTCGGCGAGACTGTGGCTGACTTCGCGTGTGGCACGGGCGGCTTTTTGACGAGCGCCCTCAAGATTCTCGACTCCCAGGTTCAGACTCCAGCCGATCGTGAACTCTATGCAAGATCGGTCTACGGCATCGAGAAGAAGCAGCTCCCTTACCTGCTGTGCGTGACCAACATGCTGTTGCACGATATCGATAATCCTGAAGTCTTTCACGATAACTCTCTCGAGAAGGATGTTCGCGAGTGGAAGCACAAGCCTGACGGCCAGTTTGACGTCGTACTTATGAACCCGCCCTATGGCGGGTCCGAGAGTGCATCGGTGCAAAACAACTTCCCTGTTGCACTCCGTAGCTCCGAGACCGCAGATCTATTCCTTGGACTCATTCTTTATCGTCTTAAGCGAGGCGGCCGCGCTGCTGTTATCATTCCGGATGGTTTTCTCTTTGGCCAGGATAGTGCAAAGACGGAGATCAAGCGTCGCCTGCTTGAGGACATGAACTTGCATACTGTCTTGCGCCTTCCACAGAGTGTTTTCGCTCCGTACACGAGCATCACTACTAACGTTCTGTTCTTCGATAATACGGGGGCCTCTGAGGGCGTTTGGTTCTATCGCATGGACATGCCCGAGGGGTATAAACACTTCTCTAAGACCAAGCCCATTAGGATCGAACATTTTGCACCTGTAAAGGAATGGTGGGAGAACCGTCGGGATATCGAGGAAGACGGCAATCCCAAGGCCAAGTACTATACGGTTGACGAGTTGCGAGACGGCGGTTTTAACTTTGACGTGTGCGGCTATCCTCACGAGGAAGAGGAGATCTTACCGCCTGACGAACTGATCAGGAACTACAAAGAAGAGCGCGCTAAGCTCGATGCCGAGATTGACCAGAAGCTTGCTCGTATTTGCGAGATTCTTGGGATTGAGGCGTAGATGAAGGCAAAAGACCTGAAGAACTCAATCCTGCAAATGGCGATTGAGGGAAAGCTCGTTCCACAAGACCCGAGTGATGAGCCTGCAAGCGTCCTGCTTGAGCGTATTCGTGAAGAGAAGCATAAGCTTATTGCTGAGGGTAAGGCTAAATTCCCGAAGGGCGGGGAGAGCATTATCTATATCGGTTCCGATGGCTCCCCCTATGAGAAGAAGGTGGATGCCAAGGGTCGCGTGACTAGCGATAAGTGCATCGCGAACGAAGTGCCGTTTGAGGAGCTGCCCGAGGGGTGGGCTTGGGCAAGGCTGGAAACCGTATATAACTTCATTGATTACAGGGGTAAAACACCTCACAAATCACCTTCAGGTGTTCGACTAATGACTGCGAGCAACATTCGCCAAGGCTATATTGATTACACACGCGAGGAGTATATTTCAGAAGACGAATATGCAACACGCTTGTCTCGCGGAGAGACCCACCGTGGCGATTTGCTGTTTACAACCGAAGCCCCGATGGGGTATTGCGCGATATGCGAAATGAAACGTTGCAGCTGTGGACAGCGTGTCATTACCCTTCAGAATTACGGCACAGTTGGTCCAGACAATGCCCTGTTCTGCCAAATAATTCTATCTCCACTGTTCCAAATTCAAGTTAAGGATCATGCCACGGGGACGACCGCAAAAGGAATCAAAGCAGCAGTGCTAAAAGAGCTATTTCTTCCGATTCCGCCTCTCGCCGAGCAGCGCCGCATCGTCGAGCGGGTGAACGAGCTCATGCC
>CABQJV010000015.1 GCA_902464565.1 uncultured Collinsella sp.
CACATGGTCCGGCGGGGCGCCCTTTTACCTATATGTGGCCGGCACGCAGCCCAAGGCTCGCAAGCTCTTATTCGGCCGCCTCGCGCAGGGCCGACATCGTAGCCGCATATTGCCGCTGCAACGCATGCATTCCCTCGCGAGCGTCGTCAACGGCATCGGCGCCGCGCAGCGCCTCGGTCACCACAACCGCCGGCTCGTACAGATTATCGAATCCCAGGTTCTGGCTCACGCCCTTGAGCGTGTGCGCTGCCATAAACGCTTCTTCGGCGTCTCCTGCCGCCATGGCAGCCTCCGGCTTGTCCATACTCTCGTCATCCAAAAACTTGAGGGCAAAGCGGGCAAGCATTTCCTCGCCCATCAGCCGAGCGCACGCGTCTTCATAATTAGCGCCGATCTTCTCATACGCCTCACGCATGGAAATCATGGATTAAAAACTCCTTTGGTCAAACTAAATCGTAGGAAACGCGACGACATCGGCGGGGCGTGCCAATGTCTCGGCAATTTGGTCTTGCACCTCGAGCAAACAGTCGAGCAGCAACGGGTTAAAGGTGCCGCACTTACCGTCCAGAATCATCTTGATCGCTTCCTCGTGCGGGATAGCGTCCTTGTACACGCGCACGCTCGTCAGGGCATCGTACACGTCGGCCACCGAAACCACCTGTGCGGCAATGGGAATTTCGTCGCCCTTAAGGCCATCGGGATAACCCTTGCCGTCCCAGCGCTCGTGGTGCCAACGCGCGATCTGGTACGCATATTCCATAAGCGCATTGCCGGCGTGATGGCTACCCAGCTCACGCAGCATGTCGGCGCCGATCGTGGTATGCGTCTTCATAATCTCGAACTCCTCGGGCGTAAGGCGCCCGGGTTTGTTGAGAATCGCATCGTCAATCGACATCTTGCCGATATCGTGCAGCGCCGAAGCCAGGGCAATCGTGGAGCGCTCCTCATTGTCGAGGGAGATGGTGCCACTACGCTGGACCAGACAGCCAAGCAGCAGCTCGGTCAGCTTCTCGATGTTCGTAACGTGCCTGCCGCTCTCGCCGTTGCGAAGCTCCATGACGCCGGCCATGATGTCGATGAGCATGCGACTGTTCTTGACGCGCTCGTTGTACTGCTGGGACAGCAGGTTCGTCAGGCGGCGCTGTTTGGCGTATAGGCGGATGGTGTTGCTTACACGGCGGCGCACGACACGGGAGTCAAACGGGCGGTTGATATAGTCCGAGGCGCCCAGCTCGTACGCGCGCAGAACCATATCATCGGAATCTTCGCTCGAAATCATGATGACGGGCAGATTGTCACTAACCGATCGGCGCGACAGATCGGCCAGCACCTCAAAGCCGCTTACGCCCGGCATGACAATATCCAGCAGCACGAGCGACAACTCATCGCCATAGCGGTCGACCATGTCGAGCGCCGCACGACCGTGGTCGGCCTCGAGGATGCAATACTCGTCCTTGAGCATCTCGCTGAGAATGGCTCGGTTCATCTCGGAGTCATCGACAATAAGCACCAAAGGCTTTTCGCTTTGGAAGGCCTCGATGGAATCGGCATCAGTCACGACCGTACCGGCTTTTGCCTTAGCGCGGCTCAATAACTGAACAGCGCGGCCAACGCCCTCATCGACCGTCTCGCCATGAATGAGAACGCCACCGACACATGCCGTCAAGCTCGCGTACTCATGGCCCGAAACAATCGTGGCATGAACGGCATCGGATACCTGATGCAGGCGACGGGTGAAGTCATCGGAGGGAATATTGGGCATGACAACCACAAACTTGTCGCAGCCATAGCGCACAAGCTCGTCAGTCGAACGGATTCCGCTGCGCATGGCTGTCGCCACAGCACCGAGCGCAAGGTCGCCGGCATGATGGCCACACATATCGTTGAAGACCCTAAAATCATCAAGGTCGATCACCGCCACACCGGCCTTCATGCGGGCGCTACGGAGCTTTTCCTCGTAATATCGGCGATTGCGCACGCCCGTCAGCACGTCGGTGTAGACAAGGTCCTCTTCTGTGGCCTCTTGCTCATCGATCGGACGCACCATCAGCAGGACGTGAGGCTCGCCCTCGACCTTTAGAGGGCGCAGACGGGCGCGGTACTCAACACCATCGTTGAGCAGTTGCTCCGACACCTCACCCGAATCTGCCAAGGCCTCAAGACTCGACTGACGCAGACAAGGGCAGCGATCGCCGGCGAGCAAGCAGTTAGGCTCGCTCTTAATCTGATCGGCCGACAGCAAACGCACCACGGGGTAGGTCTTCGCGACGCGGGCGACCTCGGCGGCAGCCTCCTCGTCGGTTAGATTGGCCTCGTGATTATTGAACATATGGGGCCCTTTCTATCGTTATACACGGCAACGGTGCATATCAATTGGTACAAGGGTAACATCTAACAGCTGAAGGCAAACGCGCGATTATCGTTACATTTTTATGACCTGGCAAGCGGCGGTAATGGAGCCGCGGGCGCGCGGTTATGGGCGCATTCGTTAACAATGACGAAACGCTAACAACCCCTCTCCCCGCAGGTCATCGAGCGTGCTAACGCTCCAAGACATCGCGAACGGCATTTGCCGCCGTAACGGGGCGATCGCGCAGACCGTTATGCGCGCCCGGAATCGTCACAAGGGGGCAATCGAGATATTCGGCAGCCGCTCGCGTACCAGCCTCGCGGGGCGTACCGACCGAGAGCTCGCCCAAAAACACGGCCGACACCGCCTTTGACGCGCGGGCGCGCTCCCAGTCGGGAGCATATGTCATATTTGTTCCATATTCGTTCGCCATAAAGCAACGACCATTGCGCAGGGCATGTTTGGCTTCCGCTTCGGTCGTCCCGGGAGCCTCGGGGTCCAAGTCGCCGAGGGCTCCCAAGAAAAGCCGGAGCGCCCTTGAAACCTTTCCAGCCGCAATCATATCGAGCAAAACCGGAGCTGCGCCCATGCCGACGCCTTCGGCCGACACAGCCGGCTCATGCAGAATCGCACGGGCGACGAGATGGGGTTCGGTGCGAAGAAGCTCCAGCGCCACCAACGTACCGGCGCTATGCGCAAGCACATTTGCCGGAGCGCCAACGTGTTCGATCACGGCTTGCAGGTCGGCGGCCTGAGCGGCAAGATCATAGCTGCCGTCTGCCGCATCGCTGCTGCCACCGCAGCCGCGGCGGTCGTAGGCAATTACGCGGTAGTTGCGGCTGAGCTCACAAGCGATGCCGTCGAAAAATGTGCCGTCGACACAAGCACCGTGCACGCACACCAAGGCAGGAGCATCAGGCGACACATCCGGGCCGGCATATTCGCGACAGGCAATCGTGGTGCCCGCATTCTCGACCGTAAAATCCATGTTGTGCCCCCATCATCAACGCCCATCCAGTTGCACGTCAGTACGGTTGGATGGACCCGCATTGCCTTACGCCTTGTTAACAGATTAACTGTACCCGACCCAAGGCTTTTCATGGCACGGCATCATGAGCGACGTGAAAAAACGAAACTTGTAAAGCAAGAGCCCGCACCTTGTTTTGGAGCCGATGCTATGCTTAGGCACAATTGTCTTGAGGAGCATATGCCTATGTCTACGTTTTTAAATGCCAGCCCCATCTTTGGGCCCGTTCGCAGCCGTCGCCTTGGTCTCTCGCTCGGCGTCAACATGATGCCGGCCAGCGGCAAAATCTGCACGTTCGACTGCATTTACTGCGAAAACGGCCTCAACGCCGAGCGCCCCTGTCATGAGCCGTACAACACAGCTGCCGTGGTACTCGACGCGCTCGAGGCAAAGCTGCGCGAGATGGCAGCCGAGGGCGAGCTCCCCGATGTGATCACCTTCGCAGGCAACGGCGAGCCCACTGCCGCACCGGAGTTTCCGCAGGCCATCGCCGGCGCCGTCGCGTTGCGCGACGAGCTTGCCCCAAACTCCAAAATCGCCGTGCTCTCCAACGGTACGCGCGCCGACTGCCTCGAGGTGCACGACGCGCTCATGATGGTCGACGACAACATCCTCAAGCTCGATACCGTCGACCCGGCGTTTATCCAGCTGCTCGACCAGCCCGTTGGCCCCTACGGCGTCGAGCACCAGATCGAGACGTTCGCAAGCTTTGACGGTCACGTTATTATCCAGACGATCTATTTGACCGGCGAGTATCAGGGCAAGCTCATCGACAACACCGGCGAGGAGTACGTCGGCCCCTGGCTCGCGGCGCTTGAGCGCATTCGCCCACAAGAAGCAACCATCTACACGGTGGCGCGCGAGACACCGATCGCCGGCCTTGCCAAAGCGGCGCCTGAGGTGCTCGACGCCATTGCCGCGCGCGTCCAAGCCCTCGGCATTCCCTGCCAGGTGAGCTACTAGCGCGCAGCTGCCCTGTGAGTGGGCTATACTAGCTGCGAATGAAAGGAAGTTAGCCATGTTTGACAATGGACCCGTGCCCGGCCGCAACGACGCCTGCTGGTGCGGCAGCGGCAAAAAATATAAGAAATGCCATAGCGCCTTTGATGAGCGCCTCGAGCGCTTGTGGGAAGAGGGTTGGGAGGTTCTGCCCCGCACGCTCTACAAGACGCCCGCCGATATCGAGGGCATCAAGCGCTCGGCCGCCATCAACGTGGGTGTGCTCGATTACGTAGGCGAACACATCGCCGCGGGCATGACCACCAACCAGATCGACCAGATGATCTACGACTACACCGTCGAGCACGGTGGCACGCCGGCCGACCTCAACTACGAGGGCTACCCCAAGAGCGTGTGCACCTCGATCAATGATGTGGTCTGCCACGGCATCCCCTGCGATACGGACGTGCTGCACGAGGGCGACATCATCAACGTCGACTGCTCCACGATTCTTGACGGCTACTTTAGTGATTCGAGCCGCATGTTCTGCATCGGCGAGGTCTCTGCCGAGCGCCAGCGCCTGGTCGACGTCACCCGCGCCAGCGTGGAGGCGGGTCTGGCGGCCGTCAAGCCATGGCTGCCACTGTCCGTTATGGCCGAGGCCGTGCAAAAGACCGTCGAGAACGCCGGGTTTAGCGTGGTGCGCGAGTACGGCGGACACGGCATCGGTAAGGAATTCCACGAGGACCCGTTTGTGGGCTTTACCACCGAGGCGCCCGATGTGGACACCATCATGGCTCCGGGCATGGTCTTTACCATCGAGCCCATGGTCAACGCCGGAGCGCCCGACATCAAGATCAGCAAGGGCGACGGTTGGTGCGTGCGCACCAAGGACGGCAGCGATTCGGCCCAGTGCGAGGTACAGCTCGTGGTGACCGAGGATGGTTACGAGCTGCTGAGCTGGTAGCCGTGGATGCGCCGGATGCTGACGGGCACGCTCGTCTTGCATCCGGCGTTTTTATTTGAACGTTTTGCCTGATAAAACCTGCCAAAATAAACCTGTCCCTTTTTGGCAGGTCGAGCGGAGAGGACTGCTTGTGAACATTCTGGTTTTGTTGCCCGTCAACGACCGCCATCGCGCGATTCTTGAGTCGAGCGCTCCGGGCGAGGACTTTATCTACACGAGCGCCGACGCCGCCACGCACGAGCAGGTCGCCGATGCCGACGTGATCCTGGGCAACATCGACCCTGGCATGCTCACGGCATGCGAGCATCTCCAGCTGTTGCAATTGCAGACCGCCGGCTATGACGACTACCTTGCCGCCGGCACCGTGCCGGCCGACGCCAAGCTTTCCTGCTCGGTGGGCGCCTACGGCCAAGCCGTGAGCGAGCACATGTTTGCCATGGTCCTTTCCATGATGAAGCGTCTGCCCGACTATCACGACTTGCAGCGCGAGCATCGCTGGGAGGATTTGGGGCCGGTCACCTCGCTCAAAAACGCCAACGTGCTGGTGCTGGGCGCGGGCGATATCGGTGGCCACTTCGCCACGCTCTGCCGCAGCATGGGCGCGCACGTCCGCGGCATCAAGCGCCATCCGCTCGTCTACCCCATTGTGTTTGAGGACATGGACGGCATGGACGCCCTGCCCGAGCGCCTGGCCGAGGCTGACATCGTCGCATCCTTTATGCCGAGCACACCCGAGACCCGCGGCCTGGCGAACGCCGAGTTCTTCGCCGCGATGAAACCGGGCGCCTTCTTTGCCAACGGCAGCCGCGGCGACCTTGTGGTCGCCGACGACTTGGTTGCCGCCTTGGAGTCGGGACATCTCGCCGGCGCCGCGGTCGACGTCACCGACCCCGAGCCGCTGCCTGAGACAAGCCCGCTGTGGGATGCGCCCAACATGCTCATCACGCCGCATATCTCGGGCTGGTTCCACCTAGAGGTCACACTCAATAATGTGGTCGACATCGCCGCGGAGAATCTGCGTCACCTGCAAGTCGGCGAAACCCTGCGCTGTTGGATTGAGCACTAATCTTGTTCCGCCGTTCTAACGAACGGCGGACCACTCGACGCTGCGACCCCGTCTGGACGGCAATCTGCCTTTCAATCGTCGGGCATGGCCAGAAGGCCAATGCCCTCCTCTTTCAAGGCACCTTGCTCGCCCAGACGGGCTCTCGCTGACTTTTGTTCAACCTGCGGCGTTTTAGGGTCCTATCGGCTTGCAATGCCACTGGCATTTGCCCAGATAAAACCTGCCAAAGTAAACCTGTCCTCTTTTGGTAGGTTTTAGAGCTCCACGCTTTCGGCGCCGTTGATGGTTAGGTTGCGCTCGTAGAAAGCGGTGAGGGCGCGGATGGCGTACATGACGTCGCGTACGCCGCCGGTCTCGTAGCTTGAGTGCATGGCCAGCTGCGGCAGGCCCACGTCTACGGCATGCATGCTCGCCTGCATATTCGACAGGTTGCCCAGGGTGGAGCCGCCGGCCATATCACTCTTGTTGGCGAAGGCCTGCGTGGGCACGTCGGCGTCATCGCAGATGGCCTGGAACACCGCGCGGCTAAAGGCATCGGTGCAGTAGTGCTGGTTAGCAGCTTCCTTGACGACGATGCCGCCGTTAAGCACCACCTGGTTGCGGGCATCGCACTTCTCGGCATGGTTGGGATGCACGGCATGTGCGTTGTCGCAGCTCACGAGCATCGAGGCGGCAAGCGCGCGGTGGTACGACTCGTCGTCAAAGCCCAGCGAGCCGTTAATGCGGCGCAGCGCATCGGCCAAGAACGTCGACATGGCGCCCTGCTTGGTCTCGGAGCCAACCTCCTCGTTATCGAAGCAGCAGAAGACCGAAATGTCGCGCGCGTTCTCGGCACCCAAAAATGCCTGTAGCGAAGTATAGGCGCAGGCCAGGTCGTCAAGCTTGGGCGTCGAGATAAACTCGTCGGCCCAGCCCCAAATGCGCGCATCCTGACGATTGACCAGGAACAGATCGCGGCCCAGAACCTGCTCGGGCTCAACGTCCAACTCGTCGGCGATCAGAGCATCAAAGTCGCCCTGCTTAAGATCACCGGCGCTGATGAGCGGGCACAGGTCGACGGCGCGGTTGGGCGCAAAGCCCTCGTTAACGCCACGGTTCATGTGGATGGCAAGGCTCGGGATAATAGCGACCTCGCGCTCGGTGGCAAGCAGGCGGCTCTCAATACGGTCGCCTTCGCGCACCAACACGCGGCCCGCGAGCGCCAGCGGGCGATCGAACCAGGTGTAGTCGATCATGCCGCCGTAGGCCTCGGTGTTCAGGCGCAACGTCTCACCTGCGCCATCGAGCTCGGGCACAGCCTTGACCTTAAACGTCGGCGAATCGCTGTGCGACGCCGTGAGCTGAAAATGATAGTCGCCGGCAACGCCGTCCTCGCCCCACGTAGCAGCCAGGTCCTCGCCCACCTTAAAGGCAACGACGCTCGAAGTGTTGCGCTGCGTGTAATAACGCCCGCCCGGCTCGATGTCCCATGCCGCGTTCTCGGGCAGGTAGGTAAAGCCCGCCTCGTCGAGCTCGGCCATAATGGTCGCCGCCGTATGAAACATGCTGGGGCATGCCTCGATAAAGTCGATAAGGTCGTTGGCGGCCTCGATATCGTCGGCCGTCACGTGCGCGCGCTCGGGCGTTTCCTGATCCGTCATGCTCTCCCCTTTCGCTGGGTTGATGGTCCCCTCCAGCATACCCCGCCACGCCAGCGCCGCACTCTTCATTCCGTGCTTAATTCCGCGCCGCTCGCCAAGTTGAGCCATCATACCCGTGCACCTTTTGCGACAATTACGCTAACAGGACGAGAGGAGCCGTCATGAAGCCACGTAACATTGCCATCGCTTGCGGTGTCGCGGGAGTCGCCGTCGGCCTTGCCGCTGCCACCGGTATCGTTTATCACAAGCAAATCAAGTCCGCCGCGTCGCTCAAACGCTTGACCGGCTACGCGGATGGCTATGACCTGTACGCAATCGACATCGCCTACGACTACGATCTTGATCGCATCATCGCCGCTGGCGTGCGCGACGACCAGGCCTACATCGATGCCGTGGTGGCGCAGGCGCTGCCCGGTGTGCCGGTACATGTCCAGGCGCCCCAGTTTGCCTGCAGCGCTTTTGTCGCCGTAGATGCCGAAGGCCGCGTGCGCACCGGTCGCAATTACGACTTTAAGGACGACACCTCGGCGCTGTTGGTGCGCAATCACCCACGCGGCGGCTATGCTTCCATCGGGTTTGCCGCCCTCAATAACCTGGGCGCCAACACTCCGCTTGACTCCGTCACCGAACGCGCCGCGGCGTTGATGGGCCCGTTTGCCCAGCTCGACGGCGTCAACGAATGTGGCGTGTCCATTGCCGTACTCACCCTGGATTCCAAGCCCTGTGACCAGGACACGCAACGCCCCGTCATCAATACCTCGCTCGCCATCCGCCTGGTGCTCGACCGTGCCGCCACCACGCAAGAAGCTGTCGACCTGCTTTCTGCCTACGACATGCACGCCATGGCCGGACGCGACTACCACTTCTTTATCAACGACGCCGCCGGCGACGCGCGGGTGGTGGAGTGGGATCCGCGCGATCCGGACCGCGCTTTCAAAGCGACCCCTGTTCGCCAGGTCACGAACTTCTACGCCTGCTATGGCGACGAAGTGCTCCCCAACCAAAAGAATGGCGAGCTGGGCCATGGTAAAGAGCGCGCCGTCGCAATCGCCGATGTCCTTGACGCCCATGTCGGCGCCCAAGACGAGGCAGTCGCTTGGAAGGCCCTACGCGCTGCGGCGCAAGAGCCCAATCCGGAAGACATCACCAGCAACACGCAGTGGTCGGTCGTCTTTGACAATACCGAACCTGCTGCCGCCATCACGCTGCGCCGCCACTGGGGCGACATCGATGCCTTCGCGCTGTAAGGAGCTGGCACCGTCGTCCTTACGCTGGCCTGACGTTGCTTACATTTCCATACATTTGAGCTAACACGTTTTACCCCCGTATCAACAGTGTGCGGGGGTAAACTTATGCGCATGTTATAACTTGCCCGGAAGGATTCACCATGCTTAGAATCGGTCTTCTTACTAGTGGCGGCGACTGCCAGGCGCTCAACGCCACCATGCGCGGCATTGTCAAAACGCTTATGACCAATAGCGAAGAGCCTATCGAGATTTATGGCTTTGAGGACGGCTATCAGGGCCTTATCTACAGCAGGTTCCGCGTCATGACGCCCGCCGATTTTAGCGGCATCCTCACCCGCGGCGGCACCATCCTGGGCACGAGCCGCACGCCGTTCAAGCGCCTGGATACCCCCGAAGCCGATGGTGTCGAGAAGGTGCCGGCGATGGTCCACACCTATCATAAGCTGCAGCTCGACTGCCTGTTTATGCTGGGCGGTAACGGCTCCACCAAGACCGCCAACCGCCTGCGCGAAGAGGGCCTCAACGTTATCGCCCTGCCCAAGACCATCGATAACGACACCTGGGGCACCGAGCTGACGTTTGGCTTTACGAGCGCCATCGACGTCGCCACCAAGTGCATCGACGACATCCACACTACCGCCTCGAGCCACGGCCGCGTGTTTGTCATCGAGATCATGGGCCACAAGGTTGGCTGGATCCCGCTGTACGCCGGCGTCGCGGGCGGCGCGGATGTCATCTTGATTCCCGAGATTCCCTACGACATGGATAACGTCATCAAGACCATCGAGCATCGCATGGAGACCGGCAGCCGTTTTACCATCGTGGCCGTCGCCGAGGGTGCCATCTCTAAGGAGGACGCGGCGCTGTCCAAGAAGGAGTACAAGAAAAAGCTTGCCGAGCGCACGAGTCCGTCGATCGTCTACGACATCGCCAAGGAGATTGAGACCAAGACCGGTCGCGAGACCCGCGTCGCCATCCCCGGCCACACGCAGCGCGGCGGCCAGCCCGACGCCCAGGACCGCATCTTTGCGACCCAGTGCGGCGTCGAGGCAGCGCTCGGCTGTCTGCGCGGCGAGTTTGGCTACATGATTGCCCTGCGCGACGGCAAGATGTGCCACATGCCGCTCGAGGATGTCGCCGGCAAGCTCAAGTATGTCGATCCCCAGAGCGATCTGGTGCGCGAGGCCAAGGCGTTGGGCATCAGCTTCGGCGACGAATAGCCTCGGCTGGAACTGTTCCCATCGGAGGCCCCAGGGCTTACCTCCCAAATCGTCCTCGGACATGTCAGGACCCCGCCGTGCGCTTCGCGCGGCGGGGTCCTTCCGTCCTGCGGAAAGATTTGGGAGGTAAGCCCTGGGGCCTCCTACGGTGACTGGGGAGGCCGAGGCTATTCGTCTTCTTACTGCGGGTGCCTGAGGTAGGATGCGGCGTGCATTTTTGGGAGTATTCAGCAGCCGAGGGTGCCTGCATACTGGATTTTGGGCGAAAGGCAGGCACCATGGGCCGCATCCTGTAAAAAAACGAGCGGCTCTAGAGGCGTTGGGACTCAGAATCGGGGCTGTCAGCGCAGTTTTGCACCCCCGCCCCCGCGCCCGCGGACCCCGGGATGCTGAATACTCCGGAATTTGCACGGCGCCCCCGGGGGTACCTGTGGGCAAAAAGCAACCGCCCTGCCGAAAAATGCATTTTTCGGTGCGGTTTATGCAGCACAGCGGCTGTGGATGCGTATGTCGCTCAGCGTTCTTGCCAGCCGATGCAACGTCGTGCGTAGCCCTTAATGTCTTCGGTGAAACCGTCAAGGTCGTCGAGCGTGATCACGTTATCGGAAAGCAAGTTGGCTATCTCATAACGCATGGTGCTACGGCGAATACCGTTTACGAGCACTCCTGAGGACAGCTTGTCCCTATTGACGCGCTCTTCTAGCGCCCAAAATCTACTGGACGCTTCGCTGTCACCGTTCAGTATCTCGATGTACTGGCCAATGAGCATTTCCATATAGCTTTCTTGCCATTTTGGGAGCAGCCCCTTGAACAGCTTCCAGTCGCTTTCAGTTACCTCGCCCATATTGCCTCCGTTCGCCAAACAAACTTAGCCATTCGATTTTTATTCTATTTGGAATTTTCGCTCGCAGCCGTGGATGAGGGGACCATCGGTCTTCAAGTTCGAGCTTGAATGAGCCGTTTGCTACAAAATGCGCCTAATTACTACGATGATTTGAATGCCTTCGACCATGCCGAAAAGGGTGGACATTAAACCGCAGGTAGAAAGCTTGCCGATTTTTGAAAAAGATGGGTGTGGTCGGCCTCATCGAGTTCATCGTAGTAAATCGGCCTTTTTCTTGGCATGCAGTGAGTTAAATACCAGTTCCCGTGCTGGAATTGCCCGCCCCATTCGTGAGTTGCGGTGAAATAGGGACTGTTAGACGCTCCAAGGTCCTCAACAGTCCGTATTTCACCGCAACTTGGAAGGGGCGAGCGGCGTTGGCCAAGCATTGCTGACGGGTTGGAGCGGCTTAGGCTTGTTTGCGGCGTTTCCATTGCTTTCGGCACCAGCGCATGAGTGCTTTTACAACTGGGATGGTGATGAGGATGACCCATGCGGGATGGGACTGCGCCAAGCAAAGCCACATATAGAGGAACCAGGCAATGGCGGCTGTTGGATAGACGCTACCGATTAGCTTAGATAGATGACGTCGGTCGATGAAGTCGCCCATCGCATAGTAGACGGGAATCAGAAAGACCAGAAAGAGCCCCATGCCCTACGTGCCGCAGATGATGCCGAGCGCGAGATAGGCGAGGACGACAAGTGCAGGAAAGGGAAACTTGTTCCATGCGCGACCGAGCTTAGTATGGAAATGCTTGCCATGATGGTCGAGCTTGTCGTGTGCCTCTTTCCAGCTCGAAAAGGTCTCGCCGTCGATGGTAACGGTGCCGTCGGCATTGGTATATACGCTGTGCCCATCGTCCTCTAGCGTATCGATATGCAATCCGCCCGGCCCGACATGGACCTCTTCACCCTTGCGCTCGTTAGCCACGTGGATACCATTCCAGCCAACATGGACCTCTTCGCCCTTCTCGGGATCAATAACGTGGATACCATGCGCGATAGAAATATCGACAAGTGGCTTATCACCGCAATTCGTATGCTCAGTAGAAGTCTCGGTGCCTTCAACCTCGTCGGAATTATTTGCGTCAAGGTCATCGTCGGTCGAAGTTTCGACATCGCCAGCCGCTTCCCCATACAGCAGTTCATCCAACGACACGCCATACAGCGCGGCGAGTGCAATAAGGTTATCGGTATCGGGCGAGGATTCGCTGCGCTCCCATTTGCTGACAGCCTGGCGGCTTACGCCAAGCTGAGCAGCAAGCGCCTCTTGAGAAAGCCCGGCAGCTTTGCGGCGATCGACGAGGCGCTGTGCCATCGCAAGATCCATGACAGTTCCTTTCATGTAGCGACCGTAATCGAATGAGCCGAGTATGCCGAGAACAACCGGTAGCGACCACCATTTCTAGTTAGAATCTGCCCCAACCCTACCGCAACTACGAGTAGCAACCCCTAATGGCCTGCCATTTCATGACAAATGTCAGTACGCATAACAGCCAAGAACCCTCTCAATATGTTGCGGTGGAATAGTTCCTGTTTGGCATAGCAGAGCCATAAAACAGGAACTATTCCACCGCAACTTACTATCAGGCCACGCACCCGCAGAGTAGCTACGGGTGCCTAGGGTAGGATGCGGCGTGCATTTTTGGGAGTATTCAGCAGCCAAGGGTGCCTGCATACTGGATTTTGGGCGAAAGGCAGGCACCATGGACCGCATCCTGTAAAAAACGAGCGGCTCTAGAGGCGTTGGGGCTCAGAATCGGGGCTTTCAGCGCAGTTTTGCACTCCCGCCCCCGCGCCCGCGGACCCCGGGATGCTGAATACTCCGGAATTTGCACGCCGCCCCCTGGGGTACCCGTGGACAAGTAGCAACTGCCCCGCCGAAATATGCATTCAACGAGGCGGTTTATGCAATAATGCGGATGTGGGTGCGTCGGTAGCTCGCTACAGTTTGAATCCCAGGACAGGTTACTCGGCGCTCTTGAGGGCGCCGACCATGTCGATCTTATTGAGGGTGCGATTGGTGGCGAGGTTGACGATAAACGTAAAGCCGAAGGAAAGCACTACGGCGAGCACGTAGCTTAGCGGCTCGACCTCAACGTCAAAGTACAGCGACGGCATCTGCAGGATGTACGTAAAGCTCTCGGCAAGCAGGCCACCCAGCGGCACGCCCAGTGCGGTGCCAATCGCCGTGAGGATCAACGTCTCCTTGTTGACGTAGTGGTGCACCTCGCCACGGCGGAAGCCCAGCACCTTGATGGTCGCCAGCTCGCGCTCGCGCTCGGAGATATTCGTGTTGGACAGCGTAAACACCACCACAAACGACAGGCACGCCGCCATAAAGGTCACGAGCACCACGACGGAATTGATAATAGTGAAGTTCGCCTCAAAGTTCTCCCAATGCTCGGCCGTGCTCGAAATCGAAAGCCAGCCGTCACTCTTAAGATTCTTGCTAAACGCAATCTGGTCGGCCGACGAGCCCTTAAGCAGCACAAAGATCCCGTTAAGGCGTGCACTTCGACCAAACGCGCGCTCATAGGTGCCCTGCGTCATGTAAAGCGTGTTGCCCAGATAGTTGAGCGAAATGTCACTGACTTTGACCTTGGCAACATTGAGCGACGAATCCTGGACGTGCGCCGTATCGCCCGGCTGAATCCCCAGTACCAGCTGTGAACTTTTGCTCAGATACACGTCTCCGTCACGCAAAGACAGCGGTTCTTTGGACTCATCCTCCAGGCGCACGTAATCGCCCAAGTCACCCGTGCGGTCGTCGGGAATCACGATGAGCTGCACAGTCTCGCTCTTGCCACCAAACGTAAAGGTGACGTTGTCGGTCATAATCGGCAGGGTTGAGGTCACGGTCACGTTGGAATCATTGGCCGCGCTGCGCTCATCCAATGCCGCGCACGTCTGCGAAAAATCGTCGGGATCGGCGACCGCCAGCAGGTCGTAGCGCGTGATATGCCCGTACTGTTTGGGCGAAAGCGCCACCGACGTGTCACGGATGCCCATGCCGCAGATCACGAGCGCTGTGCAGCCGGCGATACCGAAGATGGTCATAAAGGCGCGCTTTTTGTAGCGGAACAGGTTACGCGCCGCCACCTTGTTTAAGAAGCCCATGCGGTGCCAGATAAAGCCGATACGCTCAAGCAAGATGCGCGAGCCGGCACGCGGGGCCTTGGGGCGCATGAGCGAAGCCGGCGTCTCGGCCATCTCGTGGCGGCAGGCGATAATCGTGGCGCCCACCACGCCCACGGCAAACAGCGCAACCGACACGAGCGACGACACGATGTCGTACGAAAGCAGCATCTGGGGCAGTGAGTACATGTCGTCAAACACCGTAAACAGGAACAGCGGCAGGCCCACAAATCCGATGATGTTGCCGAGCACACCGCCGATCAGACACGCCCACAGCGAGTAGTCCACGTATTTGGACAGGATGCGTCCACGTGAATAGCCGAGCGCCTTATACAGGCCGATGAGCGTGCGCTCCTCCTCAACCATACGCGTGGCGGTGGTAAGGCTGATGAGCACGGCGACGATAAAGAAGATGAACGGGAACACTGTGGCGATGGCCTCGATCGAAGAACTGTCGCTCTCGACGCTCGAGTAGCTTGCGATGTTACCGCGGTCCTGGATGTACCAGGTGCATTCGCCCAGGTCGGAAAGCTCGGCGCGGGCATCGGCGAATTGTTGGTTGGCGGCGGCGCGGCGCTGGTCCAACTCGGCCTGAGCCTGGACGCGCTCCTCGCTGCCCTCGGCCATACGGTCGATGTTGCCCTGTTCAATCCCAAAGAGCATATTCGCCTGGCGTTCGGCCGCATCTAAGCCTGCCGGCGTGTCAACCGTCAACTCCTGAGCACGTGCCTTCTCACGCTCCTCGCGGATCTTCTCGATATTGCCCTTGACCTCGTTGATCTTTGTCGTGTAGGCATCCGAATAGGAGTTGAGGCTCTTGGCTCCCTCGACGATCACGTGGACCGAGGAATAGGAAGAAGATGTCGCGGCATCCTCGCTCACATAGAACTTATAGTCCGCAGCCGAAGCAGCACGAAAGGCGTTGACTGTCGAGTCGGAGCTCACGTCGGTGGGATCGAGGACCTCGGCCGTAATGGTGTAATCGCCCGCGGCAAACTGGTCCTTGGCACTTTGGTTCGACGAGCTCGCGTCATTGGCGGCAAAACTCACCGTATCGCCGAGCTTTTTGCCCGAAGCCTTCAGGAACTTCGAAGTCACCGCGACCTCATCGGCGCTCTCGGGCAAATCGCCGTTCACGAGCACCGGCTGATCGATGTTCTCCTTGGAGAGACTTTGCACGACCACGCGCTCGCGCGCTGTGCCCACGGCAGTGTAGGCGGTCTCGGTGTAGATGCCCTCGGCCGTCTCGACGCCGTCGACCTCTTGGATAGCCGCAAGATCGTCGCGCGTAAGGCCATAGGTCGACTGCACGTTAATGTCATAGACATTCTGCTGGTCAAAATAGGCGTCGACCGAATCGCGCAAATCTTCGCAGCCTGCCTTAAGACCGCACATCACGCTCACGCCAAGCGCGGTGATGACCACGATAGACAAGAAGCGCTTAAGACTGCCGCGGATTGTACGGTAGATGCCACGGCGAAAAACCGTCGGCACCATATCGTTTGAGCTCTGAGCGGTGCGGTAGGTCGCAAACTCCCGGTCGCGACCCGCGCGCTCCGTATCGTGGTTTTGGCTGTTTTGGCGGTCCTGGTCCATGGGCGCTACCACTCGATCGTCTCGATAGGCACGGGATTTTGCTGGACCGTCTCGCTCTCCACGCGACCACTCTTAAAGCGGATCAGGCGATCGGCCATGGGCGCGAGCGCGGAGTTGTGCGTGATGATGATGACCGTAATGCCCTGCTTGCGGCAGGTATCCTGCAGCAGCTGCAAGATCTGCTTGCCGGTTTTATAGTCGAGCGCGCCCGTGGGCTCGTCGCATAAAAGAAGCTTGGGGTTCTTGGCCAGTGCGCGGGCAATGGACACGCGCTGCTGCTCGCCGCCCGAAAGCTGCGCGGGGAAGTTGGCGAGGCGCTCGCCCAGGCCAACCTGGCGAAGCGTCTGTTCGGCATCGAGCGAATCGGGGCAGATTTGCGCCGCGAGCTCAACGTTTTCGAGCGCCGTCAGGTTGGGGACCAGATTGTAGAACTGAAAGACAAAGCCAACGTCGGCGCGGCGGTATTCCACAAGCTGTGCCTCGTTGGCAGCGCTCACGTCACGCCCATCCACCGTCACGGTGCCGGAGGTCGCCGTATCCATGCCGCCCAGAATGTTGAGCGCCGTGGTCTTGCCGGCACCCGAAGCACCCAGAATGATGGCAAGCTCGCCGCGCTCGACCGTAAAGCTCGCGCCGTCGAGTGCGTGAATGCGGGCGTCGCCCTCGCCGTATGTCTTGATGACGTCTTTGAATTCGATATAGGCCATCGATTAATTCCCATCTGGTCGGATAACTCTTTAGTATTACCCATTTCGCACCCACCAAAAAGGGACAGGTTTATTTTGGCAGGTTTTATATGGGGAAATGGCAGCCATAAATGAGGCGCCGGGGAGGCAGAGAAATCATCGACGGAGTCAGGCCGACCGCCAAACACAACGCACGCATCTCAATCTGTCAGCCAAATCATTCGAACAGCTGTTCGTTTCTATGATATGATTCAGCTATCTAAGCAGGCCAATACGCAGAAAGGCGGCCAACATGGCGTTCGACTTTAAGAAGGAATGCAAGGAGCTCTACAAACCCGCAAGCAAGCCGAGTATCATAACTGTCCCGCCTATGAGCTACGTTGCCGTTCGCGGAAAGGGCGACCCAAATACCGAAGGTGGCGAGTATCAAAACGCCCTGCCGCTGCTTTACGGCATCGCCTATACCATCAAGATGTCGAAGAAAGGCTCAAGGAGTATCGAGGGCTATTTCGACTTTGTGGTACCGCCGCTCGAGGGTTTCTGGTGGCAAGACTCCCCGAGCGGCGACATCGATTATGTACGCAAGGACGATTTCAACTTTATCTCGTGCATCCGCCTGCCCGATTTCGTCACCCGAGATGACTTTGACTGGGCGGTCGCGGAAGCCACAACCAAAAAGAAACTGGACTTTTCCGCCGTCGAGCTGCTTAAAGTTGACGAGGGTCTCTGCGTTCAATGCATGCACACCGGGCCCTACGACAACGAACCGGCGACCGTAAACGCCATGCATGAATACACGACCGAGCAGGGCTATGTCCCCGACTTCTCAGACACCCGTTTACATCACGAAATCTATCTCTCCGATCCACGCAAGTGTGCGCCGGAGAAACTTAAGACTGTGGTTCGTCATCCTATCAAGCGCGCTGAATAGCGTGGAGCGTCATTTCACGCGCTAGGTTTAAGCCAGCCAACCAGCCGCCTCCTAGGCCGTCCGGTAATAATCTTGACGCGGCCCGTCGCATCTTATAAGTTTGTTTTGCTAAAGCTGGAAAGCCTCTCAACGATGCGCAACTCCAGCTCTTTTTCTATCAAGAGAGCAAGCCATTCGGAAAGCGTGTCCCGTTCCGGGGGTCCAAAATGGGATACCGTTTCCGGAACGATCCCCTAGGGGAAACTGCGTCCCGTTCTGAAGCCTCAAACTGGGATGCAGTTTCCGCTAGACGCCCCAAGAGGAAAGTGCGTCCCACTCCGCAGCGTCACGCCGGAACGTACCCTCAGCCCACAACCTCCTCCGTCGACGTTTCCCCAGATAAAACCTGCCAAAATAGACCTGTCCCTTTTTGGCAGGTTTTAGAGGCGGACGGTGAAGGCGATCTGATGATCGTGGCCGGATACGGTAGCAGAGCCGCCATGGGCTTCGGCGATGGCACGCACCACGGATAGGCCCACGCCCGAGCCACCTGTCTTGGAGCTGCGCGAGACATCTGCGCGGTAGAAGCGGTCGAATAGTCGGTCCAGGTCACCCTCGGGCAGCTCGTCCACGGCGTTCGAAACGACAAGCTCGGTGACGCCCTTACCCTGACCGCGCGAGACGACACGCAGGATCAACTCAATTACACTGCCCTCACTCGCATAGCGCGTGGCGTTATCCAGCAGCAACTCAACCACCTGCGCCACCGCTGCAGCGTCGGCATGGGCCCGCACACCGCTCGCGATCGACGTCGACAGCCGCTTTCCACGCGAAACCGCCACCGATTCAAACGGCGCCGCAGCCTTGTCCACGGCCTCCGAAAGATCGATCGATGTCATGGTAAAGCCCGCCGAGCCCTCGTCCATGCGTGCCAAAAACACCAGACGTTCCGTGAGCGCCGTCAGCCGCGCGACCTGCTCATGAATGCTCTGCGTCCACTCACTCTCGCCGCTCTCGATCTCTTGTACCTCATTGGCGGCGTCAATTACAGCCAGCGGCGTCTTGATCTCGTGGCTCGCATCGGTAATAAAGCGCTTTTGTTTGCTGTAGCTCTCGACCATCGGTCGAATCACCGCGCCCGAGGCACCCGCCACAATTGCCAGCACTGCCAGCCAGCCAATGCAACTGATTGCCACGCTCGCGCTCAAAAACGAATGAAAGCTTGCAAGCTCGCGCGAGCAGTCCACGAACACATAGGTGGTCTCATCGTCTTGAGCCGTAGTGGTATAGCGATAATTGCCAGAAAAACCCGAGGTCCAACCCTTGGAATATAGTCCTGCAGCGATGCGTGCAGCACGCTTAGCGCCCACCGCGGCAATGCGGGCCGTGTTGACATCGGTCACCTGCCCACCGGCAATCGACACCGTAAAGTAGCGCGTGTCGAAGGGAGACTCCGCCGTCATACCTTCAAAATGCCCGGCGCGCATGACCACCCGGTCACCGGCAGCGGTCTTACCGGCGCCCACATCCTCGCCGGGGTCGGTCTTAGGCTCATCCGTCCAATCAATGCCGTTCTTGCCTGCCAAGATATAGTCCAGGCGAGCGTCGGCCATTTTACAGACATGCGAATAATTGACGACGTTGATGCCGGCAATAATGAGCGTAAGCACGGCGGTCACGGCACCCATGGCAACCAGGATGAACTTACGACGCAGACGACGTCCCATTGCACTGGCAGCATCGGCGCGCCCCGGATTACCCGAGTCCGCGCCCATGCCGAGCTTTGCCGCCGTGCGCTTCCACCACGCGCTCGCGCTCACGCTTATTCGCCCTCCTCAACAACCTCGAGCGAATAGCCCTGGTTGCGCGATGCACGAATCGCAACGTTGGCACCAAGCGCCGTCAGCTTTTTGCGCAGGTACGAGATGTAGACCCACACCACGTTGGCGCCTTCGGGCGCGTCCTCACCCCAAACCCCGAGCATCAGACGCTCGGTGGGCATGCGCGTGCCGGCGTTGCGCATAAAGAGCTCCATAAGCTGAAACTCACGATTGGCCAGGTGCTCCTCGCCCAAAGGGCCAACGAGCGTGCACGATGCCGTGTCGAGACGCACGTTGCCCACGCTGAGCGTCGTGACGTCAATTGCCGTCGCGGCACGCGTCATGGCACGAATACGCGCAAGCAGCTCCTTGGCGGCAAACGGCTTGGTCAGGTAATCGTTGGCACCGGCATCCAGGCCCTCGACCTTATCGGACACCTCGCTTTTTGCCGTGAGCATAATGATGGGCAGACGCTTACCGGCGGCGCGTGTGCGCTTGAGCACCTCAATGCCATCCATGCCGGGCATCATGATGTCCAGGATTGCGGCGTCGTAATCGTTGGTGAGTAGATACTCGAGCGCCGTCAGGCCGTCGAGCGCGGTGTCGACCTCGTAGTCGCTATGTTGGAGAATCGCGGTAAGAGCGCGGGAGAGGCCGGGTTCGTCCTCGGCAAGCATCAACTTCATAGTTGCTCCTTTGGCGCATGGCTATACAGGTTTTGATACTGCCGATAATAGCGTACCGTCAACCGCCTTAGCGCAGCCTTAGCTGCTCAACCTGCGCGTTTTTAAATACGCAGGATATGGCTTAGCCAAACTTAAGGCGCACGTGTCGAGCGCTTTGACGCATGCCGAGTGCGAAGGGACAGTGACTCGTCCTTTCACGGCGTCCTAGTTATGCAAAGTGCTCGAGCGTTACTCCTCGTACGCGCCCTCAAGCCGCAGCAGCCACTCCTTGCGGTCGAGGCCGCCGGCATATCCGTTGAGCGAACCATCGGCGGCAACCACGCGATGGCACGGCACAATAATCGAAATGGGATTACGCGCGACCGCGGCCCCCACGGCACGGGGAGACGCAACGGGTGCTTCGTTTCCCGGTACACGATGTCGAGCCGCAACACGCTGAGCAATCTCGCCATACGTAGCGACCTCGCCACGCGGGATAGAAAGCAGCTCAAACCAAACCTCGCGCTGAAACGCCGTACCAATCATATGCAACGGCGGCGTAAACCGAGGTTCCTGCCCTGCAAAATAAGCATTCAGCCAAGCCCAAGAACGCTCAAGCACCGAAGAGGCCGCACCATTTGCGGGACTTACCGACGACATGCTACCGGTACCAGAAACCGCGTCGGCGCCTTCAACATGTTCGGAGTCTTCCCGGAGAAGCGTGGAGCCAAAGTGCTCCTGCCCCTCAAACCAAAGTCCCGTCAGACCGCGGCCATCAGCGGCAAGCAAGATTTCGCCCAAAGGCGAAGCAAACGTCGTCGTGACCACCAGCGGCTCCTTTCAAAACTCCGCAACATAATACCGCGAATTGTGCAGACAACCCCAATCGACCCCAAAGTCACCCAAGGCAGCAGGCGCGCAGCGCCGCAGCTGCCGCACGACCCCAAAGTCCCCGCAGGCAGCAGGCGCAACGCGCCGCAGCTGCCGGCCGCGCTCCGCAGTCCCCCAAGGCGGCAGGCGCAAAGCGCCGAGGCCGCCGCCGGGACCAGGGCCCGCAACGGCCACGTGCCCCCACATCAGCCCAGCGGCCTCAACCAACAACGGCCCCATCGCAGGCCGCTCGCAGCAGCGTCACCGCAGGCGGGGGCCGGGCTTAGCTTTCAGAACACTCCGCAGACCAGTGTGGCGCCTTGTCCGCGGCTCCGAAGGAGCAGGACAAGGCGCCACACATGGTCGAGGACGTTCTGAAAACTAAGCCCGGCCCCCGCCGGACAGGTCAACCTACTCGCAGAGCAGCTTGGCGATCTGGACGGCGTTGGTTGCCGCGCCCTTACGGATTTGGTCGCCGCAGCACCAGAAAGTGATGCCGCGCGCAGCCTCGGGGTTCGAGATGTCGCGGCGCACGCGTCCGACCCAAATCAGGTCCTGGTCGGACGTATCCATCGGCATGGGGAAGCGATCGTGCGCATCCTCGGCGCTCATGTCGTCAACCAGCTTGACGCCCGGAGCGGCAGCCAGCGCAGCGCGGGCCTCCTCGACCGTAATGTCGCGCTCGAACTCGAGCGTAATGCTCTCGGAGTGCGAACGCAGCACCGGCACGCGCACGCAGGTGCAGTTCACGCGCAGCTCGGGCAGGTGCATGATCTTGCGACCCTCGTTTTGCAGCTTCATCTCCTCGGAGGTAAAGCCCTCCTCCTTGACGCCGCCAATCTGCGGAATCAGGTTGCTCGCCAGCTGGGCGGCGAAGGCGCGCGGCTCGGGAATCTCCTCGCCACGGCCCAGGGCGGCCAGCTGAGCCTCGAGCTCGGCCATACCGGGGGCACCGGCGCCCGAAGCTGCCTGATACGTGGACACGATCATACGCTTCACGCCGGCGAGCTGGTGCAGCGGCCACGTGGGAACCAGGCCGATGATGGTCGCGCAGTTGGGATTGGCGATAAGGCCGTGATGCCACTTGATATCGTCGGCATTGATCTCGGGCACGACCAGCGGCACCTCGGGGTCCATGCGGAAGGCATGGCTGTTGTCGACTACGACGGCGCCGCGCTTGACGGCCTCGGGCAGCAGCTCCTTGGCGATATCGTCGCCGGCAGCGCCGAGCACGATGTCGCAACCCTCAAAGGCCTCGGGGCAAGCCTCTTCGATCACGATCTGCTCGCCGCGGAACTCAACGGTCTTGCCCGCAGAGCGCGCGCTCGCCAGCAGCTTGAGCTTACCGACCGGAAACTCCTGCTCGTTGAGGCACTCGAGCATCTGGGTGCCCACGGCTCCCGTCGCGCCCAAAATAGCAACCGTGTACTGTTTCATGCTTCCCCCTTTAAAGGTTGTGGCTTTTGCCCGCACGCCGAGCAGGCCGATTATTGTTGCCAGTGTATACAAGAACGGGGCGGGCACGAAACCCGCCCCGTCGAAACGAAACCGAAACGAAACGCCCCGCCGTAGATTTATGAGACATGTCCCAAAAAAATCAACGGGATGGCAGCTACTTATGGAGCGCGACCAGGGCGGGATCGACCGGCGCGGGAGCCTCCAGGTCGGAGACCTTCACAATGCCGTTCTCGTCGGAGAAGGCACGGTAAATGGTCTGAATCGCCAGGTCGAAGTCCTTCTCCTCGACACCGATAATGATATTGATCTCGTCGCAGCTCTGCGAAATCATACGCACGCTCACGCCGGCCTGACCAAGCATGCCAAACAGATGGCCCGAGATACCTGCACGGCCGCGCAGGTTACGGCCAACGGTAGCGATGAGCGCCAAGCCCTCGACAACCTCGATCTCGAGCGGCTCGACCTCCTGTTGAATGTCGCCCACGAGCGAGTACAGCGAGTCGTGCACATCCTGCTCCTGCACCACGGCGCCAAAGCGGTCGACACCGGTGGGCATGTGCTCGACGGAAACGTCATAGCGCTCGAAGACCGAAAGCGCGCGGCGCATAAAACCGACACGGGGTTTGGTGCGGTCGCGGGCAACGTTGATGGCGACAAAACCGCGCTTGCCGGTCACACCGGTAATGATGGGCTCCGCCTCGCCCTCATCAGCCGTCTCGCTAATGATGGTGCCGGGGTCCTGCGGCGCATTGGTGTTCTTGATGACCAGAGGAATACCCGCCTCGCGCACGGGGAACACGGCCTCCTCGTGCAGAACGCTTGCGCCCATGTACGAAAGCTCGCGCAGCTCCTCGTAGGTAACGCGCGCAATAGGCTGAGCCTCCGGAACAATACGCGGATCGGCAGAATAGAAACCCGAGACGTCGGTCCAGTTCTCGTACAGGTCGGCGCCCAGGCACTTGGCCAGAATCGAGCCGGAAATATCGCCGCCGCCACGATCGAGCAGCTTGATCTGGCCCTCACGCGTCGCGCCGTAGAAACCGGGCATAACAAAGCCGCCCTGCTGACCGTACTCCTGCACCAGCTCGGAGGTGCGGTTCATGCTGAGCGTACCGTCGTGATGAAACGCAACGACCGTCGCGGCATCCAGGAACGGCAGGCCCAGGTACTCGGCCATCAGGCGAGCGGTGAAGTACTCGCCGCGGCTCACGAGCTCCTCGGTGGAGTAGCCGCCCGAGCGGGCGCGCTCGGCAAAGGCCGCGAACTCCTCGCGGATGGGATAGGTGAGCTCCAGCTCGTCAGCGATATCAAAATAGCGCTGGCCAATGTCCTCGAGCAGCTCCTCACACGACACGTGATACTTAACGTGCGCGTTAACCAGGTAGAGCAGGTCGGTCACCTTGGTGTCGCCCTTAAAGCGGCGGCCGCAGGCGGAAACTACCACAAAACGGCGGGCAGGGTCGGCATCGACAATGGCCTTGATCTTCTTGAAATGTTCGGCGTCGGCGACCGACGAGCCGCCAAACTTGGCAATTTTTATCATGGCGTGGAGGTTACCTTTCTAAAAGCCTCTGCAAACCTGTTTTGCGCGCTCTGATACCATGGGTTCACCGATTAGGACCAAGGTATCCGAGGAGCACTGTTATATGGGAACTTATCATAGTACACGAGGACGCACTTTATCATGCTCAAGTAAGGTGGCAATCCGCACCGGCATAGCTCCCGACGGGGGTTTGTTTGTCTCGGACGAGCTTGGCACCCAGCAGGTCGATATCAGCTCGCTTGCCGATAAATCGTACTTTGAAATCGCTCAAAATGTGTTGGGAATGTTACTGAACGATTACACGGGCGAAGAAATTTCGGCGTGTGTCGACGAAGCATACCGCGATACGTTTGCGAGTGATGAGGTCACGCCGCTCGTCAAACTCGACGCAGCGCCGGGCACCGACGCTCCTCAAACCTATGTGATGGAGCTCTTTGGCGGCCCCACGAGCGCCTTTAAGGACGTCGCCCTGCAGATGCTCCCCCGCCTCATGGCCCGCACCTCCGCCAAGGACGGCGGCGCCGAGCGCATCATGATCGTCACCGCCACGTCGGGCGACACGGGCAAGGCCGCGCTCGCCGGTTTTGCCGACGCCCCAGGCACGGGCATCACCGTCTTTTATCCCGAGGGCAAGGTCAGCCGCGTCCAGAACCTGCAGATGTCCACACAGGAGGGCGACAACGTCGCCGTCTGCGGCATCCGCGGCAACTTCGACGACGCCCAGAGCGCCGTCAAGCGCATCTTTGCCGATAAGGAGCTTGCCGAACGTCTAGAGGCCGCCGGTACGGTGCTTTCGAGCGCCAACTCCATCAACGTCGGCCGCCTGGTGCCGCAGGTCGTCTACTACTTTGCCGCCTATGCGCAGCTGCTGCGCGCCGGCGCCATCGAGGCTGGCGACGCCGTGGAGTTCTGCGTACCGACCGGCAACTTTGGCGATATCCTGGCCGGCTACTATGCCAAGCGCATGGGCCTGCCCGTCGCCAAGCTCATCGTCGCAAGCGACAAGAACAACGTGCTGGCTGACTTCCTGACCACCGGCGTCTACGACCGCAACCGTCCGTTCTTCACGACCATCTCGCCGTCGATGGACATCCTCATCAGCTCCAACCTGGAGCGCATGCTCTACTTCCTGTCCGATGGCGACTGCGAACTCGTTGCCGGCCTTATGGAGCAGCTGGCACAAACTGGTCGCTACGAGGTTCCCGCCGACCTGCTGGCAAAGATTCAGAGTGTCTTTGGCTGCGGTTGGGCAAGCGAAGACGAGGTCCGCGCTGCCATCAAGAGCTGCTGGGACGCGAACGGCTACGTGATCGACCCGCACACCGCTTGCGGCTATCACGTCTTTGACAAGGTCGCCCCCGCCGAGGGCGCCAAGGCCCGTGTGCTGCTTTCGACCGCCAGCCCCTACAAGTTCCCGCGCGCCTGCTGCGACGCCCTGGGGCTCGACGTTCCCGAGGACGACTTTGAGGCTATGCGCGTACTCGAGCAGGCCACCAACACGGTCGCCCCGACCCAGCTCGCCGAACTCGAATCCAAGCCCGTCCGCTTCGAAGACGTCTGCAACGTCGATGAGATGGCAAGCTACGTCGAATCCGCAGCAAAACGAATGAGCACCAACTAGATCCCTTATTAAGCGCCGGCGAAAGCCGGCGCACTTTCTTTCATCAGATAACCCCCGGGATGATGACGAACGCGCACAGCGTGCCTGGCTGTTTAGTTCGTCGCGAGTTCCGCACGCAAAGGAAGCACTTAATGTGCTTTCCGTCTTGCGCAGGACTGCCCGAGCAGCGAACTAAACAGCCAGGCACGCCAGGAGGACCCACATGATCAAAATCACCGTCCCAGCAACCAGTGCCAACTTGGGCATTGGCTACGATACCCTCGGCATGGCCGTCAGCCTCTACTCGCACTTTACCTTTGAGCGCGCCGATAAACTCGCCATCACGGGCTGCCCCGAAGAGTTCCAAAACGAGGACAACCTGGTCTACGTCAGCTTTGTCGATGCACTGGCCGCATGGGGCGAGCCGGCTTTTCCCGTTGCCATCGACATTCAGACTGACGTTCCCGTCGCCCGCGGCCTAGGCTCCAGCTCCACCTGCGTCGTCGCCGGCATTATGGCCGCCGCCGCACTGACAGGCCACACCGTCGACCGCGCCGAGCTTGTTCGCATTGCCACCGAAGTCGAGGGCCATCCCGATAACGTCGCCCCCGCCATCCTGGGCGGCGCCGTCTGCTCCTTTACGCCGACCGATTCGCTCCCCCAGTGCCTGCGCTACGAGGTGAGCGATCGCCTGCGTTTTATTACCGTGATTCCGCCCTACGAGGTACACACGAGCGAGGCGCGCAAGGTCGTGCCGCAGGAGATTCCGCTCTCCACCGCCGTGTGGCAGATGGGCCGCATCGCCGGTATGACGCGCGGCTTGGAGACTGGTGACCTCGACCTGATTGCCGCCGCCAATGACGACCGCATCCAGGAACCCTATCGTCGCCGTCTGATTCCCGACTACAACGCCGTGCGCGACACCTGCCTTAACGGCGGCGCCAAGACCATCTGGATCAGTGGCTCCGGCTCGACCCTCATGGCTGTGACCGACGACACCATCGTGGCAAAGTTCCTGCAGGTCAAGCTGCGCGAGCAGTTCCCCAAGTGCGACACGCATATCCTCACGTGCGACACGGAAGGCGCTCAAATCGAGTACCTGTAGACATCCTCCTCATATACCTGTCCGGGACGGTCGGGATATTCCCTCAAAATCGTCCTCGCGCATGAAGGCCCCTTGTCCTGCTCCTACGGAGCGACGGACAAGGGGCCTTCGCGCTGCGGAATGATTTTGAGGGAATATCCCGACCGTCCCTGCGCCTACCTTGCTGAGGATGTCTACAGGGACCCACGCTTTGAAGGGGCGCCAGGCTGATAGTTGATTTTTATTGGCAGGGGCTCTTGCTGGTAAGGGGCACTCACTAGAGGCAGGCCTCGGCAATGCGGCGCTTAAGCTCGTCGATGCCGGCGCCGGTCTGAGAGCTTGTGATGATCACGTTCTCGGCCGGAACGTTGAGCTGCTTTTTGATGGCTGCTGCCTGGCGGGCCTGTTGGGTGCGGCTGAGCTTGTCGGCCTTGGTGAGGCAGACGATAAAGTTGAACTCGTTGCCCTGCAGGTAGTCAATCATGTCGTGATCGAGCTTGCTGGGGTCGTGGCGGATATCCACCAGAGAGACGACCAAGTTAAAGCTGCGCTCGGAGTCAAAGAAATCGCCAATGAGCTCGGCCCAGCGGTCGCGCTCGGCCTTGGAACGACGGGCGAAACCGTAGCCCGGCAGGTCCACAAAATGCACGTCGTCGGCCTCAAAAAAGTTGATGTTGCTCGTCTTGCCCGGCGTGCTCGAAACCTTGACCAGGTTCTTGCGGCCAAAGAGTTTGTTCATGATGGAGGACTTGCCCACGTTGGAGCGGCCGACGAAGCTCACCTCGGGACAGGTTGACTCGGGAATCTGCGAAACCTTGCCGTAGCTGGCGACGAACTTGGCAAGCTGGTAGTTAATTGAATCGGCCATGGACACTCCTTGGTCGTAGGTTCTTACAAAACGGGCGTGCTATTGCGCGGCGGCGATACGACGAACGATGTCAAGCGTGATGCCGCTCGCGGTGCGAGCGTACTCGTCCAGATCGAACTCGCGCTCGCAAAACGCGTCATATGCCTCGTCACAATTATCGCTGATAGCGCGCAGTACCAGGCAATCGACACCATTCTTGGCCGCGATGTGCGCAATTGCCGCGCCCTCCATCTCGACGCAATCGGCATGCGTGGCCTCAATCGCAGCGTTACGCATGGCGTCACCCGTAACAAAGCGATCACCCGTGGCGATAGTGCCACACAGGAACTGCTTGGGGTCCTTCTCCGCAGAAGTCTCATCCGCCGAGGCATCCACAAATCCATGCTCGGCAAGCACGACGGCGGCAACATCAGCCAACGCCGGTGTCGAGACAAACTCTTCGAGCCCCGGCGCGGACTCGGCGATGAGTGCCGTATCGGTATCCAGATAGCGCAGGCACTTGCCTATAACCACGTCGTTAATATGGAGTTTAGGGTTTAGGCCGCCCGCAATGCCCGAAAACACAACGGCCTGCGGGGCGTATTTGCTGATGAGATGCTGCGTTGCGGCAGCGGCGTTCACGGTCCCCATGCCTGCCGTCGTGGCGACTACTGTCAGACCCGAAAGCCCACCGTTCACAACGGTCAAGCCCGCCTCCTGCGACTCATGCGTGCCACTCAGCTCTTCCTTAATCTGCGCAACCTCTTTTTCGAGTGCGCCTATGATCGCGATGGTTGCCATGCCATCCCCCAAATCCGTGCAAATTGCTTATCCACGGTATGGTACCAGCATTTTGGCTCAACCGCGCAATACGAAGCCGCTAGACCACCGCAGCGCGGGTATCGTAGAGGAGCAAAAGACTTGCTAGCCGATGGCGTTTTTTAGCTCCGCGCGGCGCTTTTTCATACCGGCCATAACGGCATTGCGCAGCTCGGGCATGCGCGCGGTATCCATCTGTGGAACGCCCTCGAGCTTATAGGGAATCCCCAGCTGCTCGTACTTGACGACGCCCATCGTGTGATACGGCAGCATTTCCAGGCCCACCACGTTGTGCCATGGAGCGATGAGGCGACCGAGCTTCTCGCACTCCTCAACCGTATCGGTAATGCCCGGCACCACCACGTGGCGGATAACGACCTTAATCTTGCGACGCGCGAGCTCATCACCAAACGCCAGAATGCGTGCAGGATCGCAACCGGTCAGCTTTTTATGCTCGACTGGGTCGGCATGCTTAATATCGAGCAGTACCATGTCGGTCTCGTTGAGCACGGCATCGAACTTCTCGGGGTGGTTGGGGTCAAATGCATAGCCACAGCTATCTAGGCAGGTATGTACACGGCCATCGGGGTTGTTGTGCATTGCACGGAACAGGTCGGCCAAAAACTCGGGCTGCAGGAGCGGCTCGCCGCCCGAAACGGTAATGCCGCCGCTGCGGTAAAACTCATGGTTACTCTGGAACTCATCCATCAGGTGTTCGACGGTCACCATGGTGCCGCCGTTGACCGACCAGGTATCGGGATTGTGGCAATACGCGCAGCGCATGGGACAGCCCTGAACAAACACCACAAAGCGGATGCCGGGTCCGTCGACCGTTCCCATCGTCTCGATCGAATGCACGCGGCCAAGGGCAAACGCAGAGTCCTCGGGACGAGCGTCCACACCCTCAAGCGTCATTTCTGCCATTCGCGCTACCTTGCCTCTCCTTGGATGTAACCAATTAAAATGCCAGAGCCATTCTAGCCCATGCGTTTGCGTTTAAACGTCTCGGGCTAGAATGGCACGTTTTAATCTATTCCCCATCACCATGGTTGGGGTCTACGTCGAGATGCCAGGCTGAAGAACGCTCGCCTGAGGCCTTTACGCCTTAAGCGTGAGCACCGCACCGAAGGCGGTCGGGCCGCAATGGCTCGAGATGACGCCGCCGACTTGAGTCCAGGTAACGTCCTTAAAGCCCAGGTCATGCGCATAGACTTCCATGTCATCGCGCAGCTCCTGGGAAAGGCCCACCGAATACGCCAGGCCAATGTGCGAGTAGTCAATCTCGCCCTTCGCAACCATGTGGTCAATGAAGGCGCGGGCGCACTTGAGCATAGAACCGCGGAACTTCTTGGTCGCCACGAACTTACCGCCCGTCACCTCAATGCAGGGCTTAATCTTGAGCAGATGGGCGCCCAGGAACGCGACGTTGGACAAGCGACCGCCCGCCTTAAGGAAGGCAAGGTCCGTAGGAACAAAGCCCAGCAGCACGCGGTCCATGACGGAGTTCGCGAAGGCGAAGATCTCGTCGACGGTGGCATTGGGGTGAGTCTCGATGTATTTGGCGGTCTCGACGACAACGAGCGACTGCCCCACCGAGACAAAGCGCGTGTCCATGGAGTAGACGTAGTCGCGACCCTTGGCGGCGATCTTCGATGATTGATGCGAGCAGGTCGTGGCCTCGGAGTACGCAAGATGTAGAATGGTCGCATCGGGCTGCTCGGCATGGATACGATCGTACACGTGAGCAAAATCCGCAGGCGCGCAGCCACTGGTCTTGGGCATCACGCCAAACTCGTTGCAGCGTGAGTAAATCTCGAGCGGATCGATCGAACCGTCCTCGACGGTCTCGTCACCAATCGTGACATGCATGGGCACGCGCACGATGCCGTAGCGTTCGCAAAGCTCCGGCGTCACATCCGACCCAGACTCAACCACGATTACGTACTTGCCCATTATTATCACGACCCATCTCAACATTGGCTTTTCAATACATGGCACGCGCCGCCGCACTGTTGCACAACGGCGTCCAAGCGCCAAAGAGACGCCGCCCCTTGCACACAACAAAGGACAGCGTCTCCCTGGAAAACTCCGTGCATCCTGAGATTCTACACGGTTTATTAAGGAGTGTTACTTATTCCGCAAACGGTCGCTATACGCGATAAACGGTAGCTGGCCGCGGTAACTGCGACACATTCCGCCCAGCAAGTCCAATCGTACTCCATGCACGGTTAATGCACGAGGCGGTAGAAATTCATCGATACCGCACCCTCGGCGTGCAGCTCCATCGCCGGAACCGCCGGCGAATAGGTACGGCTCGTAAGTGCCGCCTCGCCGCCATTTGCAAAAATCTCGACCATCGTAGTGTCCGAAAGCACGCGTAGGTCGCGAAGCTCGCCGAGCTCAATCGACCTCTGGTCGCGCCCATAGCCTTCGTCACCCATATCGAGGGTAAGCATCCCGTCCGTATAACGCACAAAGACACCCTTGCGGATTTCGAGCTCGACCATCTTGGCGCCCTCACAGGAAACCACAAGATCAAACAGGCGGCCCGGCTCCTCAACGGTTTCACCGCCTGTCGCGCGAACGCAGTCGCCGCGCACCTTCTCAATCTCGTGCGCCGGCTGCTGACAGAGCTTACCATCGTGTATGCTCAGCTCTCGCGGCACCGTCAACGCGCACTGCCACCCGCGTGCCACCGTCGGGTTTTCTGCCGTCGCATCGGGGCAACCAGACCACCCGATCATCAAACGCCGACCCGCAGCATCCTCAAAGGACTGCGGTGCGTAGAAATCAAAGCCGGCATCGACCATCGGGGGCATGCCCTGCCCGGTGATCTTAAAGCTCGGCGCCTCCCAATCGGCCTCGATGGAGAACCACACGCACTGGTGCGGATTGCGGTAACACCAACCATCGGCGGGCACACCCTGCGGACAGCAAACGAGAATAAGCTCGCCATCAAGCTCAAATAGATCAGGGCACTCCCACATAAAGCCAAACTTCTCGCCCGGCTCAATGCGCGTCGCATAGCTCCAGTCCTCTAGATCGTGCGAGGCATAGACAAGCACGCAGCCACGATTGTCTTTCGTACGAGCGCCGAGAACCATGTAGTAGATACCGTCGTGTTCAAGGATTTTGGGGTCGCGCACGTGCGTACCGATATCGTCGGGGTAATCGACCGGCCCAACAGCCATGCGCTTCTCGCCCAATTCGTCGGGATTCTCGGCAACCATATGAATTTGGTTTTGCTCACGGCCCGTCAACACGTAGTCGTAATCATCGCGGTCAAAATGCTTGACGTTGCCGGTATAGAAGTAGTGGATCTTACCATCACGTACAAAGGCAGAACCAGAATACGCTCCACTCGAATCCAAATCGGAATCGGGAAACAGCACGGGACCGTGATTCTCGTAGGTCACAAAATCCTTTGTCGTCAGATGGTTCCAAAGCACTGGACCGCCATGCGCAGCATCGAACGGATCGTATTGATGATAGATGTGATACGTATCACCAATCTGAACCAAACCGTTGGGGTCGTTGAGCCAGCCAAGCTCAGGCTCCACATGGAACAGGAGCCTATCGGGGTCGGACGCGATGCGAGCCGCCGTCTCGTCCTGTCCAGCTCGCCACTGCTCATAGTCCGCGCGTGTCACCTTATTTTTTTGATTAAACATCGCCGTTGACTTTCTCGTCTATGGGGAAGGACGCTCGACTCACACGAGTCGAACGCCCTTCCTCAAATGGACTTATCCTCAGATTACGCTGAACGGCTCAACTAGAAGCTAACGTCGAAGCCAGCGCCAGCGCCCTCTTCATCGGTGGTCGGCACGCCCTTTGCCTTGTTGTAGGCAAAGATCAAGACGATCGGCACGATAAAGGCGATGAGATTGCCGGCCACATACCACACGAGCGTCTCGGGCGTAACGATGAGCAGGCCAAGCACACCGGTCAGACCCTGACCGATAGCGCGCACCTCAAAGAGCTTCACGAAGGCACCGCCGCAGCCTGCACCGATGCAAGCGCAGACGAACGGGATGATCGAGTAGCGCATGTTTGCAGCAAAGATTGCGGGCTCGGAGATACCGACCAGCGTCGGGATAAAGGACGACATGCAGATGTTGCGCTCTTTGGAGTGCTTCTTGTGGATGAGATACATGCCGATGGCGCCGCCGCCCTGGGCGATGATGGAAACCGACCAGATGGCCTGGATGTAGTTGAAGCCGGTCGTGGCAACGAGGTTGGCCTCAATACCCTGGATGAACTGATGCGTACCGGTAACGACGAGCGGCTGCAGGAACGCGGCGAAGACAAAGGCGCCAAAGACGCCCATCCTGTTGTACAGGACATCGATTACGCCAGCGAGGACGTCGCCGATCAGGTTGCCGAGCGGGCCGAACACGGTGAACAGGGCAACGTTAGCAAGAATCAGGGTAACGGTCGGAACAAAGACAAACGAGACGACCTCGGGGATGTACTTCTGGGCAATCTTCTCGACCTTGGCCATAAACCAGGCAGTCAGGATTGCAGGGAACACGCCGCCCTGGAAAGCAACCATGGGGATGGAGAGCGGACCAAAGTTCCAGTACTCAGCACCCGACGGATCCATAACGAACGCGTTACGGTTCATAAGGCTCGGGTGAACCATGACGATACCGACGAGGATACCCAGGATCGGGTTGCCGCCAAAACGCTTGACCGCGCTATACATAACCAGGACAGGCAGGTAGTCAAAGGTGGTGGCAATAATGGCAAAGAAGCTTGCGAGGTTCTTGAGGAACTCGCTGTGGTCGGCGAGGCTGCCCTCCATGCCAAAGAGGCCGTTGGCAACGATCAGCGACTTAAGGCCGATGATGATAGCAGCGCCGACGAAAGCGGGAATGATGGGGATAAAGATGTCCGAGAATACCTTGAGGACCGAGAAGAACTTGCCCTTCTTGTCCGCCTCGGCGCCCTTGACCTCGGAAGCGCTGATCTCCTTAACGCCCGTCAGAGCCATAAACTCATCGTAGACCTTGTTGACGGTACCGGTACCGAAGATGATCATGAGCTGGCCGCTGTTGTACAGCACGCCCTTGACGCCATCGATGTTCTCAAGCTCGGCCTTGTTGTACTTGCTCGTATCCTTGAGCACCAGACGCAGACGCGTAACGCAATGCGTGGCGCCCTCGATGTTCTCCAGACCGCCGACGTTATCGACGACTTGCTGAGACACTACTTTGTAGTCCATGTTCCTCTCCATTCCCTTACGAAATCATAAAACGTTTTGATGCCATTACAGAGACGCGATCGTTGCATTTGCGCACTTGAGCGTGCCGTCGGTGACCGTCAGCGCCACACCCTGGCCCTGCTTATTGCAGAAGCGCGCGTTAAGCGCAACATCATCGACAAAGATGGTCGCGATATCGTCGTCAACGACCAGGCGCACATGATGAGTGCCCTCGCCCTTAAAGAACAACGGACGCTCGAGGCCCATGTTGTTGACCTGGAACCACGGATACTGGGGGGCCGCCGTAAACTCGAGCTTGCCCTCACGCAGGTTGGCGCGGAACTCATAGGCAAGACCGGACTCGGCGTCCTCGGCGAGCTTAACCGAGAAGCCGGCAGCGTCACCGGCGAGCTCGATGTCGGCGTCGAGCATATAGGTGGAACCGGCATCCGCAGCGAGCACCTGCTCGACCTTGCCCGACTCGCAGGAAAGCTCAAAGGCCTCGACTGCCTTAGCCTCGCCAAAGGCGCCAAGCATGCTGTCGGGGAGTTTGGTGCCAAGCGTTCCGTCGGCACGCTGAACGATCTCGAGAGGCATAAAGGTGCCACCCCACAGGTAAGAGCTGGGGTCGCCGCCCTCGTCACGCGTAGGAACCCAACCAAAGAGAACGCGACGCTCGCCATCAAATGCGGTACGTGCGGCATAGTACGCGCGGCCATCGAAGGAATCGTCCGCAGGAGTGATCCAGGGACCGTTGATGGAGCGAGACATGCGGTAACGGGTCTTGTTGCCATCACTGTACTCGGAGAACACCAGATACCACCAGTCGCCCATCTTAAAGAGATCAGGCATCTCGAACATGGTGTATAGGCCCGGATTCCACCAGTCGCCCTGGAACTCCCAGGTATCCAGGTCCTTGGAGGTGAACTTGACCAGACGCCCGGTCATCAGACGCTTGTCCTCGCCCACGCGCGTGCCGAGGATGAGCATGTACTCTTCGTTCTCCTCATCCCAAAGCACAAAGGGATCGCGCCAGTTGCGGTCATCGTAACCTTCCTGGGGCGGAAGCAGCGTCTCGGCGATGTTCTTCTCCCACTTGACGGCGTCGTCACTCGTTGCGTGAAGAAGAACCTGCTTCATCAAGCGTGCGCGGACCTTATCGCGATTGCAACCAGTGTAGAGCGCATGGTACTTGTCGCCCACCTTAAACACCGTGCCGGCATAAACATACTGGTCGACTTCCTCGTCGCCGCCACGCTCAAGGCTCTCGCCAAAGTCCTTGTAGTTGACGAAATCCTTGGTCGTCGCGAGTGCCCAACCAAACGGCTCTCCGAAAGGACCGGGGTTTCGCGTGTCACGCTGGTGATAGAGATAGAACGTGCCGTCCTCGCCGTACGGCATGATGTCGCCTACCCAAATTCCCTCAGGCTGGTAATACACCTTGTGCATCCGAGACTTCCTTTCCCACAAGATACTAACTCGGTACAACTGCAAGATATGCCAATCGTTTTCATATGTCAAACGTTTTCACACTAATACGTCTTTTCGCAGTTCCAGTCGTCGGCAAACGGTTGACATATGCCGGCGAACGGTCATCAGAGGCGTTTGAGGAATTCTTTTGGCACGGGATGAACTACGCGGTTTTGCCCTCAATGAGTTCAACGGGGAGCTTGGTATTCGATTCGGGCTTTTCACCGTTAACAAGAGCGATGATGGATTGCGCCGCGAGCTCTCCGATGCGATCGATATCTTGACGAACGGTTGTTAAGTCAGGCATAAACGTCATAGTGCGGCGGGCGCCATCCGCGCCCACGACCTTAATATCGTCCGGAGCGCTCAAGCCGCGCCGCTTCATCACGTTGAGGCAGATGGCCGCCATCGTGTCGTCTCCCGCAAAGATGCCGTCAATATCGGGGTTCTCATCGAGGATCTTCGCAACGACCGCACTCTTTTCGTCGTCGGACTTAACGAACTCGACCTCACGGACAAGCGCGGGCAAACCGGCCTGCTCCACAACATCGTGGTAGGCATCGGTACGCTTATTGGCAGGCATACGCATGCGGCTATTGTTGCGCAGGCACAAGATGCGCGAACACCCGTCATCGATCAGGCGACGCGTGGCAAGTTCGCCGATGCCATAGATGTCGCTCGCAATCTGAACAGAGGTCTCGCCAAGGTCGCAGTCGATACCAACCAGACTCAAGCCCATCTCGGCATACGCCTCGGCACCGATATTAAGCGAGTTGACGATGACACCATCAACCATATTGCGCCGAAGCATATCGATATAAGAACGCTCAAGATCAGGTCGATTGGCGCTATTGCACAGCAACATCTTAAAACCGTTTTCGGCCAGGGTACGCTCAACGGCTTGGACCGCTTGGGCATGAAACGGGCTGCTGACATAGGGGACTATCATACCTATTAGATTCAGGCGACCGTTGAGCATGGCACGGGCGATATCGTTGGGCGTATAGTTGATGCGCTTCATCGCGGCATGGACCTTATCGCGGGTCTCTTGGCTAATATAGCCGCGATTATTAAGCACGCGAGATACCGTAGTAGGCGAAACCCCCGCCACCGCTGCAACTTCCTTGATGCCAGGCTTAGCCGAATCCTTAGAACGAGCGCCCTCGCGAGCCATAGCACCCTCCCCCATCAACATGTCATACGTTTACATACGAACAAAGCATACCCCAACAAGAGCGGGAAGACGGTAACAGTACAAGTAAGTAAACGACTCATCCAAATAATTAGGAGAGTTCCGCCTAAAGGGTGACTACACAGGACCCCCGCCGGAGCTGTTTGGGCTACCTCCCAAAACATTCCGCAGTTCGCAAAGAGGCTCGCCGCACGAAGTGCGCAGCGAGCCTCTTTGCATGTCCGAGGACACCAATTTAATTTAGCGTGGTTCCCTAAAGGACGACAACGCAGGAGACCCGGCAAGGCCGGGAGCACTTTGTCTCGCAAACATTCCGCAGCCGCGAAGCGGCGAGGACGTTTGAGAGGCAAAGTGCGTAGGCCTTACCGGGTCTCCGGTGGGAGTTGAGTCCCTTTAGAACTTGTCGTGGAAGGTGCGCGCAATGACCTCGTCCTGCTGCTCCTTGGTGAGCGTGTGGAAGTTCACGGCGTAGCCGGAAACGCGGATGGTCAGCTGCGGATACTTCTCGGGGTGAGCCTGAGCGTCGAGCAGCGTCTCACGGTTGAAGACGTTGATGTTCAGGTGGTGGCCACCCTTCTCGGCGTAAGCGTCGAGCATGTGGACCAGGTTATCGGCCTGAGTCTCGGAAACTTCAGAAACCTTCATAATGTGTCTCCTTCGATCGATAGGCGCCGGCCGAAACCGGCGCACTAATCAGTAATCGTTATTGTTAGTATAGCACTAACAATAGTTACTCGCCCAGCTGATCAAGGTCGATATCGCCAAAGAACACCTGATCCTCCTTGCCGAGCGCACTCGGGATGATGGAGAAGGTGTTGGAGATGCCGTCCTGAGCATCGCGGAACGGGAGCTTGGAAACCGAAGACAGCGAAGCGATGGCGCCGTGGCTATCGCGCTTGTGCATGGGGTTAGCACCCGGGGCGAACGGCTGGCCAGCCTTGCGGCCGTCGGGCGTGGAGCCGGTCTTCTTACCGTACACGACGTTGGAGGTAATGGTCAGAACCGAGGTCGTGGGCACGGAGTTGCGATAGGTGTCGTTCATGCGGATGTACTCCATGAACTGGTGCACAACGTCGTGAGCGATCTGGTCGACGCGGTCGTCGTCGTTACCGTACTTGGGGAACTCGCCCTCGGTCTCGAAGTCGACGATGATGCCGTTCTCATCACGGACGGGGTGGACCTTGGCGTACTTGATGGCGGACAGGGAGTCAGCCACGACGGAAAGGCCAGCGATGCCCGTAGCGAACCAGCGGTGCACGTGCTTGTCGTGCAGAGCCATCTGGATGCGCTCGTAGCAGTACTTGTCGTGCATGTAGTGAATGATGTTCAGCGAGTTGACGTACACGCCAGCAAGCCACTTCATCATGTCGTTGTACTTGGCCACAACGTCGTCGTAATCGAGCGTATCGCCCTCGACGGCGCGGTACTTGGGGCCGACCTGCTTCTTGGAGACCTCGTCAACACCGCCGTTGAGTGCGTACAGCAGGCACTTGGCCAGGTTGGCGCGGGCGCCGAAGAACTGCATCTCCTTGCCAATGCGCATGGAGGACACGCAGCAGGCGATGCCGTAGTCGTCGCCGTGGTAAACGCGCATGAGGTCGTCGTTCTCGTACTGGATCGAGGAGCTGGCGACAGAAGTCTTGGCGCAGAACTTCTTGAAGTTCTCGGGCAGACGGGTCGACCACAGAACGGTCATGTTGGGCTCGGGGCTGGTGCCCATGTTCTCGAGCGTGTGCAGGTAGCGGTAGCTCATCTTGGTAACGAGCGTACGGCCGTCGACACCCATGCCGCCGATGGACTCGGTGACCCACTGCGGATCGCCGGTGAACAGGGCCTGGTACTCGGGGGTACGGGCAAACTTGACCATGCGGAGCTTCATGATGAAGTGATCCACGAACTCCTGGATCTGCTCCTCGGTGAAGGTACCGTTGGCAAGGTCGCGCTCAGCGTAGATGTCGATGAACGTAGAGGTACGGCCGATGGACATGGCAGCGCCGTTCTGCTCCTTGACGGCAGCAAGGTAGGCGAAGTACATCCACTGGATGGCCTCCTGCGTGTTGGTAGCAGGGTTGGAAATGTCGAAACCATAGGTCTCGGCCATCATCTTGAGCTCGCCGAGGGCGCGGATCTGCTCCTGCAGCTCCTCACGATCGCGGATGTTGTCGGCGGTCATGACCGTCGGGGTGGAAGCCTTCTGGGCCTCCTTGTCCTTGATCAGGTAGTCGACGCCGTACAGGGCAACACGACGGTAGTCGCCGATGATACGGCCGCGGCCATAGCCATCGGGCAGACCGGTGATGATGTGAGCCGAGCGGCAAGCACGCATCTCGGGGGTGTAAACATCGAAGACGCCAGCGTTGTGGGTCTTACGCTCGAAGGTGTAGCGCTCGACAACGTTCTCGTCGACCTTATAGCCGTGCTGGCTGGCAGCCTGGCAAGCGATGCGGATACCGCCGTTGACGTGCAGCGCGCGCTTGAGCGGCTTGTCGGTCTGGAGACCGACGATGGTCTCCTTGTCGCGATGGGCGTTATCGATGTAGCCAGCGGGGTGGCTCACGATACCTGTGACGATCTTGGTGTCCATATCGAGGACACCACCCTGCTCGCGCTCCTTAAGCAGCAGGTCGAGAACCTCGCCCCACAGCTCCTTGGTACGCTCGGTCGGACCGACGAGGAACGACTCGTCGCCCTCGTAGGGGGTGTAGTTCTTCTGGATGAAGTCTCGGACGTCAACCTCTCCCGTCCAGATGCCTTCCTTGAAGCCTTCCCATGCCTCCTGCATTGTGTAACCACGCTCCTAGTTACGTGTAATGCGGCGCTCTCTCACACCGCTGCTTATTGAATTCTTGAATTTTCGACTTGCACTACCGGCTTCTTCCGTTCTTCACCACACACTGGTGCAGAGAAAACGTTTGTCCACCTTGGAACTACAACCCAAAACCCAAGATTTCACCCGTTTGAGAAGGATAGCATAGCGACCCTCTCCATCTGGGCTGTTATATGTTTCTTTTTTTATATCATAAGGGCGTTTTTTACAAATCCGCAGGAAACGCGAGCGCGAACAACTACCGTTCACCGATTTGTATGTTATTTGTCCTTGCCTTTGTACGACGTTCGCTCTAGCTGTTATGCCAGCTTTAGCAGGGTAAAGTGTCCCAAAGACCCTACAGAAACTGCAGGGCGGCCACGGGATCCCCCGTGGCCGCCCTGTGGCGTAGCTAGTTTTTAGCTTTGATTACCGTTTGGCATTAGGCGGCTGCGGAGGCCTTGTCGGTCGTTGCCTTGCCGTTGCTCTGCTGGCCCTCAAAATGCTTGTAGCACCAGCTGGTGACCAGCGGGGTCAAAATAGCCGTAACGATTGCGCAGGCAGCAACCTGTGCCGTGGCCGTCGCGAGCACCGCGCCGCCGTACATGGCCTCGTTGACGCTTGCCATGGCAGCAGGCGTGGCCACATTGGCTCCGGCGCAGCTCGAAATGGCCGCACCTGCGACACCCGTACCGCCCGTGAGCTTATCGACCGCGATAACGGGGATTGCAAAGACCACCGAGCAGATCACGCCGAGCAGAATACCGGGGAGACCGCCATTAATGAGCTGGCCAAAGGTCATGGTCGAGCCCATGGCAAAGAAGACGAGCACGATGATGGCGGAAAGTGCCGGTGCCATCATCTTCTTAAAGCTGGGGAACAGGTTACCTAGAATAATGCCGACGACGATCGGCAGGATGGCGCCCACGAGCGACCAGCCAATCGGAGCCTGACCGGCGGCGCCGAGCACGATCATCGTGACCGGAGGGCCGACAACGAGCGTGGTGATGGCGACGGCGCCACGCTCGGCCTCGTTGCCCATGGTGCCCATCAGTCCAGCGTACATAGCATTGTTGGCGCCGGTGCAAGCGGCCAGCATCACCATGGCAGAGATGCCAAACAGGTTGTCGTTGAACACATAAAGGATGAGCAGCGACACGGCAACGACCACGATCTGCTTGACGGCGATGATAATGGCACCGCGGGCAGCGGCGGCAGGAGCACTCTTAAACGAAATCGTCGTACCGACGATGAGCAAAAAGGCGCCCACAAGCGGGCCTGCGCCCTGCTGAGTCATGCCAAGCGTAAAGCTGCCGAGCGTTTTGAACAGGTCGGGGAATAGCGTGTTGAGCAGGCAGCCCAGCAAAAGCGGCACCAAAATATTGGCACCCGGGATGGAGGACATCTTAAAGAACGGCTCCTTTGCCGCCGGCGCCTCCACCGCAGTCGATTCACTCATATATATCTCCTTTGGATGCATGCGAATCGTAGCCGCACGCGCCTATGTCAGAAAGAAGGCGACGGTCCCGAGTCGCAGGAGCCGTCGCCGAATAATCATCGCGGGGTATTACCCGTCCAGGACGATGCCGCCGTCGCAGTCACCGATCTCGCCGTTCACGAAGCTGCCGAGGTCGGAAGCGAAGAACAGCACCATCTGCGCAGGCTCGCTGGCCTGGGCGGCGCGGCCCAGAGGAATACCGTTGATGATGCGCTGAGAGTTCTCGTCAGAGAGAATCGAGGTCATATCGGTCAACGTGAGCGACGGGCATACGGCGTTGCAGCGGATGCCAAACTTGCCGCCTTCCTTGGCGACTGCCTTGGTTAGACCGTTGACACCGGCCTTGGAGCTGGCGTAGGCAGCGGTGCCGAGCAGGCCGCCACCGATCTTGCCAGCAACAGAGCTCACGTTGACGATAGTGCCGGCATGGGCCGCCTTAAAGTGCGGGTACACGGCGTTCATCATAGTGAAGGTACCGTTGAGGTTGATGTCGATGGTGCGACGCCACTCGGTGTCATCGATCTCGTCGAACTTCTTGGTGCTGATGACGCCAGCGCAGTTGATCAGAATGTTGGTTTGAGGCAGGTCCGTAAAAATCTGCTCGACGGTCTCGCGTGCCTTGGGCGCATCGGCGACATCGAGCTGATAGAACTTGTTGCCCTCGCCAAGCTCGGCCACCGCGGCCTCGCCCTTAGCAGCGTTCCTTGCGATGAGCGCGACATGTCCGCCGCCCGCGACGATACCCTTGGCGATCTCGAGGCCAATGCCCTGAGTGCCGCCCGTGACAATCGCGGTCTTGCCCGTGAAGTCAAATGCCATGACTCCATCCCCCTTTATGTAAGGTGTCTCCTTGCGGGAAGTTGGAGCATCGCACGTGGCGATAAATGAGTCCCAGTCGTCATGGTGGTGACAACCCCTCGCCTAACCGCGTGCATAATAATTCTTTGAAACGCTTCAGCATTTGAATGATTTTAAGTCTTAATGAGCTCTTAATATTGCCTAGCGGCCAAGTAGATTTTTGGGACATGCCTAGAAATCTACCGAATGGGATAGTTGAGCTGGGGTATCATCTTTCACCGAAAATAGTTTCTAGTGTTAGGGGTTTTCGGTGGAAGATACCGATTTCCGTGAACTTGGGCGTCAGCTCCTTACCGAGTTCGGCAGCATGCATCAGCGCATTTCGCGTTTTGCGGACAAAGCCCTCGGCGGCGAGATGGCCGTCATGCGCGCCCTCATACTCGCCGGCGGCTCGCTCACGCCAAGCGAACTCGCTGATCGCGCCTGGGTCTCGAGTGCCCGCATCGCCAATATCCTACGCGCTCTCGAAGCCAAGGGCTGGGTCGAGCGCGAGCACTCAAAGACCGACCGTCGTCGCGTACACGTCACGGTGACCGACAAAGGATTCCAGGATCTAGAAATCAAACGTCGGGAATTCGAGAACCGCACTGCGGCTTTCCTCGAGCAGCTCGGCGAAACAGATACCCAAGAGATGGTGCGTCTTCTAAGGCGTGCCAACGAAATTATCGACCGCAATCAAGAAAGGAGAGATGCCGAGTGAGGATTCTCAAGCTCTTTAAAAAGCATATCTTGGCACTGTTCGCAGCTATCGTACTTATCGTAATCAGCTGCAACGCCGATCTGGCACTGCCAACCTATATGAGCGATATCGTCGACGTGGGCGTGCAGCAAGGCGGCATTGCCTCGCCCGTGCCCGACACCATTCGCGCCGAATCGCTCGACGACCTCGAACTCTTTATGAGCGCCAAGAACACCAAGGCTGTGGAGGCCGTGTTTAGCAAGGCTGACAAAAACGGCATTCGAACGTACAGGGGCACCGAGGAAGAGCGTGCCGATGGAGGCAAGATTGCCGACATTATGGGCCTGCCCGAGACTGTCGTCCTTTCGCTCAACCAGGGCATCGACGCCAACTCCATGGGCGACATGATGGGCTCGTCCAGCGAGAAAAACGACAACGCTGCCCAGGCCATGCCAACCCCCGAGCAAATGGCAGCGATGACGCCCGAGCAGCTCGCCGAGATGCAGCAGAAGGCCGCAGCGGCGCAGAACATGCAAAAGCAGATTGATGCCGACGGCGGCAAAATCACTATGAAGAGCCTGCGCCTGGGTGTCGAGGGCGGTCTGGTAGACCAAAGCAAGCTCGTCGAGGGCGCCAACCAAATGGCGGACAAAATGGGCTCCATGTCGGGCTCCATCGTCACCCAGCGCGCCGTGAGCTATGTACAGGACGAGTACAAGGCACAGGGCATCGACCCCGCCGACGTGCAGAACGCCTACCTGAGCCGCATGGCGACCACGATGTTTGGACTGTGCCTCGTGTCGCTCGTCGCCACCATCCTGACCGGTGCCGTGGCTTCGCGCACCGCCTGCTCCATCGCCCGCGACCTGCGCCGCGAGACCTTCAACAAGGTTATGCACTTCTCGCCGGCCGAGGTGGGCAAGTTTAGCCAGGCCTCGCTCATCACCCGCTGCACCAACGACATTCAGCAGATCCAGATGGCCGCAACTCTGTTTATCCGCATGTGTCTGATGGCCCCCGTCATGGGCATCGTCGCCGTCATGCGCGTCCTGGCCAACCATACCGGCCTGGAGTGGACCATCGCCGTTGCCATCATCGCGGTCTCGGCCGTCGTCGGCGTGCTTATGGGCCTCACCATGCCCAAGTTCAAAAAGATGCAAAGCTTTGTTGACCGCGTGAACCTTACCGCCCGCGAGCTGCTCGACGGCCTTATGCCCATCCGCTCGTTCAACCGCGAGGAACATGAGCTCGAACGTTTTGACAAGGCGTCGCTCGACCTGATGACCACGCAGCTCTACACCAACCGAGCCATGAGCTTTATGATGCCGCTCATGATGCTCGTCATGAACTGCATCACCGTGCTTATCGTCTGGTTTGGCGCGCTGGGCGTGTCCGACGGCGTGATGCAGGTCGGCAACATGATGGCGTTCATCTCCTACACCATGCAGATCGTCATGGCGTTTATGATCCTCACCATGGTTTCGGTCATCCTGCCCCGTGCCGAGGTCGCAGCCGAGCGCGTAGATGAGGTCATCACCTGCCCCACGAGCATCAACGACCCTGCCTCGCCCAAACTGCCCGCGGCCAGCTCGCCGCGCGGTGAGCTCACCTTCCGCGACGTGAGCTTCCAGTACCCCGATGCCCGCGCCGACGTCATTAGCGGTGTGAACTTCACCACGCATGCCGGTCAGATGCTCGGCATCATTGGCTCCACGGGCTCGGGCAAGTCCACGCTCGTACAGCTGATTCCGCGCCTGTACGACGTCACGGGCGGCAGCATTTCGCTCGACGGCATCGACGTGCGCGACATGACCCTTTCCGAGCTGCGCCGCCGCATTGGTTACATCCCGCAGCAGGGGCGTCTGTTCTCGGGCACCGTCGAGAGCAACCTCAAGTTTGCCGGCGACATGGTGAGCGATGATGACATGCGCCAGGCCGCGCGCATCGCACAGGCCGAGGACTTTATCGCCGAGCGTGAGGGCGGTTACGACTCCCCCATCAGCCAGGGCGGCGCCAATGTTTCGGGTGGTCAGCGCCAGCGTCTGGCCATCGCCCGCGCCCTGGCCAAAAAGCCCGAGGTCGTGGTGTTCGATGACTCGTTTAGTGCCCTCGACTACAAGACCGACGCGCGCCTGCGCGAGGAGCTGGCCAAAAACGTTACCGACGCCGCACTCGTGGTCGTGGCCCAGCGCATCGCGACCATCATGCACGCCGACCAGATCATCGTGCTCGACGACGGCCACGTAGTGGGCACCGGCACGCACGAGGAGCTGCTGCGCAGCTGCCCGGCGTACCTGGAGATCGCACAGTCGCAGCTTTCCGCCGAGGAGCTGGGGCTTACCCAAGAAGAAATTGCAGCCGTCATGGAAGGAGGCGAGCGCTAATGGCAGACGAGACCAAGACTCAGATTTCCAAGCCCACCCGCCAGCGTGGTCCCATGGGCCGCATGGGTGGCATGCGTCGTGGCGAAAAGGCCAAGGACTTTAAGGGCACCATGAGGCAGCTGCTCGGCTATATCGGCCAGCACAAGATTGCCGTGTTTGCCGCCGTCGCCTTTGCCGTGTGCTCGGTCATCTTTAACATTGTGGGACCCAAGGTGCTCGGCCAGGTTACGACCAAGCTGTTCGAAGGCCTGGTCGCCAAGGTCAACGGCACCGGCGACGTTGACTTTGACTGGATCGCCAAGACGCTCGGCTTTTTGCTCTGCCTGTATCTGGCGAGCTCTGTCTGCAGCCTGGTCCAGGGCTGGCTCATGACCGGCGTCACGCAAAAGATCTGCTACCGAATGCGCAAGGAGATCGCCGCCAAGATCGCTGTCGTTCCGATGAGTTACTTCAACGGCCACAGCAAGGGCGATGTGCTCAGCCGCATCACCAACGACGTCGATACGCTGGGTCAGTCGCTCAACCAGAGCGTGACGCAGCTCATCACGTCGGTGACGCAGATTATCGGCGTGCTCGTCATGATGCTGTCGATCAGCCTGCCGCTCACCGGCGTCACCGTGCTCACGCTGCCGGCAGCCGCAATTATCTTGATGGTGATGATTCACTTCTCGCAGCCGTACTTCCGCGAGCAGCAGCAGGTCCTGGGCGCCGTCAACGGCATTATCGAGGAGGACTTTGCCGGTCAAAACGTCATTCAGGTGTTCGACCGCGCCGAGGCCTCAATCGAGGAGTTCGACCGTCAAAACGACCGCCTGTTTATTAGTGGCTGGCGTTCGCAGTTCCTGTCGGGCCTGATGATGCCGCTTATGAGCCTGGTGGGCAACATGGGTTACGTGGGCGTTGTCGTGGTGGGCGCGCAGCTCGCGCTGACCGGCAATGCCACGCCCGGCGACATCCAGAGCTTTATCCAGTACGTGCGCAACTTTACGCAACCCGTGCAGCAGCTGGGCAACGTGAGCAACACGATGCAGTCGATGGCAGCTGCCACCGAGCGTGTGTTTGAGTTTTTAGCCGCACCCGAGGAGGAGCAGAAGGCCGACGCGCAGATCCCTGAGAAGCGCCCCGGCCACGTGGAGTTTGACCATGTGAAGTTTGGCTATACGCCCGACAAGACCATCATCCACGACTTTAGCTGCGAGGCGCAGCCCGGCCAGACCATCGCCATCGTCGGCCCCACCGGCGCCGGCAAGACCACGCTCATTAAGCTGCTGCAGCGCTTTTACGACGTGGACGGCGGTTCGCTGCGCGTCGAGGGCGTCGACGTGCGCGACTGGGACCGTGCGGCACTGCGCGGCGAGTTTGCCATGGTACTGCAGGATACCTGGCTGTTTAACGGCACCATCCGCGAGAACATCCGCTACGGACGCCCCGATGCGAGCGATGCCGAGGTCGAGGCCGCTGCGCGTGCCGCGCGTTGCGACCACTTTATCCATACGCTCGCCGGCGGCTACGACTTTATGATCAACGAGGAGGGCACTAACCTGTCGCAGGGTCAGCGCCAGCTCGTGACCATCGCCCGTGCCATTTTGGCCGACCGCCCGGCGCTGATTCTGGACGAGGCGACCTCCAACGTCGATACCCGTACCGAGGAGCTTATTCAGCGTGCCATGGATGCGCTGATGCAGGGCCGTACCAGCTTTGTTATCGCGCACCGCCTGTCCACGATCCGCAACGCCGACGTGATCTTGGTAATTCGCGACGGCGACATCGTCGAGAAGGGCACGCACGACGAGTTGCTCGCCCAGGGCGGCTTCTACGCCGACCTGTACAACTCGCAGTTCGACGAGGCGGCGTAAATTCTGCCGCAGGGAACGAATAACGCCCGAGAACGGGGGCGCAGGACAACCTGCGCCCCCGTTTTTGTTCTGCGGCCCTTGAGCCGCCTCCCCTGGGACCTGATTGACAGCCCCTTCGAGGCCCCGTGGGCAAAAAAGGGCAAATATGAGTACTGTTACCTTTTTAGTAACAGCCAAAACCGCCTCAAACGACCTCTTTGCGGGCTCTATACGCCTTCAAATTAATCAAAACGCCCGTTAGCAGGCTTCTGCGTGCCAACGTTAATGAACATATTTATCACTTTGTCTATTATCTCGCTAGACGGATATGTTACTAGGTTAGCAACAGTACTCATATTTGGCATTTTTTGCCCGCAGGGTGTTTCCTGGGGAACCGACAATAGCCTTAGGGTCCCGCGCGACGCCACTCCCTCCCGACATCCTCCGACGTTTCCCCAGATAAAACCTACCAAAATAAACCTGTCCCTTTTTGGAAGGTTTCAGGGTGACAAGGACTTGCACTTTAGCGTGCGACAGCGGATAATGCCGAACACTCAACAATACGCTTATTGCTCTTTCTATAGATTGAGGAGGCCCCTATGGCCATGGAATTCAAACGCAAGTTGCCGATCCCCATGGAGATCCGCGAGGAAATGCCGCTTTCTGCCGAGCTTACCGCCAAAAAGCAGGCATTTGACGCCGAGGTCGCCAAAGTCTTTACCGGCGAGGACGCACGCAAGGTGCTCATCATCGGCCCGTGCTCTGCCGACCGCGAGGATTCGGTACTTGAATACATGAACCGACTGGCCAAGACCGCCGAGGAGGTCAAGGACAAGCTCATCATCATTCCGCGCGTCTACACCAATAAGCCGCGCACCAAGGGCACCGGCTACAAGGGCCTTCTGCACAACCCCAACCCCGAGGCTCCCGACGACCTGCTCGAGGGCGTCAAGGCCATCCGCCATATGCACCTGCGTGTTATTGAGGAAACGGGCTTCTTCACCGCCGACGAGATGCTCTATCCGTCCAACTACCAGTACCTCGTTGACCTGCTGAGCTATGTTGCCGTGGGCGCACGCTCGGTCGAGAACCAGGAGCATCGTCTGGTGTCGAGCGGCATTTCGGTACCCGTCGGCATGAAGAATCCCACTGCTGGCTCTACCACCGTTATGCTCAACTCCATTTACGCCGCGCAGGCGCACCAGAGCTTCATCTTCCGCAACTGGGAGGTCGAGTGCGACGGCAATCCGCTCGCGCACGCCGTTATGCGTGGCTACATCGGTCTCGATGGGCGCACCTACCCCAACTACCACTACGAACACCTGGAACGCTTGGCCGAACGCTATACCGAGCATGCCGGCTATGCCAATCCGGCAGCGGTCATCGACTGCAACCATGACAACTCGGGCAAGCGTCCGCTGGAGCAGTATCGCATTTGCAAGGAGGTGCTCGACAGCTGCCGCCGTAACGAGTCCATCTCCAAGCTGGTCAAGGGCTTTATGATCGAGTCCTACCTGGAGGACGGCAACCAGCCGGTCGACGGCGGCGTCTTTGGCAAGTCGATCACCGATCCGTGCCTGGGCTGGGAAAAGACCGACTACCTCATCCACGAGATCGCGGAGCGGGTGTAGGTTACGGCGTTTTACCAAACGCCGTAACCGGCCGACGCTGCGCTGGTCGCATTTGGACAATCTGACGTTCAACTTCAAGGGCGCGACCAAGAGGTCAGCGCCCTTTCGTTTCACGTCACCTTGTCTCAAATGCGACCCGCTCGCTGTCCGTCCTCTACCTGCGGCGTTGTCTTGCTCCGGATGCGGCAGTTAGGGACGCTCCTTTTCTGCCGGCAGTTTGGGACACTCCTTGGGTAGTCGTTGGGGACGTTCTTGTTTGACTAGTCGTTTAAGAACGTCCATTACAGTCGAAATTGTCAGCCCGGGACCGTCTCGGGCTACG
>CABQJV010000016.1 GCA_902464565.1 uncultured Collinsella sp.
GCATGACCAGAAGGTCTATGCCGTCCTCTTTTCATGCCAATTTGTTCGCTCTGGTAGGCGCTCGCTGTCGGTGCCAAAACATCGGCATTGCCATGATCCAGACCTGCTAAAAGATAGTCGTTGGGGACGTTCTTGTTTGACTAGTCGTTTAAGAACGTCCCCAACGATTGCATAGCATGAGAGTGGATAATCTCCCGGTTTGAGTCTGCATTCAAGCTCAAAGTGGGAGATTATCCACTCTCATTTTGTTTGTTGATTTCGATGCCTACATTTGTAGAAACATTTCGTGGAGGCGGGTGTCTTCGTCGAGTTCGGGGTGGAAGGTTACGCCGAGCTGGTTGCCCTGACGGGCGGCGACGATACGGCCGTCGACTTTCGCTAAAGCCTTGGCGTCGCCGTGGACCTCGACGATGCGGGGCGCGCGGATAAACGTCAGCGGCACCTCACCGTCGATACCGCCTACCTGCCCCTTGGTGCGAAAGCTGCCGAGCTGCCTGCCGTAGGCATTGCGCTCGACAAGTACATCCATGGTTGCCAAACGCGGCGTGCCCTTATCGTCATGGGCGGCAAGGTCGTGAGCCAGCAGAATTAGGCCGGCGCAGGTGCCCAGGACGGGCATACCTTCAGCGATACGGGCACGAAGCTCCTCGAGCATGTCCAACTCATCAAGCAGCTTCCCTTGAACGGTAGACTCGCCGCCGGGAAGTACCAGACGGTCAAAGTCCTGCTTCAAATCAGCCGCCTGCCTCAGCTCAATACAACGTGCGCCCAGCTCGGATAGCCTTGCCTCGTGCTCGGCAAAAGCGCCTTGGACCGCCAGCACGGCGACCGTCTGGTCTGCATAATCGCTCATGTGCGATCCTTTCTGCTGGACTAGCGCCCGCGCTCTTCCATGATAATCTCGATCTCGTCGGCGTTGATGCCCACCATGGCCTCGCCCAGGTCCTCCGAAAGCTCGGCAATGAGCTTGGCATCGGTGAAGTTTGCCACGGCCTTGACGATGGCGGCTGCGCGCTTGGCGGGGTCGCCGCTCTTAAAGATGCCCGAGCCGACAAACACGCCTTCGGCTCCCAGCTGCATCATCAGCGCGGCGTCGGCGGGGGTCGCTACGCCGCCGGCGGCAAAGTTCACGACGGGAAGCCTACCCGTGGCATGGACCTCGCGCACCAGCTCGACCGGAACCTGCAGTTGCTTGGCTGCCTCAAAGAGCTCGTCGTCGCGCAGAGCAACAACGTCACGGATCTGCTTTTGGATCTTGCGCATGTGGCGTACAGCCTGGACGACGTCGCCCGTGCCCGGCTCGCCCTTGGTGCGAATCATCGTGGCGCCTTCGGCAACACGGCGCAGCGCCTCGCCCAGATCACGGGCGCCGCAGACAAACGGCACGTCAAACTGGGTCTTGTCGATGTGATAGACGTCATCGGCAGGGGAGAGAACCTCGGACTCGTCGATGTAATCGATCTCGATGGCCTGCAGGACCTGCGCCTCGACGATGTGACCGATGCGGCACTTGGCCATAACAGGGATGGAGACGGCCTCTTGGATGCCCTTGATCATCTTGGGGTCGCTCATGCGCGAGACGCCGCCTGCGGCGCGGATGTCGGCCGGAATGCGCTCGAGTGCCATGACGGCGCAGGCGCCCGCCTCCTCGGCGATGCGTGCCTGCTCGGGCGTGGTGACGTCCATGATGACGCCGCCCTTGAGCATCTGCGCGAGCTCGCGATTGAGTTTGACGCGATCGGCCTTGCTGGTCTGTTCTGCCATGGTTGCTCCCTTGGTTGGCATGTGCATTGCTTGACGGAACATCCTATCGGGGAGCTGGGTATGGCAAAATACTCAGATTTCGAGATAATGACAAGGTCAGACTAATACCAGATTGAATGACTTAATAAGGTCAGGTGATAGGCTCATGCTTGACTACAATTTGGAAAAACGCGGCGGAGCATCGCTCTATGAGTATGTTTACCAGCAAATTCGAGATGATATCGTTGCTGGACGCATTGCGGCGGGGGAGCATCTTCCGTCTAAGCGTGCCTTTGCCAGCCATATGGGAATCAGTGTCATTACCATCGAGAATGCATATAGCCAGTTACTTGCCGAGGGCTATATTTGCTCAAAGCCGCGTCGTGGCTACTACGCTTGTGAGCTTCCGGATGCACCGGTTTTGCCTTTGGCTGAGACAGAGTTTGATCGAGATTCCGCTCCTGCGGGTCTTAACGCACATGATGTTGATGGACGGGTCGAGCAATTCGACGCACTTTCTCCTTCCACTTTGGAGGCGGCGCGGCTTTGGCAAAGCGCACTGCGGGCGACGCTGGCATCCGAAGACGAGCGCGAAATCTTCTCACCCGCACCGGCACAGGGCACCGCTCGGCTACGACGCGCGATTGCTCATCATCTGCGCGGGACAAGGGGTATGAATGTCGACCCCAACAACATTGTTATCGGCGCGGGCGCCCAGCTGCTCGATACCATGTTGGTTCAGTTGCTTGGCGCGGACAAGGTGTATGCCGTTGAGGACCCTGGCTATTTGCGCCTGACGCGCATCTATCAGGCTATGGGCTGCAAAGTTCGGCATATCCCGTTGGATGATGACGGCGTGGACCTGAGCGCTCTGCAGAAAACTGGGACCGATGTCCTTCACCTGATGCCGTCCCATCAGTATCCGACCGGTCTTGTGACGAGCATTGCGCGTCGCTATGCGCTTCTGAGCTGGGCCGCTGAGCGACCAGGTCGGTATCTCATCGAAGATGACTTTGATTGTGAGTTTCGCCTTGCCGGGAAGCCGATTCCCGCGCTCGCGTCGATTGATGCCGCCCAGTCGGTTATCTACACCAACACGTTTTCGAAGAGCCTTTCATCGGCGTTGCGTCTAGCGTACATGGTGCTGCCCGATGAGCTGATGGAGCGGTTTAGGTGCAACCTTGGTTTCTATGCCTCGTCGGTGAGTTCTGTCGACCAGGTCGCTTTGGCTCGTTTGCTGGAATCGGGTGATTACGAGCGGCATGTGAACCGCGTGCGCGTTCGTGCTCGTGAGGCGCGTGATGGCCTGATGGCGCTTGTGCGGAAAGCGTTTCCGGCAGGGGAGGTCTCGATCGAGCAGGCAGATGCGGGCCTTTACTGTACCGTGGTTGCGGAGCGTGGAACGGGCGGAAGCTCTTTTGCGCAGGCTCTCGCGCGCTCGAGCATCCCTTTTGTCGATATCAGTGACTGTTATTGGTGTGCCGATGGCGCATCTGTCCCTGAAAACTCAACTCAAATTCTTGTCCAGTATGACGATCTGAGTCCAAAAGTGCTAACTACCTTGGAATTGCAGCTAATGGGGGGCACTCTGCAACCTAAGTGAGTAGACTTTTAGCACTTTGGCGACCAGGAAGTTTTGTAACAAGCTATCTACCTGCGGTTTTGAAAAGCAGGATGACCGGCCTGCTCGGGATGTTCAAAAAAGTCTACTCACTTGCCGCGCAAAGCTCCTGCATGAGAAAAAAATGGGGTTTTCAACAGGGCTTCGTCCAGCTCTTGGCAAGCTTTTGGCCAGTTGGGGAGGGCTGTTGAAAACTTTGCAGTCCGTTCGGCGCCATTTTTGGTGCGTTCGCGCCAATGCGTGACTGACTGGGTTGAAATTCGTGTTTTCCTGTGCCTATGAAGGATCTACTTTGTGACATATCGGCTTTTAGGTACTGGCGTTTGCCTCCTCAAGTCCGCGCTTTGTGTCCGCCGCTTCCACGACCGGAAGAAGACCGGCAGCGATATGATCTCGCCCGCAACCCGACGGCTGCGGTCGCGCTCGGTTTTCCGTTGTATACATTGGTTCGGACGAGAAACAAACGGACTTGTCCTGCCAGCATTAGGCAGCGGCTGTTTCTTGGTGAGCTCCCCAGGGAATCCGTGCTGGAAACGGAGCATGGGTTTTTGGTTACATCTCCTCTACTGACGACATTCATCATGTCGCGGCATCTGACGGATCTTCAGCTTCTTTTGGTATTGGCGGAGATGTGTGGCTTGTTTGCGGTGTGTGCCCTGCCGGCGGCACTTGAGGCGGAGCTTTCGCGTGCAATTGATTCGGGCGCGATTTCGACAACGTTCGGTTGGGTGCGCTGCCCGTCCGAGGACGGCATCGCCTCAAATTTATGGCGTCGAGACGCTTTGGTTTTGGGCGGAGACCTTGACCGTTTTTGTTCAGATGTTTGCGGGATGCGTTGCGGCAATAGATTTATGGCGGTATCGCAACTCGTTCCATTGGGTGCCGCGTCGCCTTTTGAGGTCGAGGCGTATTTGTTGCTTGGACTGCCGCGAGCCCTGGGAGGCGAAGGGTTTTGCGGTATAGAGCTCAATGTCGAAGTGACGTTAAGCACAAGTGCTCGAGCGATTGTGGAAAAGTCCCGTGTATATATCGACCTACTTCTTTCTTCGCCGGACGGCAGGCGACAGGTGGCCATTGAATGTCAGGGAAAGGCCTCGCACGGACGCGCGGGGGATGGCTTGCGTGACGCTGACCGCATGACGGCCCTTCAGGCCATGGGCTACGATGTACTTCTCCTGACACACAGACAGATATCCGATGAGGATAGATTCCGCGCGATCGTTAAGGCCATATGCAGGATGCTCGATGCTGAATATCGTGATAAAAGCTCAGATGAGCAAAGGGCTGAGACATTACTCCGGTCTGAACTATTCGTTGACTGGACAAAATTGGGAGTAATCGACGGGAAGATGCCCGTTAGACACAAAACGGCTCAATCGTGGACGGCTGCGGTTCTAAGTGAGTAGACTTTTGGCACTTTGGCGACCAGGCCGTTTTGCAACAAGTCATTTACCTGCGGCTTTATAAAGCAATATGGGTGGTGTGCTCGGCAAGTTCCAAAAAGTCTACTCACTTAGTTTTTGACGAGAAGCCGATGCCGAAGGCGGTCCTATTTCAGGGCGTTAACAAGTTCATGAGGCATGAAAAAGGCCCGAACCAATACGGTCCGGGCCTCATCGAGCTTGAGGTTATGTCTCAGGCGGTTGGCTTAGCCAAAGTAGCGCTTGAGCAGGCCGGCGAAAGCCTTGCCGTGGCGGGCCTCGTCGCGAGCCATCTCGTGCACGGTGTCGTGGATGGCATCGAGGCCGGCGGCCTTGGCACGCTTGGCAAGATCGGTCTTGCCGGCGGTGGCGCCGTTCTCGGCCTCAACGCGCATCTCGAGGTTCTTCTTGGTGGAGTCGGTCACGACCTCGCCCAGGAGCTCGGCGAACTTGGCGGCATGCTCGGCCTCCTCGTGGGCAGCCTTTTCCCAGTACAGGCCGATCTCGGGATAGCCCTCGCGATGAGCGACGCGAGCCATGGCCAGGTACATACCGACCTCAGAGCACTCGCCCTCAAAGTTGGCGCGCAGGTCGGCAACGATGTCCTCAGAGACACCCTCCATCTTGGCGACGCCCACGACGTGCTCGGCGGCCCACTCGAGCTGGCCCTCCTCCTGCTTCAGGAAACGAGAACCGGGAACGCCGCACTGGGGGCACTTAAAATCCTCGGGCAGCTGGTCGCCGTCGAACTCTTCCACATAACCGCAAACGGGGCAAACAAACTTCATGATTCGATCCTTTCGATCGATGGCGATTGCGCGCTCGTCCGGTCCCGTAAGGGCCCTCTCCGGACGTGCGTCTTGACGAGTTCTATTATCCATAAATGCAACCAAATGTGAAGCCTATTAGGAATGATTTTTAATAAAACAATTTTGAGATATGAAGATGTTGATTGATTAACGATTGGCAGGCCGTCTTTGACCGCCGCTGAGTACAATCGGGCGAGCAAATGTTGACCTATCAACAAATGAAGGAGTTTCCTTTATGCATCTAGCCCGTCGTGCCTGGTGCCGAACATATCAGACGGTTTTTCGCATTGCATTGCCGATCCTGCCCTATGCCGAGCCGCGCATTTTAGAGCATGCCGAGGATGTGCCCGCGGTGCTTCAAAAGCGCTCGATCCAGAAGGTCCTTATCGTGACGGATCCCGGCATTGCCCGTCTGGGGCTCACGGCACCGCTCGAGACGGCGCTCGCATGCAGGGGGATTGGCGTTACGGTCTATGCCGAAACGCGTGCAAACCCCACGGTTTCAAACGTGGAAGAAGCGGCGTCCCTGTATCGAGAGAGCGCCTGCCAGGCCATTATCGGCTTTGGCGGTGGCTCGGCCATGGACTGTGCCAAGGGCGTGGGCGCACGCATTGCGCAGCCAAACAAGCCCATCAACAAGATGCGCGGCCTGCTGCGGATTCATCGTCGCCTGCCGCTGCTCATCGCCGTTCCCACTACCGCCGGTACGGGAAGCGAAGTCACGCTTGCGGCGGTAATTACCGATGACGGGACGCACTACAAATACCCCATTAACGACTTTGTGCTCACCCCGCGTTTTGCAGTCCACGACCCCGAGTTTACGTGCGGCTTACCCGCTTCCATTACGGGGCAGACGGGCACGGACGCCCTGACGCATGCCGTTGAGGCCTTTATCGGGCGAAGCACCACGCCCTATACGCGCAAGATGGCGCGACAGGCGGTGCAGCTTATCCACGACAATTTGCTCGAGGCCTATGAGCATGGTGACGACATGCGCGCTCGTCGCAATATGCTTTCGGCGGCGTATAAGGCGGGCGTTGCGTTTACCCGCTCCTATGTCGGATATGTGCATGCCATCGCGCACAGTCTGGGCGGCCGATACGGAATTCCGCACGGTTTGGCCAACGCGATCATCCTGCCGCACATGCTTCGCGCTTATGGTGACGCCGCCGCCCCCAAGCTTGCCGATCTTGCTCACATGGCGGGCATTGCGCCGGCTACCGCGCAGGATAGTCTTGCGGCCGAGGCCTTTATCGATTGGGTCGACCGCATGAACGAGGCCCTGGGAATCCCCAAATATGTCTTGGGCATTCGCCGCTCTGACATTCCCGAGATGGCGGCGCATGCCGATGCCGAGGCCAATCCGCTATACCCCGTTCCGCTTCTAATGGACCGCTTGGAGCTCGAGCATATGTACGAAGTCGTTGCAGGTGGTATGTTTGAGGACGAGAATTAGGAGGATCCATGAACACCGAGGAAATTGCGCGCATCGTCGGCGATCAGCGCGCCTACTTTAAGACGCACGCCACGTTTGATGTCGATGCCCGACGTCGCGCGCTCGTGAGTTTACGCGATGCGGTGCGGGCCCACGAGGCCGATATTGCCCATGCGCTCAAGACCGATTTGGGAAAGTCGCATGACGAGGCATATATGTGCGAGATCGGCACGTCGCTTTCCGAGATTCGTCATCAGATTGCGCATGTGGCTCGATGGAGTCGTCCACGCCTGCGTCCGTGCGATCTTGCTAACGCCGTGAGCGTGTGCAAAACGCAAGCCGTGCCCTATGGTGTCACGCTCATCATGGCTCCGTGGAACTACCCTTTTTTGCTAACACTCGAGCCGCTCGCCGGCGCCCTTGCCGCAGGCAATACCGTGATCATCAAGCCGAGTGCCTATGCTCCGGCATCGAGCGCGGTGCTCAAGCAAATCTGTGAAGAGGCATTTGATCCGTGCCTGGTGACGGTTGTCGAGGGCGGGCGCGCCGAAAACGAAGCGCTGCTCGATGAGTGCTGGGACAAGATCTTCTTTACCGGTAGCGTTCCGGTCGGCAAGCTCGTTATGGAGCTCGCGAGCAAAAACCTCACGCCCGTGACGCTTGAGCTGGGCGGCAAGAGCCCCTGCATCGTGGATGCGACGGCAAACTTGAAGGTCGCGGCACGGCGTATCGCCTTTGGCAAATGGCTCAACGTGGGGCAGACCTGCGTGGCGCCCGACTACCTGCTGGTCGATACGCGCGTGCACGACGAGCTGCTGGGCCTCATCAAGGAAGAGGTCCGCCGTATGTTTGGCGAGCATCCGCTCGATAACGAGGATTACGGGCATATCGTCAACGCCAAGCATTTTGCGCGCGTGCGCGGGCTGATCGATCCCGATAAGGTCGTGCTTGGAGGCACCGCGCGGGAGACTTCGCTGAAGATCGAGCCGACGATTTTGGACGGCGTGACCCCCGATGACGCCGTGATGCAGGAGGAGATCTTCGGTCCCATCTTGCCGGTGCTGACGTTTGAGAGCCTAGACGAGGCCGAAGCGTTTATTACGGATCGTCCGACGCCGCTGGCCCTGTATATCTTTAGTCAGGATCGCGCAGTTCAGCAGCGCTTCGTGCGTTACGTGCCCTTTGGCGGTGGCTGTGTCAACGACACGATCATGCACTTGGCTACGAGCCATATGGGCTTTGGCGGCATGGGCGCGAGCGGTATGGGGCAGTACCATGGCCGCGAGAGCTTCGATACGTTTAGCCACAAGAAGAGCATCGTGAACAAGGCAACCTGGCTGGACGTGCCGTTTCGGTATGCGCCCTACGCAAGCTGGAAGCACAAATTCGTGCGCATGTTTGTGCATTAGAATCAGATGGCGTAGCGACAAACGGTCGAAAGGCGCAGGCAGGATGAATTTGTGTCCGCACGAGTTCGTAGACTTCTCAATAAGGTTAAGCGCCGGTTTATCCGGCCGTTAGAGGAGTTGCCATGTACGAGCCTTCACGTGTTCTTCTGTCGTTTCATATCGCAGGATTTCAATATGCCGACGGTGCTTTGGTCCCAGGCGATCTTAAAGCGGGCGATAAACTGACGCTGCGTGCCGAGCGCGATAATCCCCATGACCCTGAGGCGGTTGCGATCTATTACGGCAACACTAAGCTTGGCTATGTTCCGGGAAACGAGGTCGGCCCGCTGTCCTTGATGATGTATTACGGCCACGAGGACGTGTTTGAGGCCCGCGTGCAACAGGTTGCCCCCGAACGCAGCCCGTGGCACCAGGTGCGTGTTGGGCTCTATGTGGTGGATGCTCGCTAATCGGTATGGGAGACTGCCATGTTTGATGACGATGACCTGTTCGATCTGACAGACGATCCGTTTGAGTGGGATACGCTACTCGATGACGATGAGCTGGAGCAGGATCGCAAAAAGCAAAAGGATAAGAACGCCCAGGGCAAAGGTTCGAATAAAAAGGACGAGTGCCGCCGCGGACTGTTCGGCGGGCTCTTTGGCTAACCGCCGCATCGCTGCGTCTGTATACTTAGCACGAGTTAGACGCGTTGCGAAATGAGGACACAGACGATGATGTGGTTTACCGCCGACCTGCACCTGGGCGATACGAATATCTTGCACGACATGGACCGGCCGTTTGGCTCGGTCGAGGAGATGAACCGCAAGGTCATCGATGCCATCAATGAGTACGTGGCTGCGGATGATCGTCTCTACATCCTGGGAGACTTTACCTATCGTTTGCCCCTAGCGGATGCCGTGCACCTGCGCGAGCGCATCGAATGCCAGAACGTGACGCTCATCCGTGGTAACCATGACGTCGATTGGGAAGATTCCGACGTACCACAGATTTGGGAAGACGTGCGCGATTACCTGGAGATTGCCCCCGGCTATGCCAAGGGACATCGCCTGGTTATGAGCCACTACCCCATGCTCAGCTGGAATGGTAAGGCACGTGGTGCCATCATGCTGCACGGGCACATCCACAGCAGGGGAGACCGCACCAACGCACGCAACCGCGATCGCGCGCGCCCTATCTTTCGCTACGATGTCGGTCTCGATGCCAACGAGTACAGGCCCGTAAGCCGAGACCAGATCTTGAGCTTCTTTGGGCTATAGGGCGCCCAAACCACCACAAAGGTGCCTGTCCCCTTTGTGGCGGTTCTAGCGCCGTTGCCATTATGGCGGCGGCGCCTTTTTTGTCCGTGCGGCGCGGTAGAGTGTAGGCGGTTGGAATTTGCGTCCATCGAGGAGCTGCTATGAATGAGATCAAGTGCCCGCATTGTGGCGAAGTGTTTAAGGTCGATGCGTCTGGCTATGCGGATATCGTCAAGCAAGTACGCGATGCCGAGTTTTCGCGCGATCTGGATGAGCGTGTGAAGGCAGTCCAGCGCGAGGGCGAGCAGGCGCTGGAACTTGAGCGCTCGCGTTCGACGGCTGCCTTGCAAAAGGCAGAGTCTCAGCGCAATGCTCAGCTTGTCGAGCAGAAGAATGCTGCAGCTCAGCAGCTGGCACAAGAGGTTGCCAAGCGCGATGCCGAGCTTGCCGAGCTGCGCGCCAAGCTCGAGGGCGCTGCCACGGAGCGCGAGAGTGCAAGCCAGCGCGCGGCGGTTGAGGCCCGTGCGGATGCGCAGAAGGAAAACGCAGAGCTCCAGCGTGAGATTGACAACCTGCGCGCGCAGCTGGGACGCAAGGATGACGAAGCCAAACTTGCCGAGGCGGCGGCGCGCAATGCTGCTCAAAACGATCTGTCCGCCCGCGACGCTCAGATTGCCGAGCTGCAGGCCAGGCTTGCCGCGGCGGACAAGGCCCAGGAGATGGCGCTTGCCGCTGCTGCGGCCGAGTCACAGCGTGAGCTTGATGCCGCTCGCGGCGAGGCCGAGCGCGCGCTTGCTGACTACCGCGCGAAGGTACAAGAGAAGTTTTCCGCCGCAAGGGCTCAGTCTGAGCAGGAGGCCGAGGGCCTGCGCGCGCAGCTGCGCGAACAGGAGCTGACGGCCAAAATGAACCTATCGGAGGCGGTCGCCGCGGCGGAGCGTGAGCGTGATGAGGCGCGTGCCAAGCTGACGAGTGAGCTGGCGGTGCGCGATTCGCGTGAGGAACAGGCCAAGGCAGCCCACGAGCTTGAGCTCGCGCAGGCCAAGCGCGTGAGCGACGAGTTGATCCGCTACAAGGACGAAGAGATCGAGCGCCTTAAGGACATGAAGGTCCGCCTGTCCACCAAGATGGTGGGCGAGTCGCTCGAGCAGCACTGCGAGACCGAGTTTAACCGCCTGCGCATGACGGCGTTTCCCAACGCGTACTTCGAGAAGGACAACGATGCGTCCGAGGGCACCAAGGGCGACTTCATTTTCCGCGAGTGCGACGCGAGCGGCAACGAGGTCATTTCGATTATGTTCGAGATGAAAAACGAGAACGACGAGACTGCGACCAAGCATAAAAACGAGGACTTCTTTAAGAAACTCGATCACGATCGTCGCCAGAAAGGCTGTGAGTACGCGGTGCTCTGCACGTTGCTCGAACCCGAGAGCGAGCTTTACAACGCCGGCATCGTGGACGTGAGCTATCGCTACGAGAAGATGTACGTGATTCGCCCACAGTTCTTTATTCCCATGATCACGCTTCTTCGCAACGCCGCCATGGGTTCGCTGCGCTATAAGCAGGAACTGGCGGAGTACAAACAGCAGAATATCGACGTCACGAACTTCGAAGCCAAGATGGAGAAGTTCAAGAATGATTTCGGTCGCAACTACGAGATCGCGAGCCGCAAGTTCCAAACGGCGATTGATGAGATCGACAAGACGATTAGCCACCTGCAGAAAACCAAGGAGGCGTTGCTGTCCTCCGAGAACAATCTGCGCCTAGCCAACAAGAAGGCGGACGATCTTACCATTCGCAAGCTCACGTGGGGCAACAAGACCATGAAGGCCGCGTTTGACGAGGCGCGCGGGGCTGCGACAGAGACAAACGATGAGCCAGCCGAGGCGGATTCGTATGAGGTCGAGGGTGCCGAGTAGGGCATAGCGTATAGCGCAAAAGCGGGGCCGCTGGCTATATTGCCAGAGGCCCCGCTTCGTTTCGTTCCAGTATGTTCGGCTAGTCCTCGAGCAGGTCCTCGATAAAGCCGACGCGGTAGTTTTTGAAGATGACCTCGCCACCGTCTTGCGTGGCGTCCAGATCGACATCGCCCATGATGCCAAAATCGTGGTCGCCGTCCTCGTCGGCAAAGATCTGGTGCACGTGCCATACGTGCGCGGTCTTCTCGTCGGACTCGTCGATAGAAAACATCGCGGCGCTGCGGGCGTCACCGTTGGTGAGAATTTCCTCGTGCTGCTCGTGGTAAGCGTCGAGTGCTTTTTGCCAGCGGATCTCGCTCATGCCCCAGTCGTCGTCGAGCTCGCCCAGGTCGCGAACGTGCTCGCGGGCGGCAAGGGTCACGCGGCGAAAGAGCGCGTTGCGCACCAACAGCGTGCAGCCGCGGCGATCCGCCACGACCTCGTCGATGCCCTGCGGCGGCGCGGCGTCGAGGGCTGCCGGGTTGCCGGCGTTCTCCCACTCGTCCACCAGGCTCGAGTCCACCGAGCGCACCACAAAGCCCAGCCACGAGATAATATCGCGCAGGCGCTCATCGCGCTTCTCGATGGGTACGGTGCGGTCGAGCGAACGGTAGGCCTCTGCCAGGTAGCGCAGCAGAATGCCCTCGGAGCGAGCGATGCCGAGCTTTTGAATATAGCCCTTAAAGTCGCTCGCGCTCTCCAGCATATCGCGCAGGACACTCTTGGGAGAGAGCTGGTAATCGTTTGCCCAGGGCACTTCCTGGCAGTACTTGTCAAAGGCGGCGTCGAGCAAATCCTCGAGCGGCTTTTCATACGTGACGTCTTGGATGTGCTCCAAGCGCTCCTCATACTCGACGCCGTCAGCCTTCATTTCGGCCATCGCGCGGTCGCGCGCGGCGCGCTCCTGTGCGCGCAGCACCTGCTTGGGATCCTCGAGCGTTGCCTCGACCATCGAGATCAGATCCATGGTATAGGTCTCGCTCTCGGGGTCGAGCAGCTCCAACGCGGCAAGCAAGAACGGCGAGAGCGGCTGATCGAGTGCGAAGTCCTCGGGCAGATCGACCGTCAGTGCGTAGTCGGTGTCTGGTGCGGCGTCAGCCGGGGCGTCAGGTGCGGGCGGCACCTCGGTGCGAACGACGACGCCGGAATCGATGAGCGTGGCGAAGATTTCGTCGGCGCGAACCTCGAGCTTAGCCTTTTCCTCGGAAGTCTGCAGGCTCGTCTCGATGAGGTCGTGTACGCGGGCTCGGGCATCGCCGCCCTGCTCGACCACGCTAATCACCATGGAGTGCGTGATGCGCAGGCGCGGCTTGAGCGTCTCGGGCTGCGTCTCAATCAGACGCTCAAAGGTCTGCTTGTTCCAGGTGACAAAACCCTCGGGGGCCTTTTTCTTTTTAATCTTACGGAGTTTTTTGGGGTCGTCGCCCGCCTTGGCCATGAGCTTGGCGTTCTCGATCTCGTGCTCCGGGGCCTCGGCGATTACCATGCCCTCGGTATCGAAGCCCGAGCGGCCGGCGCGACCGGCAATCTGATGGAACTCGCGGGCGCGCAGGCGACGCATCTTGTAGCCGTCGAACTTGGTGAGCGCGGTGAGCACCACGGTGTGGATGGGTACGTTGATGCCGACGCCGAGCGTATCGGTGCCGCAGATGACGGGCAGCAGGCCCTGCTGCGCCAAGCGTTCGACCAGGAGGCGATAGCGCGGCAACATGCCAGCATGGTGCACGCCGACGCCGCATCCAAGCAGGCGTTTGAGAATCTTGCCAAAGGCCGTCGAGAAGCTCGTTCCCTTTGCCGCTTCCTTAATGGCCTCGCGCTGCTCCTTGCTGGCGATGCCAAAATTGGCGAGCGACTGCGCCGTCGCAAGGGCGGCATCCTGGCTAAAGTGCACGATATAGAGCGGGGCCTCGCCGCGGCGCATGGCGAGCTCGACCGTGCCCTCGAGGGAGGTCGTCACATAGTCGTAGCTCAGCGGCACGGGGCGCGGGGCATCGACGACCAAGTCGCAGGTAGCGCCGGTGTGCTCCTCGAGCGAGGCGGCGATGGCGGTGACATCGCCGAGCGTGGCGCTCATGAGCATGAATTGCGTGTGAGGCAGGGTGAGCAGTGGCACCTGCCAGGCCCAGCCGCGGTCGGGGTCGGCAAAATAGTGGAACTCGTCCATGGCGACGCAGCCCACGTCGGCGCCCTCGCCCTCGCGCAGTGCATCGTTGGCAAGGATTTCTGCCGTGCAGCAGATGACGGGCGCCTTGGTGTTGATATGCGTGTCGCCGGTGATCATGCCGACGTTATCGCGGCCGAGCACCTGCACAAGGTCGAAAAACTTTTCGCTGACCAGAGCCTTGATGGGGGCCGTGTAATAACAGCGCTTGCCCTGTGCCATGCCCATAAAGAGCATGCCTAGCGCGACAAGCGACTTGCCCGATCCGGTCGGTGTTCCCAAAATGACATGGTCACCGGCGGCTAGATCCATGAGGGCCTCTTCCTGGTGGTCCCACAGCTCAATACCGCGGTCGCTTGTCCATTCAAAGAAGCGTTCGAAGGCCTGATCGGGCGTGAGCCATGGTTCGGGCTCGCTACCATCCTCGGGCTCCCACCAGGTGGGGGAGAGCGCGCCGAGCGAGCCGAATTCGGCTTCGGTTCCCGTGCCGCCCGAGAACGAGCTGGCGGCGCCGGCGCCAGAAACGGTGCTGGCGGAAGTATCTGTCGTGGTCTGTGCCATGTGGTTGCTTTCTCTCGCCGTTTGTCCGCCAACTATTATGGCGTAGCAGCGGCGCGGGGTGCCAGCGCGCGAGAAAATGCAGGAAATGGGCGTTCTGCCCAGCCGTTTGGTGCAGTTGCCAGCTAAGTGAGTAGACTTTTTGCAATATCGCGAGCACATGGCTTTTGCGCAAGAGCTCTACCTGCGGTTTTAGTTTTCGTTATGCGGGTTGTGCTTGGCTATTGCAAAAAAGTCTACTCACTTAGGTTTGAGGGTCGTTCGCTGACGCCTATTTTCACTTGTTTGCCGACGCCGCGACCATCAGAAGCCCCTAGGACTCCTGCGGCAGGCGCTTCTTGCCTTTGCGGGCGCGGTTTCTAAAGTTCTCGACGGCCTCTTCCATGCCCAGAGGTACATAGGTGAGCGCATCGAGGTTTTCGGGCAGGTAGCAGGCAAGGCTTTGCTCCTGCGCGCGGCCCGCCGCGAGCTGTTCATCGCTGGGCTGCGCTCCAGGTGTGGCGCGAATGCCATAGACGGCGGCACCCATCTCGCGCGTGCGGCGCTCGTACTCGGTCTCGGGATGCTCGGGATGGTCGCGGCGTACGTCGTCACTTACCCAAAGCGTGTCGTAGCCGGCCGCGGCAAACTGTCCCAGGGCGTAATCGCGCAATGGTTTGCTGTCGGTGCGCAGCGTGACGGTGGCGTTGGCTGCAAAGAGCGGGCGGTAGAGCATCAAATGGTCGACATGGACGAGTCGTTTTTTGGCGTACTTGGCCTTGGGCTGCGGCGTGGGAAAGTTGATGGTGATGGCATCGAGCTCGCCTGTGGCAAACGCCTGCGGCAGCGATGCAGCGCCTCGGGGCAGGACGAGTGCGTTGGTCAGTTCCTGCTCGCAGATTTTCTGCGCGGCATAGGCGATGCAGATGGGCTCCTGGTCCATGCCGATAAAGAGGGTGTTTGGCTCGTGGGCCGCACGCTCTACAAGGTAGGTTCCCTTGCCGCAGCCAAGATCCAGGTGAAGGTGTTCGAAGGGCTTGCTGCCGACTGGCGCACAGGCCTTGCGCCAATCTCCGGCATAGGCCTCGGGGTTCGTCTCAATCGCATCGGCGTAGCGCTCCAGGCGCTCCTCGAGCACAAAGTTCTTAGGCGTGCGAACGTGGACGGCTCCCATGAGGCTCCTTGGTCATAAGTTTGGAACGCATAGCTGCACGTTCCGTCAATGGATTGAAAAAGGGCGGGCATAGCTTGCCCGAAAGATGCGGTGCAGCCCGGCGGCGAGTCGCCGATACCTACAGGCGCTTGAGAATCACATAGCGGTTGAGCTCGCCGCTGCGACCGTCGGCATGGAAACGCTCAAGCTCGCGCACGGGGACCTCGCCACTCTTGTAGAACGTACGGACGCCGCGCACCAGGTCGGTGATCTGCTGATCGTCAAAGTGATGACAATAGCGGTAGGCGTGGCGGTCGTTTTGCCAGCCGATGAGGTGGTCGCCGGCTTCAAACTGCGCGGAATCGTAACCCTCAAACGGCGGGGTGAGCTCGGCGCGGGCCTCGGCGCGAACAGCCTTGCGCGCCATGCGCTCGTCGTTCATAAACTCCCAAAAGCTGATGGCGATGATGCCGCCCGGGCGCGTCTGGCGCACCAGAGCGTCGAGCACGCGTACGCGGTACTCGCACGACGGCACATGGTGCATAAAGCCAAAGCAGACCGAGATGTCGGCGAGCGGGGCGTCGAAAAGCACGTCGGGCGTCTCGGCGGGGTTGAGCTTCATAAGGGCGTCGAGCACGTCGAGTTCCTGGAAGTGCAGGTTGGGAATGCGCAGCGCGTGGCCATGTGCATCGATGGCCAGGTCTTGGCACGAGTCGACACCATAGAACTCAAACGGGCAGCTGGCATCTGCCGAGGGGTTTGCGCCATCGACGCCCTTGGCGGCAAGTGCGCCGCCGGCGGCAAAGTTCTCGAATCGCATATTGCCACAGGCAAGATCGAAGACGCGGACGGGATGCTCGATCGTGGCGACGTCGAGCTGTTCGAGCGCGATGTCCATGGTGCGCACCCAGCCGGGCCACGGGGCCTGGCGCGTATCGGAGAAGGAGGCGGAGTGCTCGCGATAGAACGTGTTGTTGAGCTGGATGAGCGATGAGGCGAAATCGCGGTTCACGGCGCGGAACTCCCTCCGTTGGCGGTGCGGAATTAACAGTACGACCATACTACCGTTAACGCCGCAACGGGGACAACCAAGCTACGGGTCATTGCTTTGTTTGGACACATTTCCGCAGCTCATATGTACCCGCAACCGGCGGTTGTCAAAAATCTCACTAGAATAGGTGGCATGCTTTTGGCGGTGGCGGATAGATTTTTAACTGTGCAAGGCGCCTTAAGAACAAAAGCGGTCCGGCGGCACGGCTGGCACCACATAGGAGGAACCATGAATGTAGAAACTGCGCAGCGGCTCGCCGACCTTCGCCGCAGCAAAGGCTTTAGTCAAGAAGGGCTGGCGCGAAAGCTGGGGCTGTCGCGCCAGGCGGTCAGTAAATGGGAGCGCGCGGAGAGTTCGCCCGATACCGAGAACCTGATCTCGCTTGCTAAGCTCTATGGCGTGAGCCTGGACGAGCTGCTCAATCCGAGCGATGAGATCGAGGACGATATCGAGTTTGAGAACGAGGACCGCGCTCGTCAGCGCGAGGCCGAGGCAGCAGAGCGTGCACGCACCCATGAGGCGGCGGCACGAGCTACCGAGGCGGCGACACAGGCGAGTGACGCCGCCGCCAAGGCGGCGCAAGCGGCAAGCTGGAGTGCGCAGGCCGCCAATGCCGCGACGGCGCAGGCGACGAGTGGCGGCGCAGTTGGCTCGACTCCGGTGAAGGGCCCGTTCCAGTCGTTCCCGTATTGGGCCGTGTGTTGGCTGCTGTTCTTTTTGCTGATGTTCCTGTTTGGTGCCGGCCCCTTTGCCGCGCTGATCTTCTTTACGATTCCCATCTATCACTGGGTGGCGCGTGCGCTCGATGGTGATTGGGCACGCGGGGATATTCAGGTTGGTTCGGCACCGGTGGCGGTCAGGGCCCAGGGGAAGGATACTTCTGCGGAACCTGATGCTGACGTGGCTACCGCGGCCACCGCTGAGCCATGTGCCAAAGAAGGTGACGAATGATGAAGCTTTCGCATGAATCCAAGCTGCGCCTGGGCGTTGGCATCGGAGCGTTTGTACTGATTATCGGGCTTGTTTTTGGCATTTCGCGGACATTGATTCATTTTGATGGCCCGTGGGATCTCGACGATGTTGTATCCGGCTTGTCTGGTATGGACGATGCGGTTGACGAGGACGATCCCTTGGATGACGGCAGCTATTCCGCTCGGCCTCAGCAGCTTTCGTGTACGACCTTTGATGCTGATGAGTTTCGCTACCTCGATTTCGATATCGATGCGGCTACGGTGGACGTCAAGGTTGTTGATGGCAACAAGGCTCGCGTTATCGAGCGGGGACGCGTTGCCAATGGTATGGATGCCTCCAAGGCCGCGACGCAGAACATCGCATCCGTCGAGGACTCGACGCTCAAGGTTTCTCAGTTTGGAAGTGATGACGGTAAGGCAATTGACCGCTCGGTTACGGTTGAGCTGCCGCGCCGTGTTGCCGAACATCTGAAGGGAGTCAACGCGCACGTGGGCTCGGGTGATCTGCAGATTGCCGGTGTCACCTGTGATGGTTTCGACCTTTTCCTGGGTGCGGGAGATGTAGAGTTTGCGGGCAGCGTGACTGATGCGCTTAGTGCAGAGGTCGGGTCGGGCGATGTAACGTTCGAGCTCTACCAGGCCCCCGCGAAGTCGATGGACGTGAGTGTGGGCTCGGGCGATGTGGAGATGACGGTTCCGAACTCTACGGGCTTTAAGGCGAGCCTCACCTTGGGCAGCGGCGACTTCGAGAGCGATTTCCTTCCGCTTGACTACGACGGCGAGACCATTTTGAATCTTGAATTCGATAATGGCGATAAGTCCGCCACGTATCGTTTTGAGGTTGGTTCGGGCGACATGTCATTTGATTCAGAGTGACGGGCGGTTATCGAAGACCTATAAACCATAGCTGCGCTGTTTGATGGAGGCGCCGGAGCCGTGACGGGCTCCGGCGCCTTTGCCTTTACAATGGGGGCATGGAACAGATTATCTTGAACATACTCGAGGCTCTGCGTCGCGGCGAGACCGTGGACGACAAAGCGCTCGTCAAACTGATACATGCCGAGGCGCGCCGTGAGGGTGCCGACAAACGCGATTTGGCCAAGCGCCGTCTGCTGCCGTTCTACCAGCGGGTTAAACGTGAGGAGCCGGCTCGTTGGGCTGGGTGGAATGTCGATGCCGAGCTGGAACGTCAACTGCTGCAGGTGCTGCGTATGAAGCCTCGTCGCACGGCTTCGGGCGTGGCAACCATTACCGTCATCACCAAGCCGTGGCCGTGCTCGGGCGATTGCCTGTTTTGCCCCAACGACCTGCGCATGCCCAAAAGCTATTTACATGCCGAGCCGGCGTGTGCCCGTGCAGAGCAAAACTGCTTCGATCCATATCTGCAGGTGAGCGCCCGTTTGACCGCGCTTTCGCAGATGGGTCATGCGACCGACAAGATCGAGCTTATCGTTCTTGGCGGTACCTGGAGCGACTATCCGCAAGGGTATCAGATGTGGTTTATGTCGGAGCTCTTCCGCGCGCTCAATGACGATGCCGTGGCCGGCGTGGCGGCCAACCCCATGTTGGCGCGTCCGGGCATCAGCCGTGCCGAGGCAGGGTGCCTGCTCGATGACACTCCCGCCGATGCCCTGCCGCCGGTGGTGGCGGAGCGTCGCGAACGCTATCGGGCCGTCGGTATTGCGACCGACGAGGCCGAGCTTGCGAGCGGTGTTACCGACGAGCAGGGGCGTGTGGATGCTGCCGTGGGTGGCTATAACCGCGCGGTGCGTCGTCTGTACGGACCCGGTACGCCGTGGGGCGAGGTTGCCGAGTGGCAGACCGCCACGATGGATGAGCTTGAGCGTCAGCAGCGCGTCAACGAGACGGCGAAGCATCGCGTGGTGGGGCTCGTTATCGAGACGCGCCCCGATGCTGTAACGCCGCAGGCCCTCAAGCTCATCCGCCGCCTGGGTTGCACCAAGATTCAGATGGGCATCCAGAGCCTCGACCAGCACTTGCTCGATATCAACGAGCGCCGCATTTCGGTGGCTCAGATCGAGCGGGCGTTTTCGCTTGCGCGCCTGTTTGGCTTTAAGATCCACGCGCACTTTATGCTCAACCTGCTGGGCGCCACGCCGGAGGGGGACAAGCGCGACTACGAGCGCTTTATGACCGAGGGGGCCTTTATGCCCGACGAGGTCAAGGTCTACCCGTGTGCGCTCATTGAGGGTTCGCGTCTGGTGGGCTGCTACGAGCTCGGCGAGTGGCGCCCCTATACCGAGGAGGAGCTGCTCGACGTGCTGGCCGATGACATCGTGGTGACGCCGGCGTTCTGCCGTATTAGTCGCATGATCCGCGACTTTAGTTCCGACGACATTATGGTGGGCAACAAGAAACCCAACCTGCGTCAGCTCGTTGAGAACCGCCTGGCTGCTCGGGGTGACGGTGCGACGGTGCGCGAGATTCGCTATCGCGAGATCAGTACGGCGGGTGCCGACTTGGATGAGCTTTCTCTTGATGAGGAGGTGGCGTACGAGACGCCGGTGACGCACGAGCGCTTTTTGCAGTGGGTGACGCCGCAGGGCAAGATCGCGGGCTTTTTGCGGTTGTCGCTGCCCGACCATTCGTTTGTTGCCGCGCATGCGGACGAGTTGCCGACGTCGCCGGACGAGGCGATGATTCGCGAGGTACACGTGTATGGCATGGCGGCACGCGTGGGCGACCAGGGCCAGGCGGCGCAGCATCACGGGTTGGGGCGTTTACTCGTAGAGCGTGCGTCCGAGATTGCCCGGGATGCCGGCTATGCGCGCGTCAACGTGATCAGCGCGATTGGTACGCGCGAGTACTATCGCCATTTGGGTTTTTACGATCATGGACTCTATCTGCAAAAGGAGCTCTAGATGAACAAGCCGAGTGTTTCTGCCGGCGTCGTTGCCGGCGTTGCTCTGGGAGCCGCGGCGCTTGGTGCGGCCGCTGTCGCTGTTCGTGCTGCCTGTCTGCAAGTTGCGCGAACCCGCAATGGGTTGGCGCGTGTGAAACGCGTGCACGACGAGAGCGGTGACGAAGTCCGCGTATTGGTGCAAGGCGGCGTCTACCAAAGCGCGAGTTACGTTGGCGAGCGCTGGGCGGAGCCCGTCTTTGCGTACTATCGCGCGTTTGACGACGTGTTTGAGGCCGAGGATGCGATGCGCGACGCTTATGGTCACGGTATCAACCGTATGCTGATGCTGGGCGGCGGCGGGTTTGCCTATCCCAAGTTCGCGCTGATGTCGCACGAGGGCTTGCGCATGGACGTCATCGAGTATGACGGAGAGATTACGCGCCTGGCGCGCCGTTGGTTCTATCTGGACGAGCTGGAGCGCACGGTGGGCGACCGCTTGCGGGTGATTACTGCTGAGGCTCGCTCGTATCTGGGTGTGACGAGTGTGGGCCATCGTCGCTACGACGTGGTCGTGAGTGATTGCTTTGGCGGTGCCGAGCCCGTACGCGAGCTGGCGACGGTTGAAGCGTTGCGTTTGGTGCGGGGCAGCCTAAATTTCGGTGGCGTCTACGTTGCCAATATCGTGAGCGCAAGCGAGGGGAGCGATGTGACGTTCCTGCGCGATTGCGCTGCCACGGCACTCGAGGTATTCGCCCACGCCTGGGTGGTCCCATGTGGCGATGCGAAGTTCGGCGGCGAGGAAAACTACCTGCTCATCGCCAGCGACGGCAACTACGCCTTTGCCGAAGCCGTGCCCTTCGACACCGACTTTCTCGGCACCGTCCTTCACGACAAATAAGTTTCCCCGTCCCAAAAAGACTGGTCTTAGGCGTGGTCGCGCCAGCCGAGGACGCGCTGCTTCATGCCCTCTATGTCGAGCACGCCTTCGGCGAAGCCTTTGCGCACGAGCTCCTCGGGAACGTACTCGTCGTAGCGATCAAAATAAGGCACCTCGCCGGGATAGACGAGCTCGATGGGATCGAAGTCCTTCTCGGCCTCGGCGGCGAGCACCTCAAAGAACGTCTCCTCGTCGGCCTTCATCTTAAACTGCATAAAGTACGGGCGCGACGGATCGAGTCCGCGAAGGCCAAGCTCCGCGGCGCATTTAATCTTGAGCATGCGTTCGAGCGCCAAAAAGGCGTAGCTGCCCAGCCAGGGGAAGAGCACCCAGGTGTCGCCACCCAGGTTGATGAGTGGCTTGGTCCCCGCGCCCGAAATCTCGGCGGTATGACGAGCCTGTGCAAGGCGTGCCCGTGCGTTGCCCATGAGGTAAGGATACGCCGCGTGCTCGTTGAGCGCTTGGCGCATGCGTTCGAGTACGTGTGTATTGATGTCACCGGGGCAATCGCCAAAGTAGGCTGGCACGCGGCCCTTGACCTGCGTGGCAAAGACGGTGTGTCGCTTCCAGTCCACTTCCTCGACGATCCAGCAATGTCCCGCGATGGCGATGCGCTCGCCAGGTGGTGGCGGGTTGACAATCGTGCCCAGCTCGGCCGATTCGCTGCGAACGGTGAACTCCTCGTTTTCCTGGAACACAGCGTAGAACTTAAAGTTGTTGATGATGCGCTCACCCGCGAGGCCCACGATGAGCCCACCGCCTTCGGTGACCTGGATATGGTCGATCTTGATGAGGTGGCGCAGCAACACGCGATAGTCATCGGTCGAGACGCGATGGAAATAACTGAGCGTGAGCACGCGCTGGGCAAGTTCGGCCGGTGTGAGCTCGCCGGTGCTGGCAAGCGTCGACATGGTCTGGTGATAGAGCAGGCTGTAGGGGAGCCGATCGAGCTCGGGCGGCTCAACCCATTTTTCCTCGCGATAGAGTTGTACAAGCGCGATGCCTTGCAGGAGCTTCCACGGAATGGTCTCGGGCATCATCGTGCGCGGCTCGGGCTCCTCCTCGCGCATGACAAACCACATCTCGGGCGGAAGATTGCGGCGGCCTGTGCGCCCCATGCGCTGCAAAAAGGAGCTGACGGTAAACGGTGCATCGATCTGGAACGCGCGCTCCAGGCGACCGATATCGATGCCAAGCTCCAACGTGGAGGTGGTGACGGTTGTCTGCGCCTGTTCCTCGTCGCGCATAAGCTCTTCTGCCGTCTCACGCAACGATGTCGAAAGATTGCCGTGATGGATGAGGAAACGGTCGGGCTCGTGCCGGCTTTCACAGTAGCTGCGCAACATGGAGCACACGGCCTCTGCCTCCTCGCGCGAGTTGGCAAAGACCAGGCACTTGCGGCCGCGGGTATGTTCAAAGATGTAGCCCATGCCGGGGTCGGCGTTGTCGGGTGCGGTGTCGGTGGGGTTGAGTAGTGCCTGTTCGGTTGCCTGCGGGATGTCGACTTCCCCTTCGGGGGCCGAGGAAGTGCGACGGTTCTTGGGGGCAGCCTTGCCCCTTGCCTGCTCGCGACGTTGACGGCGCTCCTCCTGTGTGAACTGTCCGCTGTGGCGCATGTCTTGGGTGTCGGCCGGCAGTGCTGCGGGTGGTGCCGCCTCAATGCGCTCGCATGCGAGCACCTCAGCTTCCTGCGGACCTGTGCTCGTGAATCCTCGCTGCTGAGCCTGGGGACCCGAGTTGTAGAAGTGCTCCATGGAGATACGCCACACGCGGCGCGGCTCCTCAAAGCGGGGGATGACGCAGTCGCGTCCCGTTCCCTGTGAGAGAAAAGCGCCCGTGCGCTCGGGGTCGCCGATGGTAGCGGAAAGGCCGATGCGTCGGGGCCGCACGCCCGCCATGCGCGATAGACGCTCGATAAGGCAGAGCGTCTGCCCGCCGCGGTCACCGCGCATGAGCGAATGGACCTCGTCGATGACCACATAGCGCAGGTCGCAGAACATACGCGGGATTGCCATGTGCTTGTGGATCAGGAGTGCCTCGAGTGATTCGGGCGTAATCTGTAGGATACCGCTCGGCTTTTTGATGAGCTTTGCCTTGTGCGACTGCGAGACATCGCCGTGCCAGTGCCAGACGGGGATATCGGCCTCTTCACACAGATCGTTGAGGCGAACGAACTGGTCGTTGATGAGTGCTTTGAGGGGGCCAATGTAGAGTGCGCCCACGCTCGCGGGCGGGTTCTCCCAAAACTCGGTCAGGATGGGAAAGAAGGCCGCCTCAGTTTTGCCAGATGCCGTGGATGCCGTCAGGAGTACATTGTCTTGTGTGTTAAAGATGGCATCTGCCGCCGCAACCTGGATGGAGCGCAGGCTCTCCCAATCGTGGGAGTAAATGAAATCCTGGATAAACGGGGCATATCGGTCAAAAGCGTTCATGGGACCTCCTCTCATCAACGGGCCAATCAACGCAACGGGCAACGGCTCGATATCTTGCAACATCGGTGTTTGCCCAGATAAAACCTACCAAAATAAACCTGTCCCTTTTTGGCAGGTTAGATGGTGAACTCGGCGAAGTTGCGGTCGTCGTCTGCGGTGCCGGTGTCGTCTGTTGCAGCTGCCGGCGCCAGCGCGTCGCCGCCGACGCTTTGTAGCAACTCGGCCACGTTAGCATCGGGGTTTTGACACAGGATATCGAGCAGCTCAATAAAGTCGCGGATGACCTCGCGGGGCGTCAGATGCGTGTCGGCCCCCACGCGGCCAAACTCAATCTTGAGGAAGTCCACCAAGTCGTTCTCGGTAAGCGTGGGCGTCCAGCCAAAGTAGCCGGCATGGATCTGCATGAGCTTTTCGATGAGCACCAGCAGCTCCTCGTAGGTGAGCGGTTGCAGGCGGATGATGGGCGCGAGCATGTCTTTGAGATCATCGCGCGCAAAACGGCCTTGAGCGAGACGGCTGCGCAGGGCCTCGTAGGAGAACACGCCGCGGCGGCGGTCTTCGATGGAGGTTGGCGTGCCGCCCATGATCATGCCCAGGTACTGTGCTTTACCCTGGAGCGTGTCGTTGTACATGGTCAGGATCTTCTCGTAGTTATATTGGCGCGTGATCGCGTTGGGAATCTTGTACAGATTCACGAGCTCGTCGATGAGCACCAGCATGCCCTTGTAGCCGCTGCAGACCAAAAAACGTGCGATGAGCTTGACGTAGTCGTACCAGTCATCGTCGCTGATGATGGTCGAGGAGCCTAGCTCGGCGCGCGCCTCGCTCTTGGTGCGGTATTCGCCGCGGATCCATTTGGTCACGCGGCTCATAGCTTCTTCGTCACCCTCCGAGACGGCCGTGCGATAACGGCGGAGCATGCGTGTGAAGTCGAAGCCGTGGACCATTTCCTCGAGCGGGGCCAGTTGGGCATTGACGGCAGACTCGTCGGCGTCGGCACACGAGGCAACCCAGCGATCCAGAATAAGGTTGAGCGCGCCGCCCTCGGGGCGCGTCTTGGTCGATATGTTGCGGATGAGCTCGCGATAGGTGGCGAGGCCCTGGCCCTGGCCGCCCTGTAGGCGGCGCTCAGGGGAAAGGTCGGCATCGGCGACCACAAAGCCCTCGCCCATGGCATGCGTTCGGATGGTCTGGAGCAAAAAGCTCTTGCCGGCGCCGTAGCGACCGACGAGGAAACGGAAGCTTGCGCCGCCATCGGCGATGAGGCTCAGGTCGGTGAGCAGAGCACGGATCTCGACCTCTCGTCCCACGGTGATGTAGGGAAGGCCGATGCGCGGGACAACACCGCCCTTGAGCGAGTTGAGAATGACGGCGGCGACGCGCTTGGGCACGCGGGGTGCTGCGGGTGCGGTATCACTCATGGTCTAGGTATCCTCTCACGTCTGCTTCGTAGTCCTCAATAATTTGCGGTCCTGCTGAGCCAAATTCAATAACGGTGTCGCCCACCAGGTCAAAGAGCGCTTCGTTGATGCTGTCGACGAGCATGTCTTCACTCTTGCCCGACTTTGCCACCGCCGATGCCGTCTGCGCTGCGTTTTGTTCGAGTAGTGCTCGAAGATAGGCTTCTGCGGCGGAATCGAGTGCGGGCGCGGTGTCGGCGGGCGTGGGCGCTGGTGCGAGGAGCGGGGCTACAACGCCAAACTGCTCGGTGGAGATGGTCGGCTCGCTGGCCTCGTCCTGCTGCATGGTCGTCGCGACTGGCTCGGCGATCGTGTCGGCCACGGGCTCGGCTTTCCGTCGTTCGGCAACTGCCACCTCGGCATCCGCAAACGTGCCGTCCTCGCGCTCCTCGTCGATCAAAAGCGCCTCGCGCGTTTGTGCGGCGGCGCTCCGAATGTGCCCCAGCTGGCTCAGGTCGATATCGATCTTGACGGGCTGATGCGCGGCATCCCATGAAAGCCATGCCGTGATCTCGTCATCGATAATCTTAGCCAGATATTTGGGGACCTTCTCTTCCTTAAGGGGATGGCCGGGATCCAGTGCCAAGCGCAGGCGCTGATCACAAGCGCGCATCATCTCACCGAGCTTGCTGCTCTTTTGCCTGCTGCCGTGAATCCGCATGCATTCCCAAAAGCCATTTTGGCAGCGGTAGATGTGAATGGGGTCCAGGCGATATTCGCAGTCCTCGTGGCGCTCGGGCGCAAAGAACACGGCCGAGGCAAACATGGTGTAGGGCATGGCCGTCTCCTCCCCAAACAAGCTCGCTACGATGCCGGTCTTTCGGTGCGTGTCATAGTAGCGCGCCATGCGGACATACACGGCGCATGCCACGTGGCGCAGGTCGCGATGGTGGGAACGGTCGAGCCGTGAGTTATTCAGGTTGTACGTCGAGAGCGCGTCGATGGCAGCCATGAGCCGCTCCTCATGCGCCTCATCGGGCGGAAGGGGAAGCGTGGGCTCGGAGGTCTTACGACGCGCAGGCGGCAGGGCCGATGGCGTCGGCGCGGGTACAAGGTCTCGCGCTGCGCGGCGCAGCTCGATGAGGGCGTTGTCGAATGCGACGGTTTTAGAGTCGCGAAGCAGCTTGGGGTCGAGCTCGTGGAACACGGCGTAGTCCTGCAGCCACACGCGTGCGAACCGGTCGATGCCGGGTTCAAAGGCGCGATAGGCATCCCAAAATGCCTTAATCTTGCTAAAGCCATCGAGCGGATTATCTACGCCAATGCCGCAAATCAGCTCATAGAGATACAGAAAGGCAAAGGACGTAGACGTTTCCTCGACGGTTCCGCGGCGCACTTGGGCACGCCAGGTAAAGTAGCCGCGCAACTGTCGATCGCTCATGGCATTGTAGGTGGGAAAGTACGACTTAAAGGTGCCGTTGTAGGGGCAATCGTCCTCGAAGTCGGCCATCAGCAGGCCTTGGCGGTAAAAGAGCTCCGCCTCCGATAGCCAACGTCCCGCGCCGCCTTTGGGATCCTCTTGCCAGCGTGATATCTCGCGCATCTTGCGGTACTGGTCGGGGAGGAAATTCTGCATCTGACGTCCGGTCTTGAGAATCGGCTCGTCAGCATAGATTTCGTTTGAGAAGCGGGCGGACTGATGGGTCCGGGCCTCGGCCATAATGCGCTCGATGAGCATTTTGACGTCCTGGTCGGCCACCGCCCTCTCCTCTCCCTATATGGTGTCGGTGACCTCATATCATAGCACAGCATCAAACAGATGTTCGAGATACCGCTGTGTAGATAGATTTAGAACAGGAGGGCGTAGATGACGGCGATGACGACGGAGGGGAGCATGTTGGCCGTGCGGAAGGTCTGAGGCCGAATAAGGTTAACGCCAACACAGAAGATGAGCATGGAGCCCACAAGCGAAAGGCTGTCGAGGGCTGCGGTGGTCATGATGGGGGAGAGTGCGCCGGCAAAAAGCGTGATCGCGCCCTGGAATACGGCAACGGGCAGGGCCGAGAAGATGCAGCCGCGGCCAAGCGAGGCCGTCATGGTGCAGACGATGATGCAGTCCAGCGCGCCCTTCAGGGCAAGCGTGGACCAATCGCCGAGCAGACCGTCCTGAATCGATCCCACGATGGCCATGGCGCCGATACATACCGTGAGCGATGCCGAGACAAAGGCGTTGGTGAACTCGTTGTCGCCTTCGCTGCCGGTTTTGCGCTTGAGCCATTCGCCGAGGTTCTCGATGGCGGCCTCCAGGTTGATGGCCTCGCCGATGAGCGAACCAAGGGCAAATGAGACGATAAGCATGGTGGTGCCGGTGGTCGCCAACGTCTCTCCATCGATAACGAGCATCTTTTGCATGGTGCCGCCCAGGCCGATAAACAGAACGCACAGCCCCGACGCCTTCATGAGCGTGTCTTGGATGCGGGGCGTAATGAAGCGGCCGCCCGCTAATCCTAAAAGACCGCCCGCAACTAAAAGCACAACGTTGATGATTGTTCCCAAGCCCGGCATGAGCCCTCCTGTATTGATGCCAACGTGGCAATCGTAGCAGAACGAAATGCGAGGCACATCGCAACCCATCTAATACGTTATATAAGTGGTATTAGGAATGATGCGCAGCATTTAAGCCTCAGGTGGTTGTCGGGACATAGGGATAGTATTCAAAGTGCAGTGTCATAAGCCGCTGCGGGGATTCAATAGCCGCGGCGATGATATTGGCATCGCGGGCACGATCAAACCCTTCGAGCTCGATCTGGTACGAGACGTCTTGCATAATGTCCAGACGTCGCCAGGTTAGAAGTGTGTCGCCATCGAATTCCAGGGTCTTGCTTCCGTTTGCGGCAACGGCGTATAGACGCAGCTTAGCGGTGGTTGCAGGGTCGACAACTGTGACCTTTTTAATTTCGTTTCGAGTATTCTTGGCGCCCAACAAGGTGAGCAGTGTTGGGGCCACGACCTCGCCCGATGGCAAAAAGACGACTTCGATGGATTCAGGAAATGCGATGATAGCCGACTTGCGGACGGGCTGATTGGCGGCGGCAACTTCGATGTTCGCAGCGTCGATGACCTCTGTGTGGTCGAGCGCGGCAAGCACGCAGCAGTTACCTTCATCGATCTCTTGAGGATCAGCAAGCCCCAGGCTGTCCGCGAGCTCGGGATCGTTTGGATCGGTAGCGGGCTCATTCGGTGCTTCGAAAGAAGCTGGGACGCTGTTTGTCGGCGACGGCGTGTCGCCCGCACCTGCTTCTTTATCCGCGCTCTCTTCTTGTATGGTTGCGTTGATGGGTTCGTCGTTTGGGGGGAGCGTCTTGGCGTCAAGCGCGGAGGGGAGAATTCCGATGGCTCCGGATCCGTTCCACTCCATTTCGAGAAGCGCCGGGTCGGCAAGAATTCGTTGCCTGCTTTGCGCGTGGGCATCGATTTCAATAGGGCCTGCCTCTATCCCTCGTGTAAGGCTGAGTGATCCGGCTGGTTTCTCGAAATGAGCGTCTGTGTCTTTGGCGCTGACGGCGTAGAACAGCAGGGACGCTTCTCCCGCCGCGATGGCATCGGTGCCGGCTTTGGTCAGCCGCAACGATGCCGTGAATGAGAGGGTGGGCTGCGTGTCGTCTGCATTCGCGGCGGCGCAGCCCAGCCATATACCGCCTCCTTTCTCAAAAAACGTACCGTCGAAGGCGACCTTCGCTCCGTTCACCGAGTCATCGACCGAAGCGATGTCGATGCGCAGCTCTAAATTGCATGGATCGCCATCTGCATCGAACACAACCGAGCGCCACGTGCAGACGGCGCACCCCGCCTGGGAGCCGTTTGCCTTGTTCGAACGCTTGATATTCACGACTATCGAGCCGTCCGTATTACGACGAAGGCATCCCGAGGTTGAGATCACGGCCTGTGCGATCGAAAAACGCTCGCACGCAATGGCGCTCGACGGATTTGGTGCGGAACTTAGGGCTGCTGGTAAGGAGTCTGCCATGACGGGAGTCGCGCAAGCGGCGACGGGCGTTCCGGTTGCGAGCGCGCCGCAGAGTGCGACGACGGGCAAAAGGTTCTTCGATGCCATGGGGTCTCCTTAGCTAATTTAGTGCGGCCTGTCCGTGTTTTGTTTCTGGCTGCGTTTGATGTGCAGACCGAGGCCGGCGGTTCCCGCGCCTGCTGCTGTGGCGCCTGCTGCCAAGAGCCATCGTCTGTCGCCTGTCTGTGCCAACGGTTCCTCGCGGTCGCCGCGGTCGAGCTCCGAGAGGTCGACCGTCACTTGCGTGGCGGCCTGCGCCTGTTCTTGCTGGGCAAAGGCCATGGCTGGCCCAAACGCTAGGATGCTGACGGCGGCGGCCAGGGCGACGGCCTTATGCCGTGTGCGCACCGGGCTCGACCGTCCAGGTGATCGTCGCAACCTGATCGCCTTCGCCGGTTACGCGGAAGATGTCGCGCGTGACGCGGGCGACGTTTCCGCTTGTCTTGAGCTTGATTTTGTCCGTGCCGCCGGCAATGCCCTGGTAGCCCATGTCGAAGGCTGCATTCTTGGAAAGATCGAGGCCCGTCCCTTGCGCGGCGGCGCTGGCGTTCTGGAGCGCGCCGTCGGGGCCGACCTTAAAGTCGATGGAGTTCTGCGCGGTTCCGGCCTTGGCGTCGGCGGCAATGGTCCAGGTGTTCATGGCGTCGATCTTCATGTTGGTGACATGGATGCCGTAGGCCGAATGATTGTCGATGGTGGTCGCGTCTTCTGAGGGACCCTGAAGCGTGCCGTCGGCCTTGGCGACGAAGGGAATAACCGTCGGAACTTTGAACTCAACGTTGTCGATCTCGGTCCTGACCATTACTTTCGTGGTTCCAACGCGCCCGGCTGCCATAGCTGGCGTCGGGGCGGCGCCCATTGCGAGCGCGAGCGCGAGCCCTGCGCCCACGACGAGCGCTCTGGCTCCGTTCATGTTCCTGGTGATGTCCATGGTCGTTCCTTTCTATTCGCCGCGGGCCGTCCCCGCGATGATTGGACGAATGCTGGTGAATTGCGTGCGGTGCCGCGTCGGCCGGAAAGCTAGTTCTCGGCTTGCTCAACCCGTACCTTGACACGTGTCGGATTGCCGTGGCTGTCGAGGGTCTTTGCATCGAGTGCCTGGATCTCGATGTACGCCTCGCCTTCTTTGATGTCGCCGGCGGGGCACGTCTCGATTGTCTTGCCGGTCTCGACCACACCGGATTCGTACATGGTCTCGTCGTTTTGGATGACGCGGAATCGCTGGGGAAATTTATTGTCTTGGACGTTTTGCACGTTGACGCGCAGCTTGCCGTCCTCCTGCAGCTGAGCGACCGGCGCGACCGAAATCGTCATCATGTTGTCGCGGACGATGGCGTCGAGCTCATCTTGGATTTCCTGACGCGTTTTGCCCTCGGCCGTCGTGACCGAAGCGCCCGCCTCGGGTACGGGCTGCGACTGCCAAGCGTATAGTCCTACGGCGACAAGGGCGCAGACGATGGCCAAGCAGGCAACGATGAGCTTCTTGCGACGACCCAGGCCTGCAAAGTGGGGTGGCTTCTTCGCGCTCATGCGGCATCCTTGGCGGTATAGACGCGCGCAAAGGTGGACGGGTCCGCTCCAAAGAGCATGTGAAGCATCAGACGGCGCGAGTAGACGAGCTCGTCGAAGTCGGGAGGGAGCTCGATGTCGTGGATATGCGCGATGTGGTGGGCGAGCGCCGAGAACGACTCGGGGTCGCAGATCACATCGGTGGTAACGTGGTAGACCGTCGTATCGGGGAATGCCTCTTCGTCGAAAGGCAGGAGATGGGGATCGTCGTCGACTTCGATGGCGATGCCGTACTGGGGCCAGTAATATGCCATGGGAACCTCCCTGCTTCTGGGCCAAAACTTCTATCGGTTTTGGCTGTCGACGCCGACCGTATCAGCCGCTACTTGACCAATTTCTGACCAAATGCTTGACGGATTGGCGTCTCCGCAGGTAAAAGGCGGCAAAAAATACTCCAACTTTTTTCGAGCGACAATCGCGCGGTCGGCGACGGCGGGGCCATATGTGTCAAAAGCATCGTCTGCCGAGGAAATCAAGCCGCTCGCCGAATTGCACGAACGTAAAAAACGCCAATTATGGAGACGGTCTCGAACACGTCGACGAAACGATGCGGTAACATCTCCCTGCAAACACTGTAGTTAGCTAAAGGGGGAGTTCGCGTGTCTGCAACCATCAAACCCTTCACCGACGAGTTCGAAGAGTATGGCCGCGATGAATCTCGCGCATCGGGCGAGGCCTCGAGCATCTCGTTTCCGACAACGGAAAACGAGGTCCGTGCCATTTTGGAAAAGCTCCGTGTCGAGCGTGTTCCGGTAACGGTTCAGGGCGCCCGAACCGGCCTTGCCGCCGGCGCCGTGCCCCACGGCGGGCATATCCTCAATACTTCCCGTATGAATCGCTATTTGGGCCTTCGCCGCGATGAACAAGGCCAATTTCTGCTGCGCGTGGAGCCGGGCGTTGTGCTCTCGGAGCTGCGCAAGCAGCTGAGCAAGAAGGTGCTGCCGACCGCTGGTTGGGACCAGGCATCGCTTGAGGCCTACGAGGAGTTCCAAGAGGCTCCCGAGCAGTTTTTTCCCACCGATCCCACCGAGGCGTTTGCCTGTCTGGGCGGCATGGCGGCATGCAACGCCTCCGGTGCCCGCAGCTACGCCTACGGCCCCATGCGCCCACATATCACGGGACTCCACGTCGTGCTGGCTGATGGCGATTTGCTTGAGCTTCGGCGCGGCGAGGCTTTTGCCCAGGGCCGCCACCTGTCGCTCGTGACGGCAGCGGGCCGTACACTCGAGCTCGATCTTCCCGGCTATACCATGCCCAAGACAAAAAATGCTTCGGGCTATTTCGTTGCTGACGATATGGATGCCATCGATCTGTTTATCGGTGCGTGTGGCACAATCGGCGTCATCACCGAACTCGAGATTGCCCTGCAGGTGGCACCCGCGGTCGTTTGGGGCGTGAGCTGCTTCTTCGACAGCGAAGACAAGGCCGTGTCCTTCACCGATTCTGTGCGTCCCGTCCTGTCCCATGCGGCTGCCATCGAGTACTTCGATGCTGGCGCCCTGGATATTCTACGTCGCCAGCGCGAGCAGTCGACGGCGTTTGCCTCGCTGCCTGCGCTCGACAAAGACGCCAAGGTCTGTGTCTACGTGGAGCTCGACTGCGACGACGAAGCCCAGGCGACTGAGGAGCTGTATCACTTGGGGTGGGTACTGGAGCTTGCGGGCGGCAGTGACGATGCGACATGGGTCGCGCGCACCGAGGTCGATCGCGAGTGTCAGCGATTCTTCCGCCATGCGGTCCCCGAGAGCGTCAACATGCTCATCGACGAGCGCCGCCGCACGGATCCCACCATCACCAAACTGGGCTCGGACATGTCGGTGCCCAACGCACGCTTGGGCGATGTCATCGCCCTTTATCGCCGCACGTTGGCCGAAAGTGGGCTTGAATCTGCCGCCTGGGGGCACATCGGTAACAACCATCTGCATGTGAACATTCTGCCGCGCGATGCGCAGGATTATCGCCGCGGCGGAGAACTCTTTGCCCAGTGGGCTTCCGAGGTCACGGTCATGGGCGGTGCCGTCTCCGCAGAGCACGGCGTCGGCAAGATCAAGGCGGGCTTCTTAGAGACGATGTACGGTCACGAGGCCATGGTCGAGTCGGCGCGGCTCAAGCTCCAGCTCGATCCCGACGGGCAGCTGGGTCGCGGCAACCTGTTTTCGGAGAAGCTCTTGGATGAGCTCGTCCAGAAAGGGGGCGCGTGAAGATGAGCGATTTCCATATGGTGGTGTGCGTCAAGGCCGTGCCGGGCAGCACCGAGGTCAAGATGGACCCCAAGACCAATACCATCGTGCGCGATGGCAAGCAGGCGGTCATTAATCCCTTTGATGCGAGCGCTTTGGAATGCGCGCTGGCGCTGAAGGACGACTTTATCGGCTTTGGCATGGATGTACGCGTGACGGTGGTGTCGATGGGCATCCCCGCGACCGAATCGCTGCTGCGCGACTGTATCGCCCGCGGTGCCGACGACGCGCTGCTGCTGACCGACCGAGCCTTTGCGGGCGCCGATACCCTAGCCACCACCTATGCCCTCAAATGCGGTATCGAGGCGCTCGATGAGGACTTCGACCTGCTCATCTGCGGCAAAATGGCAGTGGACGGCGATACGGCCCAGATCGGCCCCGAGCTTGCCGGTGCCTTTGAGATCCCCTGCGTGACCGACGTGAGCTGCGTGCAAAGCGCGGGCTTTACGACGTGTGGCTCGCTGGCGCTCGTTCACGGATGCGATGCCGGCGAGGAGACGGTGTATCTTGAGATGCCGTGCGCGATGACGACTGCCAAGGAGATTGGCCAGTTGCGTATGCCAAGTATTGCCGGTATTCGTGCGGCGGAGGAGGCGGACGTGCGCGTGGTCAGTGCCGCCGACGTGAACGCCGACCCCGCGCGTTGCGGCCTTGCCGGGTCGCCGACACAGGTCGTGCGCTCGTTTGTGCCCGACCGTGACCAAACGTGCGAGACCGTTGAGGGGACGGCGTCCGAGCAGGCGGCAAAGCTTGCCAAGATTATCGAGGGGATGGCATAGATGAGCGGACTGATTATCGATAGCGAAGCCTGTATCGGCTGCGGTCGCTGCGTTCGCGCCTGTGCCTCGGGCGGCATCGTAGTGGAAGGCGAGCGACCCAGCCGATGCGCCCGCGTAACCGACGGCTGCATCCTATGCGGTGGGTGCGTCGACGCCTGCCCCGTCAACGCTATCTCGATCGAGCGTGACGAGGCCGCTGGTACGGTGGACCTTGATGCATATCGAGACATTTGGGTCTTCGTGCAGACTGACGAGCACGATGCCGTGGCTCCCGTGGCCTACGAGCTCATGGGCAAGGGGCGTGAGCTTGCCGATGCTCGCGGCTGCCGTCTGGTGGCACTGGTCGGCATAAGCCCCGAGGGCTCGCTTGGGGACCTGGAGCATCTGGTTTGCGCGGGCGCCGACGAAGTCCTGGCCTGTCGCGACGAGCGCCTGCGCCAAAACGATGCGGAGGTCTACGCCCGCTTGATCTGCGATTTGGTAGCCGAACGCAAACCCGAGACCATCCTATATGGTGCGACCGCTTTTGGTCGCGAACTGGCACCCGGCGTTGCCGTGCGTTTGCAGACGGGTCTTACGGCCGACTGCACCGTGCTTTCGATGGATGCGGAGTCGGGCCTACTGCAGCAGACGCGCCCGGCGTTTGGCGGCAACTTGATGGCCACCATCATTTGCCCCAACCACCGTCCGCAGATGGCAACGGTTCGTCCCGGCATCTTTAAGGCGCCCGACTTTGACTACGGCCGCTCCGGCACGATCACCCAGATATCGCTTGCGGATGATGCTAAGGCTCATGTCGAGATCTCGATTCCCGCCGAGGAGTGGGGGCAGCAGGCCTCGATCGCCGATGCCGAGCGCTTGGTCGTGGTGGGCCGCGGCATTGGCTCCAAGAAGAATCTGCCCCTGATGCGAAGGCTCGCCGAGGCTCTGGGAGCCGAGCTTGGTTGCACGCGACCTGTCGTGGAGGCCGGCTGGTTGGAGTATCGCCATCAGATTGGCCAGACCGGCGTATCGGTTTCGCCCAAGCTTCTCGTGAGTATCGGTGTTTCGGGCGCCATCCAGCATCTTGCCGGCATCGGTGGGGCGGAGTGCATTATCGCCATCAACGAGGACCCGGATGCCCCCATTTTTGGTGCTGCCCAGTACAAGGTTGTTGGGGACGCCGTCGAGGTCGTCGAGGAGCTGCTGGCCCAGCTTGAGCGCTAGGCGCGCGCCAGCCAGTCGCGCATCTCGTTCTTTAGGCACTCCCAGGTCGCTTGCGTGGTGGGATTGGTAAAGGGGCGCGTAATGCCAAAGGGTGCGTCGAGCAGGCGGTAGATATCGCCCTGTTCGCGCGCCAGCGCGCGGCTTGCTGGATAGACGAGCTCAAACATAAAGCAGATGAGCCCCACCAGGTAGTCCGCCGGCTCGTTGCGCTCGTCGCGCGCGACGCACCGATGCTCGTCAAAGGCGGCAAGCGTCGGTACCGAAAAGCGACTTGCTAGAAACGCGTCCTCATCCACTTTGAGGATGGTGTCGACGGTGCTGTCGGCGATGGTGCGCATAATGTCGATCTTGTCACCATCGCGCACGATATCGCAGAAGCACCGTGTACGCTCGTCGAGTTGTGCCGGCAGGCGAAAGTCGCTGTGATAGGCGATGCTCGCTCGGATGAGCTCGTCATGCGCACCGGTTTCGATAAAGTCACGGATGTTTGTCGTGGCGGGTGCATCGGCGGGATTCTCGCCAAAGAGGACCTCGATGCCCAGCGCCGCATGGCTCATGCTCTCGGCGTCCTTAAAGGTGTCCCAGCGTCGCAGCTGCTCAAAGCGGCCCATATCGTGTAGCAGGCCGCAAAGCCATGCCAGGTCAATATCTTCTGACGACCAGCCCTGCTCGCGCGCTACGGCATCGCATGCCTCGGCCACGTGGTACGTATGCTCGATTTTGAGCGCGATGCGTGGGTTGGTGGCGTCGTAGGCATCGGTGTAGCTTTTGAAGGCCGCGCGCGCCCGGTCTCGATCGATAGCTGTCATAATGACTTCCTAAAAAGTTGTGTCTTTCGATCCGGTGGCAATTGTAGGTGAACTCGGTTGCTGTCGGATGATGATTCTGCCGTATCGCTACATGCGGCTCGGAGACCTTGTCAGGATGAGAAGCGTATGGTGCTCAAAATCGTTAGAACCGTCTGGCCGGTGATGCTTACCTATGTTGCAATAGGCGCGCCGTGCGGAATGATCATGGGGCAGACGGGAATGGAGCCCTGGATGGTCTTTGCCCTGAGCAGCACGTTTGTGACGGGCAGCGGCCAGTTTATGATCTGCAATCTTTGGCTGGCGGGCGTACCGGCACCTTCGATTATCGCGAGCGTTGCCGCCATCTCCTCGCGTTTTGCGCTTTACTCGGCATCGATCGCGCCGCATCTGACGGGTGCCTCGAAGCGTCAGACGCTGGCTGTTGCCGCGACACTTACCGAGGAGGCATATGGCATCTCGCTTGCCAAGTTGGTTGAAGGGGAGGATTGGGGCCCGCGCGAGTCCTTTGTGCTCAACGTGATCCTCATCGCAACATGGGGCGTTTCGTGTACGATGGGCGCCATCGTCGGCGCCGTTGTCGATGTTCCCACCGCCATTGCAGCCTTTGTCTGCACCTCGCTCTTTATCTGCCTGCTCTTTTCGCAGCGGCTGTCGCGCGGCAACGTTGTCGCGGCGGTTTCGGGCGCGGTGTCCGTCGCCGTATGCAAGTTCTTGGGCCTCGCGAATATTGCCGTGCCGGCAAGCGTCGTGGCCGGCATTGCCATTGCGTTGGCGTGCGATGCTGTATTTGACGGAAGAGGTGCCCGCGATGCCCGTTAACGAGTTCTTGGTTCTGTGGCTGTCGTCGTGGGCTGCTATCGCGTTCTTTCGCATCGCGCCGGCGTTCGCCTTGCGCGGGCGGACCCTGTCGCCCCGCATTACCGAGGCCCTGGGCTATATCCCGCCCGCTGCCTTTGCCGCGCTGGTCGCCAACGACTTGGTGAGCCCCGGCGCGTTCGACGCGGGACTCTGGCCTGCCTTGGTTCCCTGGATTGCGGCCGTCGGCGTCGTGGTCGTGGCGGTCAAGACAAAATCGATGCTGTGGTGCTGCGTCTCGGGCATCGTACTCTATATTGTCTTGAGCCTTATATAGGGGTGGCGTCGCGGGCGCCGAATCTCGTTCCATCCCAACTTGTCGGATTTTTCACCGAGCTGGTCTATTTCTTCTGGTACCATGGTCAAACTTTACTGTAGCAAAGCGTGACGTGGGCTTTTGTACCCCGTCAGCGGAAATGGGGGTTTCATGGCACAGGAAGCGACCGCCAACGAGCAAAAGAAATTCAAGGTCCCGCGTATCCCGGGCGACATCATGATCTATCCGATGATCGTCGGCCTTTTGCTCAATACCTTCTGCCCGCAGGTCTTTGAGGTCGGCGGCTTCTTTACGGCTGCCTGCCGCGGCGGCTCCAACACCATCGTCGCCGCGATCTTGCTGTTCGTGGGCGCCGGCATCAGCTTTAAGTCCACGCCGGGCGCCATCAAGACCGGCATCGTCGTGCTGATTCCCAAGCTGGTCGTCGCAGCGGCTCTCGGCCTGGGCGTGGCATATTTCTTTAACGATAACTTCCTGGGTCTGAGCTCCGTGTCTATCATCGGCGGCATTACGTTTTGCAACATGGCGCTCTATACGGGCATCATGGGCGAGTTCGGCGATGAGTCCGAGCAGGGCGCCGTCGGTATCCTGTTCTTTACGGCCGGCCCCGCCGTCACGATGATCATCCTTGGTGTTTCGGGCCTTGCCAACATCCCTGTCGGTACTATCATCGGCTCCATTTTGCCGCTCGTTATCGGCATGGTTCTGGGCAACCTGTTCCCGTTTATCAAGAACCTGCTAGTTCCCGGTGCCAACCCTGCGATTGCCGTCATCGGATTTCAGCTTGGCGCGTCCATGAGCCTGTCGAGCTTTATCACTGGTGGTATTTCCGGCATCTTGCTGGGCCTTGTCACGCTGTTTGTCGTCGGTCCCATTACCTTTGCGTTCGAGCGCCTGTGCGGTGGTAACGGCAAGGCTGCCGTGGCTTGTTCCACCATCGCCGGCACGGCTATGACCACGCCGGTTGCTCTCGCCGAGGTCGCGCCGCGCTACGCCGAGTTTGCGCCCACCGCGTACGCCCAGATTGCCACTGCCGTTATCATCACGGCAATCATGGCTCCGATTCTGACCGGCTGGGTCGACAAGAAGTTCTGCCAGGGCAAGGAGGATCTGTCGCCTGCCGGTGTCGAGGCCATCGAGGAGGCCGTCGCGACCGACATCGACGGCGAGTAACGGCCGTTACCGATAATTGATTCCGGCGTGCAATTCGCGCCGTCCGAGCGCCCGAACAGAAACTGTTTTGCAGTGATGTTCGGGCGCTTTGCTATGATTCCCTTTACCCCTGCGGAGTAAAGGGGTGTTTATTGCCCTGATTCGAATTGGGCGATTCTGACCATTCGGATATTGGAGGGATGGCGTCTAGTGGTTAAGGCACTCAAGATTGAGATATTCCTGCTATGCATGATTGTTCTTATCGGGCTTGCCGCGCGAAGTCGTCGCTCCTTGTTCTCGAGCACCCTGCAGCTATTGTTTAGCATGCTTGGCTACACCTCTGCCGCGTACATATTATTCGATATGATCTGGACGCTTTCGGATGGTGCGGACGGCACGTTGGGTATTGCTGCCAACTGGATTTCCAACGCGGTTTCGTTTTCGCTCTTTGCCATCGCGTGTCTCATTTGGTTTATCTATTCCGAGACGATGCAGGGCTCTCGCCTTGTGACCTCGCGCTATAGGGTGGTGCTTGTAACGTTGCCTACGGCTCTGGTGGTCGTGCTGGCTTTTACCAGTTACTGGACGCACGCCTTGTTCTATATCGATTCGCAGGGCGTGTATCGTCGCGGCTTTGCCTATATGATCCAGCCCATTGTCAGCTACTGTTACGTTATACATACGTCCCTGCATGCGTTTGTGCAATCTCGCAGGGTCGAGAGCCTGCAGACGAAGGCTATCTATCGAACCTTGGCATTTTTCGCCATTCCGGCCCTGGTGGGCGGTACCTTTCAGATCGTATGCTCGGTGCCTGGCCTTTGTGTCGGCATAATGATTAGCATGTTGCTGCTCTATATCATCTGCCAGGAACAACTCATCTCGACCGACCCGTTGACTGGACTCAATAACCGCAACCGTTTTGAGACCTATATGCTGTCGCTCTTCTCAAATGTGGATCAGGCCGAAGATGTGTATCTGCTCATGATGGACGCCGACGGCTTTAAGCAGATTAACGATCGCTATGGGCATGTGGAGGGCGACCACGCTCTTCAGGTTGTTGCGACGGCGCTCAAGGATGTCTGCTCGGCGTCTGGTGGCTTTATCGCGCGTTATGGTGGCGATGAGTTCGTGGTGCTCCAAAAGGCAGCGGCGGAACAGGACATCATAGACCTGTGTTCGGCGATTAACGACGAGCTCGCGCGCGCCGAGGTTCCGTATCTGTTGCGGATGTCCATCGGCTACGCACGGGTTGGTGATGGCGTCGATACCTGGCAAGACTTGCTTCGCGCTGCCGACGCGGAACTCTACCGCGTCAAGGCCGAGAAAAAGAAAGCCGGCGCCCAGATACGCTAGAAAAAAGGGCGCACGACCGTTGCGATGGTCGTGCGCCCTTTTTGCGTTTGCGGGGGCCACCGGCCATAACGCCCAGGCGCGGTGCGGCAAGACGAGCGTCTGCCGCCGCGGCTCGGTACGAAATCAACGAGAATCAGTGTGCTCCATTGAGCTAAAGTGTGCGAACGCCCTCTCTAAAAAGGTGAGCTCGCTAGGCTTTTTTGGGTTTGTTGACGATGATGATGCCGCCGCAGACCAACAGCAGGGCAACGATGACGGTAATGGGGCTCGTGCCAGCGCCCTCGCCGAGTAGCAGCGCGCTCAGCAGCACACCAAAGACGGGGTTCATAAACCCAAAGACCGAGACGCGGCTGACGGGGTTGACGGCAAGCAGGCGCGACCACAGCGAGTAGGCGACCGCGGAGATAAGCGCCATGTAGATGATGAGCGCGATGGCGGGGGCAATCGCCGTGGGGGAGAGCGCGCCACCCATCAAAAAGCCGATGGCGGTGAGGACCAGGCCGCCGACCAAGAACTGCCACCCGGCAAGCAAGACGCCGTCGTGCTCACGCGAGAAGATACCGATCAGGCAGGTCGAAAGGGCACCCGCGACGGTGGAGGCTAGGATAAAGCCCTCGCCATCGAGCCTGAAGCCAAAGGTGCCGTCCGCGCCCGAAAGGTTGACGAGAGCGACGCCGGCAAAGCCCAGCGCACAGCCAAGCACCTTGGCCGTATTGAGCTTCTCGGTGCGAAACGCCAGGGCGGCAAAGAGGATTGCGAGGAAGTTGGCGCTGGCCTCGATGATGGAGCTCGACATGGCGCTGGCGCGCGAGAGGCCCAGATAGAAAAAGAAGTACTGCCCGATAGTCTGGAAGAGCGACAAGACAAAGATGGGCTTGATGTCGCGAGCCTGCGGAATGAGGGGGCGGCGTTGGGCCGCACTCATCCCAACGATAACCAGGGCGCCGGCAAGCGTGAAGCGCAAGCCCGCAAAGAGCAGCTGCGAGGCGCTATCGTGCGCTGGGATACCAAAGAGTGCGTAACCGATCTTGATACAGGGAAAGGCCGATCCCCAGAGTGCACAGCAGACGAGGCAGCCCAGGATGAGTCCGGGCAGGGTGGCGAGATACGGCTTGCGGCTTTCCATGATGTCCTTCCTACATGCGCGAAGCAAAAAAGAACCCGCCACCGGATGTGCCGGTGGCGGGTGTTGTTACCCGAAGGGATTGTACCCGATGGGAAAGGTTTAAGCGAAGTAGGCCACGCCGCTCTCAAAGATCGGCATGAACTTATCGCCGGGGACATGCTCGGGCACGTTGCGGTACAGGTTGTCGCCGCGACGCTCGGCATGGCCCATCTTGCCCAGGACACGGCCGTCGGGGCTCGTGATGCCCTCGATGGCGAGTGCGGAGCCGTTGGGATTGACGGAAAGGTCCATGCTGGGCTTGCCGTTCTCGCCCACGTACTGCGTGGCGACCTGGCCGTTGGCGATCAGCTGGGCGAGCACTTCGTCATTGGCGACAAAGCGGCCCTCGCCGTGGCTGATGGCGACGGTATAGGGGTCGTCCAGGCTGCACTGCGACAGCCACGGGGACAAGTTGGACGAGATGCGGGTGCGCACCAGACGGCTCTGGTGGCGACCGATGGTGTTGAACGTCAGCGTGGGCGCATCGGGCGTGGCGTCGACGATGTCGCCGTAGGGCACCAGGCCGAGCTTGATCAGGGCCTGGAAGCCGTTGCAGATGCCCAGCATCAGGCCATCGCGGGCCTTGAGCAGGTCGCGGACTGCCTCGGTGACCTCGGGAGCGCGGAAGAACGCCGTGATGAACTTGGCGGAGCCGTCGGGCTCGTCGCCGCCCGAGAAGCCGCCGGGGATCATGACGATCTGGCTCTGGCGAATACGGCGGGCGAGCTCGTGGGTGCTCTCGGCGACGGCCTCGGGCGTGAGGTTGTTGATCACGAAGGTGTCGGCCTCGGCACCGGCGGCACGGAAGGCGCGGGCGCTGTCGTACTCGCAGTTGTTACCGGGGAACACGGGGATGATCACGCGCGGGCGGGCGATCTTGGCGCCGCCGTACACGTGGATATCCTTGGCGCGGAAGTCGATGGTCTCGACCTCGGGGGTCTCGCCGGCGCTGCGGTAGGCGAAGACGCCCTCGATGCCGCTCTCCCAGGCCTCCTGGAGCTCGGCGAGCTCGATGACCTCGGAGCCGGTGTCGATGACATAGCCCTCGACGGTGGTGCCCAGGGGCTCGACGACAACGCCGTCGGCGACCTCGGGTAGCTCGGCATCCTCGGCGAGCTCGACGATAAAGCTGCCGTAGAGCGGGGTGAAGAGGCTCTCCACGTCTACATCCTCGGCAAGCTCGATACCGATCTGGTTACCGACGCACATCTTAAAGAGGCTCTCGGCGCCGCAGCCGTAGCCGGGCGTGGAGATGGCCAGGGCGTTGCCGTTGGCGGTGAGCGCCTCGACGGCGTCAAGCGCGGCGAGCAGCTGCTGGGCGTCGGGACGGTAGTCCTCACCATAGGTAGCGGGGGCGATGCGGACGACGCGGTGCGTGAGGCCCTTGAACTCGGGCGAGACGGCGCGGGCGGCCTTGCCCACGGCGACGGAGAAGCTGATCAGGGTCGGCGGAACGTTGAGCTCGCCGGTCTCGTCCTCAAACGAACCGCTCATGGAGTCCTTGCCGCCGATGGCGCCGGCACCCAGGTCGACTTGGGCCATGAGGGCACCCAGGACGGCTGCCGTGGGCTTGCCCCAGCGCTCGGCCTCGGTGCGCAGACGCTCGAAGTACTCCTGGAAGGAGAGATAGGCGCGCTTGTGCTCAAAGCCGGCAGCCACGAGCTTGGCGATGGACTCGACCACGGACAGGTAGGCGCCCGCAAACTGGTCGGCCTCCATCAGATAGGGGTTGAAGCCCCATGCCATGGCGCTCGCCGTGGTGGTCTCGCCGTCCACGGGGAACTTGGCGACCATGGCCGAGCTCGGGGTGAGCTGCGTCTTGCCGCCAAAGGGCATGAGCACGGTTGCGGCACCGATGGTGGAGTCGAAGCGCTCGGAAAGGCCCTTGTTGGAAGCGACGTTGAGGTCGGTGACGAGCGAGGTCATGCGCTCGGCGAGCGTGGTGCCGGCCCAGCTGGGCTGCCACACGCTACGGGCGCACACGTGGGCGACCTGGTGCTTGGGCGCACCGTTGGAGTTGAGGAACTCGCGGGACAGATCGACGATGGCGACGCCGTTCCATGCCATGCGCATGCGCGGCTCGGCGGTAACCTCGGCGATAACGGTCGCCTCCAGGTTTTCCTCGGCGGCGTAGCCCATGAACTCCTCGACGTCACCGTCGGCGACGGCGCAAGCCATGCGCTCCTGGGACTCGGAGATAGCGAGCTCGGTGCCGTCCAGGCCGTCGTACTTCTTGGTCACGGTGTCCAGGTCCACGTACAGGCCGTCGGCAAGCTCGCCCACGGCGACTGAGACGCCGCCGGCGCCAAAGTCGTTGCAGCGCTTGATCAGACGGCAGGCGTCGCCGCGGCGGAACAGGCGCTGCAGCTTGCGCTCGACCGGGGCGTTGCCCTTCTGGACCTCGGCACCCGAGGTCTCGATGGACTCGGTGTTCTGGGTCTTGGAGGAGCCGGTGGCGCCACCGATGCCATCGCGGCCGGTGCGGCCGCCCAGCAGGATGATCTTGTCGGTGGGGGCGGGGCACTCGCGGCGCACGTGGTTTGCCGGGGTAGCGCCCACGACGGCGCCGACCTCCATGCGCTTGGCCACGTAGCCGGGGTGATAGAGTTCGTTGACCTGGCCGGTGGCAAGGCCGATCTGGTTGCCGTAGCTGGAGTAGCCGGCGGCGGCAGTGGTCACGAGCTTGCGCTGCGGCAGCTTGCCCTCGAGCGTCTCGGAAACCGGGACGGTGGGGTCGCCGGCGCCGGTGACGCGCATGGCCTGGTACACGTAGCTGCGGCCCGAGAGCGGGTCGCGGATGGCGCCGCCCACGCAGGTGGCGGCACCGCCGAAGGGCTCGATCTCGGTCGGGTGGTTGTGGGTCTCGTTCTTAAACAGGAACAGCCAGTCCTGGTCCTCGCCGTCGACATCGACCTTCACCTTGACGGTGCAGGCGTTGATCTCCTCGGACTCGTCGACATCGGTCATGACGCCGGTCTTCTTAAGGTACTTGGCGCCGATGGTGCCCATGTCCATGAGGCAGACGGGCTTGGCGTCGCGGCCGAGTTCGTGGCGCATCTCCATGTAGCGGTCGAAGGCCTGCTGCACCACGGCGTCGTCGATCGTCACGTCATCCAGGACGGTGCCGAAGGTGGTGTGGCGGCAGTGGTCGGACCAGTAGGTGTCGATCACGCGGATTTCGGTGATGGTGGGGTCGCGGTCCTCATCGCGGAAGTACTGCTGGCAGAAGGCGATGTCCGCCTCGTCCATGGCAAGGCCGCGCTCGGAAATAAAGGCGGCAAGGCCGGCCTCGTCGAGCTCGCGGAAGCCGTCGAGCACCTCGACGGGCTGGGGCTCGGGGGTCTCCATGTACAGCGTCTCGGGCAGGTCGAGCGAGGCGATGCGCGCCTCGACGGGGTTCACCACGTAGTGCTTGATGGCATCGATGGCGGCCTCGTCCAGAGCGCCCGAGATCATATAGACCTTGGCGGAGCGCACGGCGGGGCGCTCGCCCTGGCTGATGAGCTGCACGCACTCGCTGGCGGAGTCGGCGCGCTGGTCAAACTGGCCAGGCAGGAATTCGACGGCAAAGACGGCGCCATCGCTTGCGGGGAGCTCGTCGTAGGTCACATCGACCTGGGGCTCGCTAAAGACGGTCGGCACGCAGGAGCGGAAAAGCTCCTCGTCGATGCCCTCGACGTCGTAGCGGTTGATGATCCTCAGGGCCTCGATGCCCTTGATGCCGAGAATTTCGGTCAGCTCGCCCTTGAGCTGCTGAGCCTCGACGTCGAACCCGGGTTTCTTCTCCACGTAGATACGAGAGACCATTGGTTCCTGCCTTCCTGATCGGTTGGGCGTACGGTACGGTATGCGGCAGCGGTCGGTTTGCGGGGTCTGCCCTGCGGTCGCCTTGAGCCACATGTTTGTAAACCTCACTATGATACGACAGCTCGCGGCGCGTTGAGGACGGCGAGGGTGCTACAGTGAAGCGCAAACAAGAGAAAGGCATCACATGGCATTCGTTTCGCTCGCCATCATCGCACTCGTGGCCTTTGCGAGTCCTTTTATCGCCTCGGCGATTCCCGGAAAACCCGTTCCCGAGACGGTCTTTTTGCTCGTGCTCGGCGCGGTGCTGGGACCCCATATGCTCGGCGTCATCCATGTAGATGCTGAGGTCTCGCTTGTGTCCGAGCTGGGCCTGGCCTTTTTGTTCCTGCTTGCCGGCTTTGAGATCGACCCCAAGAGCATCACGGGCGTCGAGGGGCGCTACGGCTTGGCGACGTGGGTCGTCACGTTTGGTATCGCCTGGCTTGCCGTGCGCTTTACCCCGTGGTTCTCGGTCAGTCATTTCGACGGTATCGCCGTGACGCTTGCCCTCACTTCTACGGCGCTCGGCACGCTCGTGCCCATCATGCGTGAGCGTTCACTTGCCGGAACGCGCGTGGGCGACTCGATTCTCGCGTATGGCACTTGGGGCGAGCTCGGTCCCGTGCTCGCCATGTCGGTGCTGCTGTCTGCCCGCACCGGCATCCAAACGCTCGTGATTCTTGGCTTGTTTGCGGTGGTTTGCGTGTTGCTGGCCGTGGTCCCAAGCCGCTCCAAGCGCGTCGGCAGCCGCTTCTTTGCGTTTGTCGAGGAGCGCGCCGATACCACGTCGCAGACCTTCGTGCGCCTGACGGTGCTCATCCTGGTCACGCTCGTGGCGTTCTCGGCCGTCTTTGATCTCGATATCGTGTTGGGTTCTTTTGCCGCCGGCTTTGTCCTGCGCTATATCATCCCCGAGGGCAACCATACGCTCGAGACCAAGCTCGACGGCCTGGCCTACGGCTTTTTGATTCCGGTGTTCTTTACCGTATCGGGCGCAAAGATCGACCTGACGGCCGTGGCTTCGCGCCCGGGCTTGCTCGTGGGCTTTATCGTGGCGTTGCTGATTATTCGTGCCGTGCCGATCCTTGTCTCTATGAGCATTTGTCCTGCGACGCGCGATGTGTCGGCGTATGGCCGCATTACCGTGGCGCTCTACTGCACCACGGCCCTGCCGATCATCGTTGCCGTGACGAGCGTTGCCGTCAACGCGGGCGCCCTTTCGCAAGACATCGCGTCGGTTATGGTCGCTGCCGGCGCCATCACGGTGTTCTTGATGCCGCTGCTCGCGCAGCTCTTCTACCGCGTGGTCGATGCCGCGCCGGTCGCCGCCGTGGCAGAGGTTGCCGAGCATCCATCCGATGCGCTCGACATCTTGCGCGCCCACCACGACCTAGCGAGCTTGCTCGCGCGCGAGCATGAGCTGCTGACTTCGCATGGCCATGGTCGCGTATTCGAGGGCCTGCCTACGCTCGATACGATTGCCGAGCGTCTTTCCGCCGAGGCGGCGAGCGGCCATATCGATGCCCGCATCGTGGACGCGGCACATCTTCTTGCCGATAAGACCTATGGAGACGAGGTTGACCCGTCCGAGCTGACTCCGCGCGAGCGTCGCCGCCTGGAGCGCGCCAAGCTCGCCGTGCGCGAATACCGCCGCCGCATGCTGGAGCTCTATGCAAGAGAAGAAGCCGAGGACGACGACGGCAGGTAGCCGACACCGCCGCGGAAAATGAATCCCGGAATTGGCGTCCAGAGTGGGATGCACTTTCCGCGAGAGGCCCGTTGTGGAAAGTGCGTCCCAGAATCGGCGTCCAAAATGGGATGCAGTTTCCTCATGAGGGCTCTGGGGGGAAACGGCATCCCGTTCTGAGCTGAAATGCCGGGACGCAGTTTCCCTTACAAAACAGAAGAAGGCGC
>CABQJV010000017.1 GCA_902464565.1 uncultured Collinsella sp.
AGGAAAGCACTTAATGTGCTTTCCGTCTTGCGCAGGACTGTAGAGCAGGAAACTTCATATGCGGCCCTCCCGGGCGCAAGCAAAAGGGCGACCCCTGTCCGGAGTCGCCCTTGTTGAGATGCCTATGTGTAGCTGTTACTCGGCGTCGTGGTGACGGCGGGGCTTGCGGCCTCCGTTGTCGCCGGGACGGCGCGGACGGTCGCTGCGCTCGGAGCGCTCGCGACGCGGACGCTCACGGCGCTGGAAGTGCTCGCCGTCGCCCTCGGAGGCACCCTCGGCGCGAGCCGGGGCTTCGGGCTTGTCAAGACGATCGAGCGAGATCTTACCGCGATCGTCGACCTCGATGACGACGACCTTGACCTCGTCGCCCACATTGAGAACGTCCTCGACCTTCTCCACGCGGCCCTTGGCAACGCGGGAGATATGCAGCAGGCCGTCCTTACCGGGCAGCAGGTTCACGAAGGCGCCGAAGGGCTGGATGGAGACAACGCGACCGGTGTACTCCTCGCCCGGCTCGGGAACCTTGATGATGAGCTTGATGCGCTCGACGGCCTGATCGACGGACTCGCCGGTGCCGCCGACAAAGACGGTACCGTCCTCCTGGATGTCGACCGAAGCGCCGGTCTCGTCCTGGATGCCGCGGATGACCTTACCGCCGGAACCGATGACGTCGCGGATCTTGTCGGTCGGAACCTGGATGGAAACGATGCGCGGGGCGGTGCTGCGCGTAGTGTGGCGCGGCTCGGGGATCACATCGAGCATCTTCTGCAGGATGAAGGCGCGGCCCTCCTTGGCCTGCTGCAGGGCGCGGGCCAGGATGTCGAAGGTGAGGCCGGTGGCCTTGTTGTCCATCTGGAGGGCGGTGATGCCCTCGGTGGTGCCGGTGACCTTAAAGTCCATGTCGCCCAGGAAGTCCTCGAGACCCTGGATGTCGGACAGGACCACGGTCTTGCCCTCCTCCTGGATCAGGCCCATGGCGATACCGGAGACCGGGCGCTTAATGGGCACGCCGCCGTCCATAAGGGCGAGCGTGGAGCCGCAGGTCGAAGCCATCGAAGAGGAGCCGTTGGACTCCATGACCTCGGAAACGACGCGGATGGCGTAGGGGAACTCGTTCTCGTCGGGAAGCACCGGAAGCAGAGCGCGTTCAGCCAGGTTGCCGTGACCGATCTCGCGGCGCTTGGGGCTGCCCATGCGGCCGGTCTCGCCGGTGCAGAACGGCGGGAAGTTGTAGTGGTGCATGTAGCGCTTGCCCTCGGTGGGCTCGATGGTGTCCAAGCGCTGGCCCTCGTTGAGCATGCCGAGCGACAGGACGGAAAGCACCTGAGTCTGACCGCGCTGGAACAGGCCGGAGCCGTGAACGAGCGGCAGGTAGTTGTCCTTCACCATGATGGGACGGATCTCGTCGGCGGCACGGCCGTCGACGCGCTCGCCGGTCTCGACGACCATGGTGCGCATGGCCTTCTTCTCGAGCTTCTTGAGCACCACGGGGATCTCGCGCTCCCAAGCGGCCTGCTCCTCCTCGGTGAACTCGGCGCGGATGGACTCCTTCAGAGCCTCGACCTTACCGATACGGGAGAGCTTGTCGGCGTCGCGAAGGGCGGCAGCCATCTCGTCGTAGTGGGCGAAGATGCGCTCCTGGACCTCCTCGACGGGCTGGTCGAGCGGGTACTCCTTCTTGACGATGGGGCCGTTAACCTGCTCCCACTCGGCGACGAACTCGTCCTGAGCCTGGCAGAAAGCAGCAAGGGCCTCCTGGCCAAACTTCATAGCGGCGAGCATGTCGTCCTCGGAGATCTCCTCGGCGCCGGCCTCGACCATCGAGATGAAGTCGGCGGATCCGCCCAGCTCCAGGTCCAGATCGGAGTTCTCGCGCTCCTCGTAGGTGGGGTTGACGATAAACTCGCCGGTCTCCACGTTACGGCCGATGCGCACGCAGGCAAGCGGGCCCTCGAAGGGCACGCCGCCGAGCGTCATGGCCAGGGAAGCACCCATGACGTTGATGACATCGAAGGGGTTGACCTGGTCGGCGACGAGCGAGGTGGCGACGATGTGCACCTCGTTGCGGAAGCCGTCCGGGAAGCTCGGGCGAATCGGACGGTCGATCATGCGCGCGGTAAGCGTGGCCTTCTCGCTGGGACGGCCCTCACGCTTGAGGTAACCACCCGGGATGCGGCCGGCGGCGTACATCTTCTCGTTGAAGTCGACGGTCAGCGGGAAGAAGTCGTAGTTCTTGCGCTCCTTGGAGACGACCACGGTGTCGAGCATCGTGGTGTCGCCCTGCTTGACCAGACAGGCGCCGGTGGCCTGCTTGGCAAGCTCGCCCGACTCAAAGGTGTAGGTCTTGCCGTACAGCTCAAAGGTCTTGGATACGAGTGTCATTGTTCTCCTTTACCCCACAGGCCCCTTGCCTGCAGGCTTCTCATGTGACGCGGGCCCCCTGCCCCCGCCACGCTTCAGAGCGTGATTGTTCACGCCCTTACACAAAAAGAGCGCCCCGCTGCGCAGGACGCTCTTAGCATGTACAAATCCTACTGGATGTTGTCGCGGATGCCCAGAGCCTTGATGAGCTCACGGTACTCGACGATGTCGTTCTTCTTGATGTAGGAGAGAAGACGACGACGACGGCCGACGAGCATGAGCAGGCCACGACGGGTGTGGAAGTCCTTCTGGTGGGACTTCATGTGCTCGGTCAGCTCCTTGATGCGCTCGGACAGGATGGCGACCTGAACCTTGGGGTTGCCGGTGTCGACCGGGGTGTTACCGAACTGGGCAGTCAGCTCCGCCTTGCGCTCTTTGGAAACAGTCATTGTTTCACCTTTCGTTTTGCGTCGCCATCGGGCGACTCGATTCGCCTCGGACTGGGAAGCCGCCGGTGGAGCGAGCAACCAAGGTCGAGGTACCAACAGGTCGGTATGTTACCACAAGCAGCCCGCGCCTGCGCATCATCACCGACCCAACATGAATTCCATCGCACGGAGGCGCTGATCGGTGTGCGTCGCAGCCCAAACATGCGAAAGCCCCAGCAAAAAGGCTGCGGTATGCGGGTCGATTCGCTCGGCCAAAAGCGCATCGAAGGTCATGGACATGAGGGCGCGCAGCCATGCGGCCTCACCGGTCGACACCAGTTCGGCACCTGGAACGCTCGACGCGCACGACCCGCACATGAGGCCGCCCGCCTGGGGCGAAAAATACGACAGCATGGGGTCTCCGCACAGCACGCAGGCCGAAAAATCGGGTCGATAGCCAACGTGCGACAGCAGCTTAAAGACATATGCCGCCACAAGTAGGTCCATATGTGCCGTGTCAAGCCCGCTGCCCACCAGGGCAAGCGCTCGCTGCGTGATGGCAAAGGTAAACGGGTCCTCGGCGTCCTCGAACGAGCACACGCGCGCGACCTCGGCGATCGCGCTTGCGGCGCAGGTCGTCTCGTAATCGGGCGCAACGCCGAGCGGCGCCTCCATAAGCTCGGCCTGGGAAACCACGTCGAGCGACCGTCCATGCGCAAGCAGCATATCAACGGTACAGAACAGCTCGCAGCGCGCAGCCAGGCGCCCACCGGGTTTGCGGGCGCCCTTTGCCACGGCACGAACCTGCCGACCCCGCTCGTCAAGCATCGTCAGGATCAGGTCGATCTCTTTGAGCTTCGTCTTGTCGAGGACGAGCACCTTCGTGCGATATGTCCGGGAGCCTGCCATGCGCGCCGCGCGTCCTTAGTCCTCGGCGTTGTAGCCAAAGCGGCGAATCTGGGCCTCGTCGTCACGCCAGCCGGCCTTGACCTTCACGTCCAGCTCCAAAAAGACCTGCGTGCCAAAGATACGCTCAAGATCGCGACGGGCGTCGATACCGATATGCTTGATCATCTCGCCGCCCTTACCGATGATGATGCCCTTTTGGCCCTCGCGCTCGACGTAAATGGTGGCGTGCACACGCAGTACCTTCTTGGTCTGCTCGAGCGCATCGCAGATCACACCAACGGAGTGCGGAATCTCATCACGGGTGCGGCGCAAGACCTTCTCGCGCACAAACTCGGCAACGAGCGTCTCGTCGGAAGCGTCGGTACCCATGTCCTCGGGGAACCAACGCGGACCCTCGGGCAAAAAGTGCGCAACGGTCTCGATAAAGGCATCGACGTTGAAGTTCTTGACCGACGACGTCACAATCTCGTCGTCATATTCCATGAGCTCATGCGCTGCCTTAAGCTGCTCCATGACCTGTGCGGGGTCGGCCTCATCGGCCTTAGTGAGCACCAGAACCTTCTTGGAACGAGCGTTCTTGACGCGCTCGGCAACCCAGGCGTCTCCCCTGCCGATCGGTTTGGTGGCATCAATCAAAAACGCGACGACATCGACATCGTTCAGCTCGAACAACGCGCTCTTGTTGAGCTCGGATCCCAGACCGTCCTTGGGCTTATGAATACCCGGGGTATCGACAAAGACCAGCTGGTAGCCGGGACGGTTGACGACGGCGCGCATGCGGCGGCGGGTCGTCTGGGCCACCGGTGAGGTGATGGCGACCTTCTTGCCATAGCAGGCATTAAGCAGCGTGGACTTGCCGGCGTTGGGGCGTCCGACCAGGGCCACGAAGCCGCTGCGAAAACCAGGCTCAACGTCGCCAAAGCCCGCGAGGTTGTCGTCCTCGTCGCACAGGGCGTCGAGCTCCTCATCGCTCATGCCCTCAAACGGGTCGAACTCCTCGACATCCTCGAGCCCCTCGGTATCCACCGCGTCCAAAGTCTCGTCGTCCAGGATCTCATCGGTAGGCTGCATATTGTCGGACATGGGAATCCCTTTCTAAATAAAGCCGAGCGCGTGGGCAAATACCAGCACGCCCACAATCGCGGCGGTGATGGAAAGAATGTATACAGAGGCGGCGGCGATGTCCTTCGCACGCTTGGCCAGCGGATGGAGCTCCTGGGTCGCCAGGTCGACGATAGCCTCCATAGCGGTGTTGCACAGCTCGCCGTGAATCACCAGGCCGCAACAGATGATAATCGTGGCCCACTCGGCAATGTCGAGGCCCACGATACAGCCGGCAATGACGGTGCACACGCCCGCCACGAGCATGACCTTAATGTTGCGCTCGGTCTTGACGGCGGTGACGAAGCCCTCCATGGCGTAGGAAAACGACTTTAAGAAGGACGGATGGTCCTTGTTCGATCCGGGAATCATAGACGGCTCCTAGTCGTGGGCGTGGTTGGTGATGGGGCCGACGTGGACTAGCTTGGGGTCCTCGCCGCGCTCGAGCGCCAGATCGCGCAGGATGGCGTCCTCGCGGGCCTCCATGACCTCGGCCTCGTCGTCCTCGATATGGTCATAGCCCAGCAGGTGCAGCATGCCGTGTACGAGCATCAGACGACACTCGTCAGCGGGGCTATTGCCAAAACCGGGGGCCTGACGGGCAATAACCTGCGGGGCCAAGATGATATCGCCGAGCTCGAGCGTCTCGTCGGCGGGAATATCCTCGTCAAAGGCCGAGTCGCATTCAAACGAGAGCACATCGGTGGTGCGGTCGATACCGCGCCACTCGTGGTTGAGCTCGTGCATCTCGTCCTCGTCGACATACGAAAGGGAAATCTCGACTTCACGCTCAACGCCCTCGGCGGCAAGCACAACCTCGCAGATGTGCTCCACCTCCTGCGCGTCGAGCAGCGTATCGAGCTCGGCATCGTTGCTGATCAATACACTCAACGGAACTCCTTTCGGTCACGTACGCGCTTCTCGCGCACATCATCATAAGTATCGTATGCCTCGACGATACGTCCCACCAAGGCATGGCGCACCACGTCGGCACGCTCGAGGTGCGAAAATGCGACATCATCGACACGGCCCAAAATCTTCTCGACATCCGCCAAGCCACCACGACGACCCACCAGGTCACGCTGGCTCAGGTCGCCGGTAATCACGAACTTGGAGTTGAAGCCCAGGCGCGTCAGGAACATCTTCATCTGCTCGGGCGTGGTATTTTGTGCCTCGTCGAGCACCACGAAGGCATCACTCAGCGTGCGGCCGCGCATGTAGGCAAGCGGGGCGATCTCGATCACGCCGCGCTCCATAAGCTCATCGGTGCGCTCGCGATCCATCATGTCAAAAAGGGCGTCGTAAAGCGGACGCATGTAGGGATCGATCTTTTCCTCGAGGGTGCCGGGCAAAAAGCCCAGATTCTCCCCCGCCTCGACAACCGGACGCGTCAAGATCAGACGGCCCACCTCGTGACGCTTGAGCGCGGCAACGGCGAGCGCCATGGCCAGATAGGTCTTACCGGTGCCGGCAGGACCCAGGCCAAACGTGATGGTATGCGTGCGGATGGCATCCACATAGCGCTTTTGGCCGAGCGTCTTGGGGCGAATGACGCGGCCGCGATACGAAAGCAGCACGTCATCGCGAAGCGACGTAGCCTCGTGCTCACCGTCGCGCAAGACGGCCAGGCAGCGAGAGACATCGTCGGCAGACAGCGTGCGCCCGGCGGCCGCCTCGCGAAAAGCGTGCTCGAAAAAGCGCGCCACGAGTTCGACCTCGTCCGGGTCGCCGCTCACGGAGATGCTATCGCCACGGGCGACCACATGAGCGCGAACCAAACTCTCGAGCGCACGAAGGACGCCGTCGCCGGCGCCCAAAACGCGCGAGGGATCAATCCCCTCGGGAACGGTAAGTCTAATCTTCGAGGCTTCCATGAACCTCCCTGCGTGCATGGACCAAGCCGGAATCATCGACTCCGATGATAGCAACATCGAGCAGGCACGGGGCTGTAAGTCCACAGGTATCGTCAAGACGGGCATGATGGAACGAGCCGAGCGTCAGGTTGTCGCCATACTCGAGCACGGCACGCTCGACCGTGCCCACGCGACGACGAGCGTCGGCAATAGCGAGCTCCTGTGCGGCGGCCCGCATACGGCGGCTGCGCTCGGCCATAACCTCGGGTGGCACCTGGTCGGGCATGTCGGCAGCAAGGGTACCGGGACGCTTGCTGTAGCGGAACACGTGCATACGCGAGAAACCCACACGGCGGCACAGCGCCAGCGATTCCTCGAACTCCTCGTCCGTCTCACCAGGAAAACCGACGATGACATCGCACGAAAGGGACGCCTGGGGCAAGATGGCGCGAATCATACGCACCGTGTCCTCAAAGGCCTTCGCACTATAGGGACGGCCCATGCGATGCAGGGTCGCCGTGCAGCCGGACTGCACGGGCAGGTGCAAAAACGGGGCGATACGCTGCGGATAGCGCGCCATAACCTTAAGCAGGCGCTCAGAGATATCCATGGGCTCGACCGAGGAAATGCGCACATGCGGGATAGACGTGCGCTCCATGATGGCCTCGAGCAGCTCATCGATTTCGACATGCTCGTCGGTCGCGCTCTTGCCATCGTAGGCGCCCAGGTTCACACCGGTCAGCACCACCTCGGGCACGCCGGCCTCCTGGGCCTCGCGAACTTGCTCGAGTACGGACTCAACGGGCACGGAGCGCTCGGGGCCGCGTGCCTTCCACACAATGCAATAGGTGCAGCGATGGTTGCAGCCGTCCTGAATCTTCACGCCCAGGCGAGAGCGACCGAGCGCATCGACCACCTCGCCATCGCTGCAGGCGGGAACGCTATCGGATTCGACACCCAGCACCTCGCAGACGCGCTCGGCGACGTCAATCTTGGACGGCTCGGCGATCACGCGATCGGAGAGCTCCAGCAACTCCTCGGGATGCAGGTTGACGACGCAGCCGGTTACGACCACGTAAGGCTCGCCCGGATAGGCCAGCGCATGACGGACGGCCTTACGGGTCTTAGCCTCGGCCTCGCCCGTAACGGCACAGGTGTTAATGACGATCAAATCGGCATCCTGGGGCTCCACAATAGCAAAGCCCAGGCGCATAAGATCGGCAGTGATACGGTCAGACTCAACCCGGTTGACACGGCAGCCGAGGTTGACGACGGAAATATGGGGTGCGAGCACGCGGGCTCCTTAATCGAGGATATCGTCGAGGGCACTCTTGATACGGTCGGTCACCGACTTCTTACCGGAAGCGACGTCATCGCCCATCTCATCGGCAAAAGCACGGAGCAGCTCGCGCTGCTTATTGGAAAGATTGGTGGGAACGACCACGCGCAGCTGCACGATCAGGCGGCCACGCGAACCGCCACCGCCAATGCGCGGCATGCCGTAATTATTGACGCTCACGGTGTCGCCGTACTGGGCGCCGGCGGGAACCGTCACCTTAACGACCTCGTCGGGCATAATGCCCTCGACCTCGATCTCGCAGCCGAGCGCAGCCTGCGCAATCGAGATATCGCTCACCAGGTACAGGTCGTCCCCGTTGCGCTTAAAGCGCTCATGGTCGGCAACACGCACGTTGACAATCAGGTCGCCCGAGGGCTCGCCGCGAAGGCCGGCCTCGCCAAAGCCGCTCACGCGCAGCTGGCGACCGGTCGAAACGCCGGCGGGAATATCGATGTCGATCTTTTCGTGCGAAGGCGTGCGGCCCTGACCGTCGCAGGTCTCGCAGGGATGGTCGATAACCGTACCCTCGCCATGGCAGTCGGGGCAAGGCGAGGAAGACTGAACCTGGCCCAGGAACGAACGCTGAACCGTCGTGACGTAGCCCGTACCGTGGCAGCGGCCGCACTGCTTTTCCTGTGCGCCCTCTGCCCTACCGGTGCCATTACAGTCCTCGCAAGGAGCAAGGCGGTCATAACTGATCGTCTTTTTGCAGCCGAGCGCCGCCTCCTCAAGGGTCACCGAAAGCGAGATGGCCATGTCACGTCCGCGACGACGCTCACGACGGCTGCGGGCGCCACCGCCGGCACCGCCGCCAAAGAACGACGAGAACAAGTCGTCCATGCCCATGCCACCAAAGATATCGTTGATATCGACGTAACCCGAACCACCAGGGCCGTCAGCAGTGCCGTAACGGTCGTAGTTAGCACGCTTCTGCTCATCGGAAAGAACGGAATAGGCCTCGTTGAGCTCCTTGAACTTGGCCTCGGCCTCGGGGTCGTCCGAAACATCCGGATGTACGGTACGGGCCTTCTTTAGAAACGCACGCTTAATCGTCCGCGCGTCGGCATCCTTGTCGACGCCAAGCACCTCGTAGTAATCCCTATTTTCCGACACGACCGAATCCTTCCGACTTTCATTATTGTCACAGTGCGTCCTATACCCAAGCTGGGCCGACCGCAAACAGAGGGTTTGATGTTATTGCATTGCGTAGGGCGAAAGCATGGCACGTTGCGAGCAGCTCGCGAACCAAACCGACACGAGCGCGAACATGAAGCCGTTGGCAAAACCGTTGGCAAACTGCATCGCACCGCGCTTCCACCACAGCAGACTACGATGAAGCACACCGTCCGAAAGCACCATAAACAGGCCCATGGTAAACGGAATAAAGCACATCACGGCAAAGGCCGAGAACACGCCCGAAATGGCCGACAGCACCAAAAACGGCGCCACGATGCCCATCAGGTAAAAACCGGTACGAGCTTTGCCTTCCAAGCGCTCGGACTCAACATGGGCGCGGCCGACTAGATCGCCACCCGAGGCACCGTTGGTGCCAGCGTGACCCATACCGCTAATGCGGACCTCGTCGCCATCGTGCGTGCCGGCAGGAAACTCAATCGTCTGCTCGGAGGTCACACGAGTTCGCCCGCTGCCGCCGCAATCGGGGCAGGGGTCGGCGACGACCTTACCGGAACCGCCGCACTCGGGGCAGACTGACTGAAACGTGCCCGCACCAAACAGGAAGGACAGGTCGACGTCGATGTGGCCGCGGCCGCCGCAGCTCGGGCAGGTATGGGCATGCTCGGAGGAGACAGAACCCGAGCCGCCGCAATGTCCGCATGTATCGAAACGCGTGTAGCGGACGGTCTTGCGGGCACCGCCCTTGGCCTCCTTGGCGTCAAGTTTGATATCGACGACCACATTGGCGCCGTTCTCGGGATTGTAGGCAGCCTGGCCGCGACGCTGCTGGCCCCAGGCGCCACCAAAGGGAAAGCCGCCCTCAAAGGGATTGCCATAGCCTGTGTTGCCGGCGTAGCCGCCACCATAGGGCGAAGCCGTAGGAGCACCGGCAAAGGGATTGCCCGAGCGCATGGCGTCGTAGCGCGCACGTTTTTGCTCATCCGAAAGCACGGCGTAGGCCTCGGAAACCTCTTTAAACTTTTCCTCGGCATCCGGCTCTTTGTTGACGTCCGGATGGAGCTTGCGGGCCTTTTGCTGAAAGGCCTTTTGAATATCACGCGAGGTGGCGTCCTTGGAGACACCCAGAATCTCGTAATAATCTTTTTCGTTCATCGTCGCCATGCGCGGCAACCTCCTGCTCACAGCAGCGTATATATTCCGGTAATTCTACCCGAGCGGCCTAAGCTAGATCCCAAAACAGCTCGAACAGAACATTTCCATCGAGCCAGCCCAAGTGTGTCGGCGCCAGACGAGCTCGAACATAGCCCGCGACGACATCTGCCGAAGTGAAAGGTCCCTCATGGACCCCGAGCGTCTCGGGCACCCAAGTGGCAAGACCCAATTCGAGCGCGCGATTGCAGGCAGCTGCCAGCTCATCGGCCGGGATGACACGAGCCGCGCGAACCAAAAGGTCGGACGCGACACCGCGCGTCATGCGACAAGCAAGCATCAGGTCTTCGGCCGCAGCCTCGCGCTGCGACAGATATTCGGCCTCGAACGCCGTCGCGACATCGTCACGTTGCACCAGACGCACGCGGTACGAATCGCCTCGAGAAGACACGCCGGGGAACAAACCTACAAGACGGTCGAAATCCTCGGCGTCGAGCATGCCCGCGGCGGAACGACCCAGGCCCAGGTAGCCCCGTCCGGTCCAGTAGGCAATGTTATGGGCGCACTCATGGCCGTCGAGCGCATAGCTTGCCACCTCATAGGGATGATAGCCGGCCGCACCCAGACGCTCACGCGCCACATCCATGCACGAAGCTTGAAAATCCTCATCAGGCTCGAGCAACTCGTCGCGGCACGCCATGCGATAAAGGGGCGTCCCCTCCTCAAGCGTGAGCGGGTAGACCGACACATGATGCGGAGCCGCCGCCAGCACGCCATCGAGTGTGCGCTTCCAACTCGCTGCGGTCTGCCCGGGAAGTCCGCACATAAGGTCGCACGACACGTCAAGCCCAGCGTTCTTGACCGTCGCGATGGCGGCGAGCGCCCGATCGGCATCGTGAATACGGCCGATGGCGGTAAGTTCGGTGTTATCGAGCGTTTGCACGCCCAGAGAGACGCGTGTAACACCAACCTTGGCAAGCGCAGCGGCAAGCTCGGCGGTCAGCGACTCAGGATTGGCCTCGCAGGTAAACTCAACAGGGGCGCACGACGCACGAATACGCCGCGCCAGCTCCACCAAGCGCTCCCCCGCCAGCGACGGCGTACCGCCGCCAACATAGACGGTGCGGATCTGGTCAAGGGCCCCAGCTTTGCCAAAAGCATCGAGGCGCGCGTACAACTGCTCAAAATAGGCATCGAGCGCAGCGCTCAGGTCGCACGGAGCAAAACTGCGCGAGTCAAAGTCGCAGTACCGGCACTTTTGAGCGCAAAACGGCACGTGCACGTACAGCGCGGTAACGGCCACCCTTAAGCCTCCAGCGGATGAGGGGGCACCGATTCGCCGGCGGCAAGTGCGGCCTCGCAGGCCACCACATCGCGCTCGATCTCATCGACCAGCACCATAAACTCCTCGTATGTGGAACAGCGCACCACATGGGCACGCCAAGCGGCGGCATGGGGCATGCCTTTTAAGTACCAGCTTGCGTACGTGCGGGCACGCGACATGAGCGGCAGAAGCTCGTGCGTCAGCGTTAGGTGTTCACGCAGGGCGTCCAGGCGCTCGACGGAGCTGCGCGCCGGCACCGGTATGCCATCGAGCGCAAGGGCGCGAGCATCACCGAACACCCAGGGATTACCGTAGATGCCGCGCGCGATAAACACCGCGCTGGCACCAGAACTGCGCAGATGCTCCGCGGCATCCTCGGCGCAGAACACATCGCCCGAACCAATCACGGGAATCTCGACAGCATCTGCGACCTCATCGACGACAGACCAATCGGCCTGCCCCATATAGAGCTGCGTGGCACAACGACCGTGCACGGCAACTGCGGAGGCGCCCGCCCCTTCGAGCATCTGGGCAAACGTTGCGGCATTACGGTCCTCGGCGTAAAAGCCCTTGCGGATCTTTACGGTCACGGGCACGTGAGCCGCGCCCACCGTGGCCTCGACGATCTTCTCGGCCAAATCGGGCGTGCGCATAAGGGCCGAGCCCTCGCCCTTGGTGACAACCTTGCGGGCAGGACAGGCCATGTTGATGTCGATGAGCGACAGGCGATCGCCAACGCGCTCCTCGACGGCGGCGACGGCGCTCGCAAACTGATCGGGCTTGGAGCCAAAGAGCTGCACGCAAATCTGCTGCTCCTCGTCGGCCGGTAGCACCAGGCGCCAGGTCTTGTTGCTGGCATAGGCAAGGCCCGCCACGCTCACCATCTCGCTGTAGGCAAGGTTGGCACCGCGGCGGCGGCACATGATGCGGTAGGCAGGGTCGGTCACGCCCGCCATGGGAGCCATAAGGAACGGCTGCTCGGCATAAGCGCCCAGCAGCCGCTTGCTGTATTCAGAAAGCGCCATAGCCCTACTCGTCCACCTTGAGGATCGCCATAAAGGCCTCCTGCGGGACCTCGACTGAGCCGATGGCCTTCATGCGCTTCTTGCCCTCTTTCTGCTTCTCGAGCAGTTTGCGCTTACGCGAGATATCGCCGCCGTAGCACTTTGCAAGAACGTCCTTGCGACGCGCTTTGACGGTAGAACGGGCGATGATCTTGTTGCCGATAGCACCCTGGATGGGAACCTCGAACAGCTGACGCGGGATGATCTCCTTAAGTTTGTCGCACAGACCACGGGCCAGGCCATAGGCCTTGTCCTTATGGACGATAAACGACAGCGCGTCCACCTCATCACCCGAAAGCAAGATATCGAGCTTCACAAGCTCGGAGGGACGGTACTCGTTGAACTCGTAGTCGAGCGAGGCATAGCCCTTGGTACGGCTCTTGAGCTGGTCAAAGAAGTCCAAGATGAGCTCGGCGAGCGGCATATCGAAGCGCATCTCGACCGATTTGCTCGTCAGGTGGATCATGTCGGTCGTAACGCCGCGGTGCTCGATGGCGAGCTGCATGACGGCACCCGTGTACTCAGGCGGGCAGATGATCTTTGCCTTGAGGTAGGGTTCCTCGATACGCTCGATGCGCGTGGCCTCGGGCAGATCCTGCGGGCTGCGGACATCAATCATCTCGCCGTCAGTCTTGTAGACGTGATAGTCCACCGAAGGGCTCGTGGCAATGAGGTCAAGATTGAACTCACGCTCCAGGCGCTCCTTAACGACCTCCATATGCAGCAGGCCCAAGAAGCCCACGCGGAAACCAAAGCCGAGCGCCACCGAGGTCTCGGGCTCCCACACCAACGACGGGTCGTTGACGTGCAGCTTATCGAGCGCGTCACGCAGGTTCTCGTAGTCCTTGTTATCGATCGGGAACAGGCCCGTATAGACCATGGGCTTGGCCTCGCGGTAGCCGGGAAGCGGCTCGGGGCAGGGATTCGACGCCCACGTGAGGGTATCGCCCACGCGAACGGCCTCGGGGTCCTTCAGGCCCGTGACCACGTAACCGACCTCGCCGACCGTCAGCGCGTCAACCGGAGTCTCGGCGGGACGCTTGACGCCCACGCCATCGACCAAAAAGTCGCCCTTTGCCTGCATCATGCGCAGGGTATCGCCCTTTTTGATGGAGCCGTCAAAGATGCGCACCGTGGCGACGACGCCACGATACTCGTCGAAGTATGAATCCAGAATGAGTGCCTTAAGCGGTGCATTCGCATCGCCCTTGGGCGGAGAGATCAGAAAGACAATGGACTCCAGCAGATCGTGGATGCCCTCGCCGGTCTTGCCCGAGACGCACACGGCATCATCGGCAGGGATCGCCAGGTCATCCTCGATCTCGGTCTTAACCTCGTCGGGATGAGCCGAGGGCAGGTCGATCTTGTTGATGGCCGGCACAATGTCCAGATTGGCGTTCATGGCGAGCGTCGCGTTAGAGACGGTCTGCGCCTCAACGCCCTGCGTGGCGTCGACAACGAGCACCGCGCCCTCACAGGCTGCCAGCGAGCGCGAGACCTCATAGGTAAAGTCCACGTGGCCCGGCGTATCGATCAGATTGAACTGATACGTCTCGCCATCGTCGGCGTCATAGGACACGCGAACGGCATTGGACTTGATTGTGATGCCGCGCTCGCGCTCGATATCCATGGTGTCGAGCAGCTGCGACTCCATGTCGCGTTCGTCGACTGTATGGGTGAGTTCGAGGATACGGTCACTGATCGTGGACTTGCCATGGTCGATGTGCGCAACGATTGAGAAGTTGCGGATGTGGGAAATGTCAATTGAAGTATTCATGCGGACTATCTTACCCGAGCGGTACAAAAAATGGAGCCTGTTCCATAAAACAGGCTCCATTTATGCGCGTAATCTGTTTGGTGTGAAATTTACAACTTAGGCGTTGATGCTGTTCACGAGCTTGGCAAGACCGGACTTGCGGTTGGAAGCCTGATTCTTGTGGATAACATGCTTGGCGGCAGCCATGTCGAGACGCTTGGTGACAGTCTTGAGGGCAGCCTGGGCCTTCTCGGCGTCGCCCTCGGCGACGGCGGACTGGACGTGCTTGGTCAGCGTCTTGAGCTCGGACTTGACAGCCTTGTTACGCATGCGAGCTGCCTCATTGGTGCGGATACGCTTCTTCTGAGACTTGATGTTTGCCACTTCTGGAGTTCCTTTCGAGTTCCTTGCAAAAAATGTATGACACCTCTGAGACACGGTGAGGTCATGCAAGCGCCTACTATAGCACGCTCCCCCTCAAAGGGATAGAACGAATTTGTCAAATAGGCAGGTATCATCACGATTTTCTCAAGATGTTCGTAATCCAGAGCAAAAGCGCGGTCTGAGAATCGGCCGAACCCTTGAGCGCGAGCTCCACATCAACGGCACCCTCGAGCGCTGCGACGAGCTCTGCCATCGAAAAGCGACGTGCCCAGGTCAGGTGATTCTTGACCTGCCAGGACTGGAGTTTGAGCGTTGCGGCCAGCTCACGACCCTGTCCGCGCGCATCGAGCGCCTTGGCAACGATAAGCTCGCGAATGCGGCCGCACAACAATGTGTACGTCCACACGTAGCTCTTGGCGGGCAGTAGATTGAAGAGCTCGAGCGAGCGGCGCATGTCACGGGCCGAGACTGCATTGAGAAAGTCCCAGGGTTGAACCTCGGCCGTACGTACAATCCAGCGCTCCACATCGGCAAGCTCAATCTGGGGCGCCTCGACCATCTGGACAAGCTTAGCCAAGTCGTTATCGAGCATGCGCGTGTTTTCACCCGAACGCGAGACGAGCTCCTCGGCGGCCGCCGTCGAGATCGACTTGCCGTGCTGCGTCGCCATCTGTTGCACGCGGCGCGGTAGCTCCCAGCGCTTGGTGCCGGAGCAATCGATCACGGCCTTCTTGTCGATTTTAGCGATCGCCTTATACAGGCGCGTGTTCTTGGCAAGCGAGTCGGCGATGATGAGGCAGACCGTCGTGGGGCTGGGACTCGCCAGATAGTCGACAAGCGGCTCCGAGACCGCCTTAGCGAGCTTTGAGCAGCCATCAAGGATTACCAAGCGAAACTCGCTGCCCATCGGAAAGGTGTTAAGCGATCCGATAATGGACTCGATATCGGGGTCCTTGGTCATGTCGCGCTCGTCGAGGTTGAACTCGACCATTCCCGACTTTTCCAGACGCGCCTTCATACGCGAGACGGCGTGATCGCGCTTGACGCCGTCGGTACCGACGATCAGATATGCCGGCAGCAGACCGGTTTCGGACATTACGCTCCCCTCCCGCAGGCCTTCGTATTCGTTCCGTGCCATTCTAGCCCAGGGGCCCACCACACGCCAACGACGTCGTCACGGTCGCTGGCATCGCATCGCGAAGCCCTTTGCGGTCGGGCTGATGGTGATATCACCGTGTTCGATGGTGCATGCGAACGCACCGCCCGCTTCCTGAACGGTATCGATGCAGGCATCCGACGGATGACCGTATCGATTCCCCTTGCCGGCGCTCGCGAGGGAAAGCTCGGGTCTCAGGACGTCCAGCAACTCACCATCGACTGAAACCTTGGAGCCGTGATGCCCAAGTTTAAGGACATCGATATCCCCCACCTCCTGCACGAATTCCCGTTCTTGGTCGAGCTCGGCATCACCAGTGAGGAGCATACGCAGGCTCTTGCCTTCCTGAACATAAGAGAGTAGCAGGACAAGCGAGTCCTCATTTCCCTCGCCATCTACGGACTCGAACGGCCACATCACGCGGGCACAAAATGAGCCGATGTCGACCGTATCCCCACGGCGCACCTGCCGATACTCAACGCCAGGTCGATTCAATACCTCGGCAGGAGCATCCTCCAACGCATCCGCCGCCACGGCAATCGTTCCGACCGAAAACTGTTCGAGCACGGCAGGTAGACCACCCCAGTGATCCTCATCCCAATGCGTCACAAAGACGGCATCGATATGGTGCACGTTATTGCGAACCAACGCCGCTACCACGCGCCCATCGAGCCCGCAGTCGACGAGTGCTAATGCGTCGCCCTGGCGGATAAGAATCGCATCCGCCTGGCCAACATCGAGCACCGTCACCGAAGGCGGAGCGAATCGATCCCAGTAGACGTACGGAATCGCAGCCAAGAGCACCAGGCATGCAAGCCCCACCGCCATAGGACGTGCACGGGGACGCGGCCACCAGACCAACAGAACCGCCAGCAAACACGGCACTAGGAAAATCCACATGCTTTCGGGCGGCACACTCACAGATGCACCAGGCACGGCGGCAAACAGCTGCTCGAAGAACAGCGCGCAACGGGCGGCAATCATGGGCACAACGAGCGCCCAAGTCCGCAACGGTCCCACGAGCGAAAAGGGAACCAGCACGATGGACACAGCAAGCAGTACGCTCACCACCGGACCGATGACCGCATTTGCCAACGGAGCAATGAGCGAGAACGTACCGAAGGCGGGAATGGTAATGGGAAGAGTCGCCAGTTGCGAGCACAGCGTGACGGAAAGCATGCTGGCAACGCCCGATGGCACACCCAGCTCACCCAAAGCGTAGGTCGCATAGGGGCAAAAGCACAGAATGGCAAAGACGCTGGCACATGAAAGCTGAAAGCCCATATCGAACAGCACCGTCGGTCGCAGTAGCACAAAGATGGACATGGTTACGAAGAGTGCCGATGCGCCGTGCCGGCGACGCTCCGCGCCGTTTACGACAAGCGTCGCGAACACCATGCAGCACGCGCGCACGGCCGAGGGAGACGCGCCCGTAAAGGCAGCGTAGCCCATAAGCGTTATCGCCAATATCGCCCGGTGAAGACCACGTGAGCACCGAGTCTTTTGCAATACACCCTCGATTACAAATCCCACGATAGCCAAATGGCTGCCCGAGACGGCGATAAGATGCGCCGTTCCCGTCACCGAAAACCAGTCGCCCGCCGGCTGGGCGCGCAGCTCGGCCGAACGACCGCAGATGACACCGGCTATGAGCGCACGCGCCGGGTCGGTCGCAGGCGCGATGGACGCAAGCAGCCCATTTCGCAGCCGAAGCAGCGGCCCCGGAGAGCACTCGTCGACCGACACAATCCGAACGACTTTAACCTTGCGCACCTCGCCTCGGAGCACGCGCGATCGTCCATATGCATCGTTCTCAAAACGTGAAACGCGACCGATAACACGCGCGTGCGCCCCGACCTTGAGCTCGAGGTCGCACGATAGGCGAACCGTTGCCAAGTTCTTACCGTCCGCACGTGCCTCGCAGGTATAGGAATACACGTCGTCGTTTATGGATGGATCGCCCTGCACGACAAACTCGAGGCCGCTTGCCGCTCGAGCGTCGAGCGCCTTCGAGGCGTTGAGCGCGCCCGCAGCCCACCACGCCGAGACGACCGCTCCCGCCACGAGACCGACGGACGCGGCATACAGCCACCGCTTCCAAGGAGCAAGCGGTGCACAAAATTGAGCCAGCACAACGAATACCGCCGCCGCAACGGGAATGGCCCATAGCAGCCCGACCGCCGGCGCCTGCTCCCTCAGCAGCACATCAGCGGCCACGTTGAGCACCAAGGCGCAGCTCATGCACACGCCGGCACACAGGGCCATCGTCCACGGCATCAGGGGCCGCGGAGGCATCACATGCTCGCGCTCGGTCGCACTCATACGCAGATGCAATCTTTGATTTTGGCAAGCTTCTTCTCGCCGATTCCCGACACACGCATCAGATCGTCAACCGAGGCAAAAGCACCGTTCTTTGTCCGCTCATCGATAATCGACTGCGCCATGGAGGGACCGATGCCCGAGAGCGTCTGCAACTCTGCCGCGCTTGCCGTATTGATGTTGACTAGGCCCGTTGCGCCACTCACGCCCAATGATGCGGAAGCCCCACCATCAACACCGGCTTCCGCAATGGACGCCTGCTGCTCCCCCACCGTTGGAACGTGGATTTTTTGTCCATCAGTGACCTTGGATGCCCGGTTAAGCCCCGTAACGTCTGCCTCGGGCGTAAGCCCGCCGGCGGCATCAATCGCCTGAGCCACCCGCGCGCCGTCCTTGAGACGATATACACCGGGCGACACAACGGCGCCGTCGACATCGACATAGACCTCTACCGCGGCAGAAGCCTTAGCCGAAGAACCTTCGGATGTCTTTCCGCTCGAGGCATCACCGGATCCCGGCTCCACCAACGAGCCTGAACCGTCAGTGCGCTCAAACGACACGCCACCGGCACCGCCGCCAAGGTTCGCCATCGCCAGTCCACTCGCCATCGCAATGACGACCAGTATCGCCATCACCACTGCCTTATGACCGAACAGCTTGTCCGCCAAGCGGTCCATCCGTTTGACTCGTTCGTGTTGTTCGCGCTGCGCCATAGCAAAACCTCCCAACACCATCGTGTCAGGAAAGGAGCTCCACAACAGCCACGCTCCAAAACCGGTTTTAACGGTCAAACCAAAAACCGACCAAAACCTTGCACAAATCTGTCCATTTATTCAGGCACACGTCAGCAAATGAACACTTAGCCGCAAAATGCCCAGATAGCAAAAGGCCGACGATGTAGGCGCATCGTCGGTCTATGCACAAATTTACTCGTGATTTTGGTAAATCTCACGCGGAGCAAGCTCCGAATGTTTGCGTTTTAAGGTCTTAGGGGCCTTATACGTGTTGCTTTCGAAGTCGATATACTCGGTCTGCTTGAGCAGGCGCTCGATCATCTCCTCGTGATCGAACAACTCCCAGGCCTCATGCACGGCATCGAGTTTAGCGTGCGTCTCGGGACGGCGCGGCATAAACAGCGTGCAGCAGTCGGGAGCGGCCTCAGTCGAGATATCGAACGTACCAATCTCCTCGGCGCGCGCGATAATCTCCTGCTTGTCCGAACCGATGAGAGGACGGAACACGGGGATCTTCACGGCCTCGTTAACGGCCATGATATTCTCAAGCGTTTGGGAGGCAACCTGTCCAAGCGATTCGCCCGTCACGATGGCCTTGGCGCCCTCGATGTGTGCAATGCGCTCGGCAACCGAATACATAATGCGGCGATACATGATCACGCGCAGGTTGCTGGGACAGGTGACCGAAATCTCACGCTGGCAGTCGCCAAACGGCACCACGTACAGGCGGCCGATCTGGACACCCGGCTCAAGCGCACGGATGATGTCCTGCACCAAATACTCGCTCGTGTCGGGCGTCTGCGGACGACCTGAGAAATGTACCGGCACGCACACCGCGCCGCGACGCGCGAGCATCCAGGTCGCCACCGGAGAATCAATACCCGACGACAGCAGCGTCACGACCTTGCCGGCAGAACCCACCGGCAGACCGCCCACGCCGCGCTCAGAGCGCGCGTACACATAAACGCTACCCTGGACCACCAGTACGTGCACCATCGCATCGGGGTCGTGCATTTGAACCTTTTTATCGGGGAAGGCCTCGCACAGCACCTCGCCCACCTGACGATTGATGTCAATCGAGGTGAGCTCATAGTCGGTATTGGAGCGCTTGGCGTGCACCTTAAACGAATCGAAGGAACCAAACTCGCGCAGTGCCTTCACGGCGGCGGCACAGTACTCCTGAGGGTCGCGATTGGTGTGATACGCCAAGGACACGCGAGCAACGCCGGGAACGGTGCGAATGACACGCGCCGCCTCGTCGGCCTGATGCTCGTTAAAGGTCACGAGGATATAACCGGAAATTCGAGACACGGCATTCACGGAAAAGGCGGCCAAGGCCGCCTTGATGTTATCCATGAGGATATGCTCAAAATGTGCGCGGTTCTTACCCTTCAGTCCAACCTCGTGATAGTGGACCAGGCAGACGCGAGCCGCCATTTAGGCTTCAGCAACCTTGTGGCCGAGCGCCTTCTCGTAACGGGCCTCGTCGTAAGAGATGTCGCCGTCGACAATCTCGTCCATAGCCATCGAAATGGTATCGGCACCGGAAAGCCCGATGGTGATGTCATCGACATCCTGGACGGCAAGCACGCGGTTGTGCTGGCCACGCAGCATGCTGTTAATGTCGCAGGCGCGCTTGGAGGCAAGCGAAGCGAGCAGGAAGCGGTTGTGATCGGTCTTCTCCAGAAGATCGTCAATGCAAGGCTTTACAACGGACACGGACCTCAGATCCTTTCATGCATATCGAGAACGCGAACGAGCTCATCGGTCGCGCGGTCGAGATCGTCATTAACCACGACGTCGTCGTAGCGGTCGGCAAGGGCAAGCTCATCGGCGGCGTTTGCCATACGCAGCTCAATCGTCTCGGGCGTCTCGGTACCGCGACCGACCAGGCGCTCGCGGAGTACCTCAAGCGAAGGCGGCTTGATAAAGATCAACACGGCCTCGGGGAAACGCTCCTTCACCTGCAGGGCGCCCTGGACATCGATCTCCAAAATCAGAGATGCGCCAGAGGCGAGCTTGGATGTGACCTCGCTCACCAACGTGCCGTAGCAGTTACCGTGGACCTCGGCCCACTCAACAAACTCACCGTTTGCCACGCGGCGGTCGAACTCCTCGCGCGTCAGAAAAAAGTAGTTGACGCCGTCGACCTCACCTTTGCGTGGTGCTCGCGTGGTAGCCGAAACCGTCAGGCCCAGGTTCGAGCGGCGCTCGCGCACACGAGTGACGAGCGTACCCTTCCCTGCGCCTGACGGTCCAGAAATCACAAAGAGCTTGGAATCCTGAGCGCTCACTTATTTGGTCAGCTGCTCGAGGAGCTGCTCGCGCTGACGGACGCCAAGGCCCTGGACGCGACGGGTAGCGGAGATGCCGAGCTCCTCCATAATCTTGGCGGCCTTAGCCTTGCCATAACCAGGGAGGGACTCGATGAGGGTGGAGACCTTCATGCGGGAAGCGATGGGATCATCGGAGTTGAGCACGGACTCGAGGGACTTCTCACCCTTCTTGATCTGCTCGCGAAGCTCAGCGCGGGCATGACGGGCGGCAGCGGCCTTCTCAAGAGCCTGCTTGCGCTGCTCGTCGGTAAGCTGAGGGAGTGCCATTCGAACCTCCAAATAGTTGGGTTATATCTGATTCAATAATTGGCATTTTAGCACGTAGAACGTACAAAATGCCCAATCGCGGCTCCATAGGTTAGACGATACCCGCAAAAAGTGCAATATACTGCGCCCAAAGTTAAGCCCCTGACCTGCGATTCCACACAAAGGATGGGAAAGTTTACGCAGGCACAGGGGCTATTTTGTGCTAATGAAACCCAAAAGTGGTGACTTAGGGGAATCTTTTACGCGACGTTTTCGACCAGCTCAGCGACGATGGCGTCAAAGGCGGCAACCGGATCGTCGGCACCGGTGATGGGACGGCCCACCACAATGTGGCTTGCGCCACGCTCGATAGCCTGGGAAGGCGTCGCCACGCGGGACTGGTCACCAAGGGCGGCACCCACCGGACGCACACCCGGAGTCACGATCAGAGCATCGGGACCCAGCAGTTCACGCATGTCGTGAGCCTCCATCGGCGAGCACACGATGCCATCGATGCCGTTGGCCTGAGCGAGCTTTGCCAGGCGGGCGGCCTCCTCGGCCACGGGCGACTCGACGCCGATCTCGCTCAAGGCATCCTGATTCATGCTCGTGAGCACGGTGATGGCGACGAGCTTGGCGCGGTCCTCGCGCGCCTCCTCGGCACCCTCGCGGCAGGCAGCGAGCATGGCGCCCGAACCCAAGCCGTGAACCGAGAGCAGGTCGGCACCGGCAAGCGAGGCCGAACGGGCGGCACCGCGAACCTGATGCGGAATATCATGGAACTTAAGGTCAAGGAAGACCTTAAAGCCCAGGTCCTTAAAGGTCTTGACGATCTCGGGGCCCTCAGCGTAATAGAGCGTCATACCAACCTTAAGCCAGGCGGCATGGCCCGAAAGCTCGTGGGCGAGCTCGAGCGCACGCTCACGATCGCAGTCGAGGGCGACGATTACGCGGTCGCGGGCATCGGTCTCTAGCATTCGAAAGCACCTACCAGTTCGTTGATGTCCTTCACGCCTTGGGACTCAGCCCAGGCCTCGAGCTCGTGCGCGATCTTGAGCGAAGCGCACGGATCGACGAAGTTGGCCATGCCGACCGACACGCAGGTGGCGCCGGCCAGGATAAACTCGGCCGCATCCTCGCCGGTCATGACACCGCCCAGGCCGTTGATGGGGATATCGACGGCCTGGGCAACCTCCCAGACCATGCGCACGGCGATGTGGTGGCACAGCGGGCCCGAAAGGCCGCCCTTGGGCTTGGCCACGCGGGACTTGCGGGTATGGACGTCGATGGCCATGCCCTGAATGGAGTTGATGACCGAAAGGCCGTCGGCGCCGGCAGCCTCGAGGGCCTTGGCAATCTCGGCGACGTTGACCGGCGCCATCTTCACGAACAGCGGCTTATCGGTCACCTTGCGGCAGGCAGCCATAACGGATGAGGCGCCCTCGGGCGTAGAGCCCATGGCGGCACCGCCGGCGGCGATATTAGGGCAGCTCACGTTGATCTCGTAGCCGGCAGCCCAGGGGCACAGCTCGACATACATCTCGAGCGCGCGGACAAACTCGTCAACGGAGTGGCCGGCAACCTGACAGATGACCTGGCAGCCGTCCTTGGACAGCTGTTCGAGCCACGGACCGGACTCGCGGGCAAAGGCGGCCACGCCGGGGTTCTGAAGGCCCACGGAGTTGATCATACCGCCGGGGATCTCGGCCATGCGGGGCGCGGGGTTGCCGGGCCAGGGCTCGGCAGCGCAACCCTTGGTGGTGATGGCGCCCAGCTGGGAAACATCAAAGAAGTTCTGGAACTGCCAACCGTAACCAAAAGTACCGGCTGCGGTGTTGATGGGGTTCTGCATCTTGACGCCGCCGAAATCGACGGCCATGTTCACGGTACCCACTAGAAGACCACCACCTTGGAAGCATCGAACACGGGGCCGCACATGCAAGCACCCTTCATACCGTCGACCGTCTCGACATTGCAGGTGTTGCAGGCGCCAAAGCCACAGCTCATCATGCGCTCAAGCGACACCTCGCAGTACGCACCGGCCTCGGCGGCAGCGGCGGCGACTTTCTTCATCATGACAGCGGGGCCGCAGCTGGCGACGTAGTCGTAGCCGCCCTCGCCGAGCAGCTCGGCGGCAGGATCGGTGCAAAAACCGTGCGTGCCGAGCGAGCCGTCGTCGGTGCAAACGTTGACCGTGGCGCCCAGCGCGCGAAACTCATCGACACCCACGGCCTTGGAAGCGGTGCCAAAGCCCAGGCACACGTCAACATCCACGCCCTGCTCGGCAAGCATACCGGCAAGACACAGCACAGGCGGAACGCCGATGCCACCGGCGACGAGCAGGGCCTTCCTGGTGCCCTCGGGAACAAGCCAGCCGCGGCCGCCAGGGCCCAACAGGTTGGACTTGGAGCCGGGGGCCATCTGCGACAGACGACGGGTGTCGTCACCCACGACGGCGTACCACAGCTCGACGGTACCGGCCTGGGCGTCGGCGCGATAGAAGCTCAGGGGCACGCGAAGCAGCGAGGACGCATCGCCGGGCACGGCAATGTTCACAAACTGACCGGGCTTGAGCGCACTTGCAAGCTTGGGGGCCGAGATGACGAGCGAGAAGATGCCGTCGGCGATCTCCTGGTTCGAGACGACCTCGAAGTCGTGCATGCGTGCAGTGGAAGGTGTGGGCATAGACGCTCCAATCCCCCATGCGGTTGCATGGTCAAAACGAACAGAAAGCGCGGCACCGCAAGGGCACCGCGCACAAAAGCGATAAGGCTATGCTAGCAGATGCAGCCGTCGGCGAGCGTCTGCTTACCGCCGACAAACACATCGGTGGCACGACCGGTAAGCGTGCGGCCGGCAAAACCGGAGTTCTCGGCGCGCGACTCGTAACCGTCCTCGCCGACCGTCCAGGTGGCAGAGGGGTCGAACACGGTCAGGTCGGCAACGGAGCCCGCCTTGACCTGAACCTGGTCGAGGCCCAGGATCTCACGCGGCTTGATGGCCATGAGCTCGACCATACGGCCCATGCTCATCTTGCCCGTGTTGACCAGCTCGGTGAGCACGAGCGACAGCGAGGTCTCGAGACCGATCATGCCAAAGGGCGCAAGCTCGAACTCGCGGGCCTTCTCCCACGGGGTGTGGGGAGCGTGATCGGTGACGATAACGTCGACGGTGCCGTCGATGACGCCCTGACGGATGGCCTCGGCATCCTCCTCGGTACGCAGCGGCGGATTGACCTTGAGCGAGGTGTTGTAGGTCTCGTCCAGGTCGTTCTCGGTCAGGAACATGTGATGCGGGGTGGCCTCACAGGTAACCTGAACGCCAGCGGCCTTACCGGCACGCACGATCTCCAGGCCATGGGCGGTGGAGATGTGCTGAATGTGCAGCTTGGCACCAGTCAGCTTGGCGATCTCGATGTCGCGGGCGATCTGGAGCTCCTCGCCGGCAGCCGGCCAACCCTCGAGAGCCAGACGGGTCGAGACCTTGCCCTCGTTGATCTGGCCGTGGCCGACCAGATCCTCGTCCTGGCAGTGGCTCATAAAGACCTTGCCGAACATCTTGCCGTAGTCCATGCAGCGACGGAGCATGCCCGCACCCTGCACGCCGCGACCGTCGTCGGTGAAGGCGACGGCGCCGTGGGCGACCATATCGCCCATCTCGGACATGGCCTCGCCCTTAAGACCGCGGGTCATGGCGCCCGACGGATAGACGCGGCAGTGACCGACCTCGGCAGCGCGGGACTTGACGAACTCCACGACGGTGCCGTTATCGGTGACGGGATCGGTGTTCGGCATGGCGCACACGCCGGTGAAGCCGCCCTTGGCAGCAGCGCGGGTGCCACTCTCGATGTCCTCTTTGACCTCGTAGCCAGGCTCGCGAAGGTGAACGTGCATATCCACCAGGCCGGGGACGAGATACTTGCCGGAAAGGTCGCGGACCTCGGCTCCCTCGACGGCGAGATTCTCGCCGACCTCGGCGATCTTGTCGCCGTCAATCAGGACGTCAACGACACCGTCAAGCTCGACGGACGGGTCGACGACGTGGGCATTCTTAAGAAGCAAGGCCATTATCGGCACCTCCAAGCAGCAGATACAGGATAGCCATACGCACGCAGATACCGGCGTAGACCTGCTCCAGGATGACGGAGCGTTGCGGGTGGTCGGCCATATAGGAGTCGAACTCGACGCCGCGGTTGATGGGGCCCGGGTGGCAGATGATCGCGTCGGGCTTCATGAGCTTCTCGCGGTCCTTGGTCAGGCCGAAGAGCTTGTGGTACTCGCGAATGGTCGGGAACGGGGCACCCTCGAGGCGCTCCTGCTGCACGCGCAGCATGTAGACGACGTCCAGCTCGGGCAGGACGGAATCGAGGTCGCTCGTCACGTGGTCGCAGCCCAGGACCTCGGGCGACGGCGGCAGCAGCGTGCCGGGGGCGACGGCGTAGGTCTCGCAGCCCATAATCTTAAGGGCGGGGATCAGCGAGCCGCAGACACGGGAGTGCGCGATATCGCCGACGACAGCGACCTTCAGACCGTGGAAGTCGCCCTTGTGCTCCCAGATGGTGTACAGGTCGAGCAGAGCCTGCGTGGGGTGGTTGTGCTTGCCGTCACCGGCGCAGATAACGCTCGCGGGCGAGTTCTGCGTGACGATGTAGGGAGCACCGGCGTGCTTATCGCGCACGACGATGCAGTCGATCTGGTAGGCATTGAGGGTCTCGACGGTGTCGACGAGGCTCTCGCCCTTGACCGTAGAGGTCGAGGAGCCGCCAAAGTTGAGGCTGTCGGCCGAAAGGCGCTTCTCGGCGAGCTCGAAGGAGCTGCGGGTGCGCGTCGAGGGCTCGTTGAACATGTTGACGATGGTCTTGCCCTTGAGCGTGGGGACCTTCTTGATCGCACGCTCGTTGACCTCGGAGAACGCCTTGGCGGTCTCGAGGATGAGCTTGATATCCTCTTCGGAGTACTCGGTAATGTCGATCAGGTGCTTATGGTTGAACGCCACGGTACTACTCACCTCCCAGCGGCGCAGAACCCACGTGGGAGCCCGGCGCGACGTCGTTGATCTCGACGGCGGTGTGGCCGTCGACTTCCTTCATATATAGATGCACGTTCTCCTCATGCGACGAGGGAACGTTCTTGCCGACAAAGTCCGGCGAGATGGGGAGCTCGCGGTGGCCGCGGTCAACGAGGACTGCCAACTCAATGCGGCTCGGACGGCCCAGGTCCATGACGGCGTCGAGAGCGGCGCGGATGGTACGGCCCGTATACAGGATGTCGTCCACCAGCACGACGCGCTTGCCGTCGACGCTGAAGGAAATGTTGGTAGCGTGGATCGCGGGAGCGAAATTGGTAGCGTAGTCATCGCGGTAGAAGCTGATGTCCAGGCTGCCGAGCGGAACTTCGACGCCCTCGATCTCCTTGATCTCCTCGGCGAGCTTCTTTGCCAGAAGGTCGCCGCGCGTGACGATGCCAACCAGAGCGAGGTCTTCACAGCCCTCGTTGCGCTCGAGAATCTCGTGCGCGATGCGAGTCATCGCTCGATTGACGGCGGTCTCGTCCATAATGACCGCCTTGGGGGAAGTCGTGCCCATCGATCTCCTTCCTCACATGTCTTGACTGCTGACACAGTCAAAAAAATAGATGCCCGACCGCTTAAAGCGGACCAGACACCCACAGGAAGGACTGCTCTTTGGCAGCTATGTAATTCCATGTGGGTATCTCGTACCCCTTTAATGGTCAAAGGATAGTGTAGCCAACCTCGAGCTTAATTGCGAGCATAAATACAGAGCAATCCGTAAACGGAGCCCAATGCTCAATAAACCTATATATATTTGTGGGACGAGCTTGAAAACATACGCACGAGCTGGCATAATCCCCTCTGCTGCACGCAAATCGGATCTACGTCCAGGGCCGTGGCGTGAGCACTATCGCCAAAAGAGAAATATCTCTGTGTAGATTACGCACAGGGAGCTGCTTCTGTGCTATAGTTCAGGCTTGTTTGTTAACGCGACATGTTCGTTTGTCGCCCAAGGAGGGTCAGTTATGTCCAAAGTTTGCGAAGTTTGCGGTAAGCACCCCGTTGCCGGTCGCTCCATCAGCCACTCTCACCGCGTCACCAACCGTAAGTTCCGCCCCAACATCCAGCGCGTCTACGTCGTCGTCGATGGTCACCGTCGCAAGATGAACGTTTGCTCCACCTGCCTCAAGTCCGGCAAGGTTGCGCGCTCCTAAATAAGGTCTTACCAACAAGTACCTCGGACTCTCCGGGTCAAAGACCTCGCGTTCATATAGAACTTACCAAAGGCGCCCTCCCCTACGGAGGGCGCCTTTTTGCACTCATTGGGGACAGACTTACATGAGTGATTTCACGCATTTGGGACAGACATTACGCATGCCGGCAGCGGTTCGGCCCCTGCCTCACGCAGCCTCCCTCCAGCCTACGGTGGCCTTGGTCACGCTTGTAGCGCCGATGCCGGTGATACGGGCAATTTGCTTGACCGTGAGATGTGCCCGCCTGAGCCTCAGCAGACACGCATCACGATCGGGGCGTGGCAGGGCCTTGAGCAGCGCAGGATCTATGCTCGGAAGGACTTCGCGCGCAACGGAAAGAGCATCCTCATCGAGGATCCGTCGGCGTGGAAGAATCTCAACTGACCAGATCCGCCCGGCAACTTCCTTAAGATGCTCACAATAGTGACGAGACCCCCCGACAATATCGAGCATAGGGGCCGCATCGCAGATGTCAAAGGGATCGTAGCCCAGCTGGTATGCCCTAAAGCTTGACCAGCGGTATGCTTCGAGAGAGTCGATCGCACCTTTCACAGGATTGAGATGGATATAATCGAGTAGCTGCACCGCCTGTGTGTCCGACTCAACCGCAACACGCGAATAGCGATTGTCAAACAGATGGCCCGTTCTTCCCGTTTTCCCATTGAAATACTTAGCATACGCCGTCAGTGCGCACTGCATTGCCTTTGAAAGGTTGTCATATGGGTCATCAACCATCAAATGGAAGTGGTTGTCCATAAGGCACCAAGCCAACACTGCCACTTTATGGCGTGCAAACCTGTCCGAGATGTCCGATAAGAAACGATATCGGTCAGAGTCATCTTCAAAAATAATCTGTTTGGAGTTGCCACGGTCAAAGACGTGGTAATAGCCGGTGAGCGAAACGGCGCGGGCACATCGGGGCATAATCTCTCCTTTCAAAACTGAACAGGCAACACCTAAAAGGAGAGAAGGAACGCGAAATGCTGAGCCTGTGACCTATTTATATCCAATGATCGGCAAAAACAGGTTCAGAACGGCAAAATGGCAAAACGATGTCTGTCCCAAATGAGTGAAAGCACTCATGTAAGTCTGTCCCCAATGAGCGAGGCGATGCAGCAGGCAGATAGTTTTAGTTAAAGCGTTTCAGTTTATTGAAGCGTTTTAGTGTGCCTTTTACGGGAATCTTACCGTTCACCGAATAATTTCTTGCTATCATGCAAGGCGTAGGGTAAATCTCCGATCGCAAGGAGACACAAATGGTGAAAAAGTCACCGGAAAACACTACTCCCGCAATTGTGGACAACGTAGAGGCGCTTGAGGCTAAGCTCGCTCAGATGCGAGAGGCCCAGGCGCTTTTTGCTACGTACACGCAGGAGCAGGTCGACAAGATCTTCTATGAGGCCGCCATGGCCGCCAACAAGGCTCGTATCCCGTTGGCGAAGATGGCCATCGAGGAGACCGGCCGCGGCGTTCTTGAGGACAAGGTCATCAAGAACCACTACGCCGCAGAGTACATCTACAACGCTTACAAGAACACCAAGACCTGTGGTGTCCTGGAGCGCGACGAGGCTTACGGCATCACCAAGATCGCCGAGCCCATCGGCATCGTGGGCGCCGTCATCCCGACGACCAACCCCACCTCCACCGCGATCTTCAAGACGCTGATCTGCCTGAAGACCCGCAACGCCATCATCATCTCCCCGCACCCGGCTGCCGCCAAGTGCACCATCGCCGCCGCCAAGCTCGTGCTTGACGCCGCCGTCAAGGCCGGCGCCCCCGAGGGCATCATCGGCTGGGTCGATGTCCCCTCCATCGAGCTGACTAACATGGTCATGCGCGACGTCGACATCATCCTCGCCACCGGTGGCCCGGGCATGGTCAAGGCCGCTTACTCCTCCGGCAAGCCCGCCCTGGGCGTTGGCGCCGGTAACACCCCGGTCGTCATCGACGACACCGCCGACGTGCTGCTCGCCGTCAACTCCATCATCCACTCCAAGACCTTCGACAACGGCATGATCTGCGCTTCCGAGCAGTCCGTGACCGTCATCGACAGCATCTATGACCAGGTTAAGGCCGAGTTCCAGAAGCGCGGCTGCTACTTCGTCAAGCAGGGTGCCGAGATGGAGGCCCTGCGTGCCGCCATGTTCAAGAACGGCGCTCTCGATCACCGCATCCCCGGCATGGCCGCTGCCAAGATCGCCGAGCTCGCCGGCATCGAGGTTCCCGCCAAGACCAAGATCCTGATCGCCGAGGTCACCTCCACCGACCCCGCCAAGGAGGAGTTCTCCCACGAGAAGCTCTCCCCGGTCCTGGCCATGTACCACGCCAAGGACTTCCAGGAGGCCGTCGACAAGGCCGAGCACCTGGTGCTCGCCGGTGGCCCGGGCCACACCGCCTCTCTGTACGTGCACCCCGCCCAGGCCGAGAAGATCAGCCTGTTCGAGCACGTCATGAAGGCCTGCCGTATCGTCATCAACACCCCGTCCTCGCACGGCGGCATCGGTGACCTGTACAACTTTGGCATGAAGCCGTCTCTGACCCTGGGCTGCGGCTCCTGGGGCGGCAACTCCGTCTCCGAGAACGTTGGGGTGAAGCACTTGATCAACGTTAAGACTGTGGCCGAGCGCCGTGAGAACATGCTGTGGTTCCGCGCTCCCGAGAAGGTCTACTTCAAGAAGGGTTCCACGCCCGTCGCCCTCGACGAGCTGGGCAACGTCATGGGCAAGAAGCGCGCCTTCATCGTCACCGACCAGTTCCTCTTCAAGAATGGCAACACCCGCGCCATCGAGGCCAAGCTCGACGAGATGGGCATCGCCCACGACTGCTTCTACGACGTCGAGCCCGATCCGTCGCTGCAGTGCGCACGTCGCGGCGCCAAGCAGATGGCTCTCTTTGAGCCGGACGTCATCATCGCCGTCGGCGGTGGCTCCGCTATGGACGCCGGCAAGATCATGTGGATGATGTACGAGCACCCCGAGTGCAAGTTTGAGGACATGGCCATGGACTTCATGGACATCCGCAAGCGTATCTTCACCTTCCCCGAGATGGGCAAGAAGGCCTACTTCGTCGCCGTCCCGACCTCCTCGGGTACCGGCTCCGAGTGCACGCCGTTCGCCATCATCACCGACAAGGAGACCGGCATCAAGTGGCCGCTCGCCGACTACGCGCTGCTCCCCAACATGGCTATCGTCGACGCCGACAATTGCATGACCGCCCCGCGCGGCCTGACCGCTGCCTCCGGCATCGACGTCATGACCCACGCCATCGAGTCCTACGTCTCCATCATGGCTTCCGACTACACCAAGGGCCTCTCCGAGCGCGCTGCCAAGCTCGTCTTCGAGAACCTGCCCTCCAGCTTCACGAACGGCGCCAAGGACCCGCATGCCCGCGAGGAGATGCACAACGCCTCCTGCATGGCCGGTATGGCCTTCGCCAACGCCTTCCTGGGCCTCAACCACTCCATGGCCCACAAGCTCGGCGCCTTCCATCACCTGCCCCACGGCCTCGCCAACGCCGTCATCCTGACCCGCGTCATGCGCTACAACGCCGCCGAGGCTCCCGTCAAGATGGGTACCTTCTCCCAGTATCCTTACCCCAACGCGCTGCACAACTACGCCGAGATGGCCAAGTACTGCGGCATCGAGGGCAAGGACGACAAGGAGGTCTTCGAGAACTTCATCACGAAGCTCGAGGAGCTCAAGGACTTCATCGGCGTCAAGAAGACCATCGCCGACTACGGTGTTGATGAGCAGTACTTCCTCGACACCCTCGACGAGATGACCGAGCAGGCATTCAACGACCAGTGCACCGGCGCTAACCCGCGCTACCCGCTCATGAGCGAGATCAAGGAGCTCTACCTGGACGCCTACTACGGCCGCGAGCCTCAGGACTACGCCGTCTGCTAGTTTTAGCACGGTTTTTAACGGCGGGGGTGCACGGGTGTTTCACACACCCCCGCCGTCGCTTCTATCGCATCGTTGAAAGGATGCAACCATGCTGCTACCCGATTCCAAGACCGAGCTCGTCCGCCGTGGCAACAAGGTCGTTTACGACCTGGGCGACAAGATCGTCAAGGTCTTTAACGAGACCAAGCCTGTCTCCGACGTGTTCAACGAGGCTTTGAATCTTGCCCGCATCAATGAGTGCGGCATCCGCAGCCCCAAGGCGCTCGAGGTTTCCCAGCTCGAGAACGCCAACGGCTGGGCGCTCGTGACCGAGAAGGTTCCGGGCACTACCCTTGCCGAGAAGATGACTGCCGAGCCCCAGCGCTTTGGTGAGTACCTCGAGATGTTCGTCGACCTCCAGATCGAGATTCACGGCTACACCTCCCCGCTGCTCAACCGTCAGCGCGACAAGTATGCCCGCATGATCAACAGCCTTGATCAGCTCAATGCCACCACGCGCTACAACCTTCAGGAGCGTCTGGACGGCATGACCAAGGAGTTCAAGGTCTGCCACGGCGACTTCAACCCCTCCAACGTCATCGTCGGCGACGACGGCCAGCTCTATGTGTGCGACTGGGCACACGCCACCCAGGGCTCCCCTGCTGCCGACGTTGCCACCACCTACCTGCTCTTTGCCCTCAACAGCAAGGATCAGGCTGAGGCCTACCTGGAGCTCTACTGCGACCGCGCCGACATGCCCATGCAGGTCGTGCGTCAGTGGACGAGCATCGTCGCCGCTTCCGAGCTCGCTCGTAAGCGCAACGTGAACGATGAGTTCCTGAAGAACTGGATCGACGTCGTCGATTATCAGTAATATCTGAGCGATTTATTTCGCATCGGAGGCACAAGGAAAACCCCGCAGCTCGCATGGGCTGTAGGGTTTTCCTTTTAGATATCGAGAATGCCACAAGATAAAAGGACGGCCCCGCATCTCCCCGATCTGGAGAAATGCGGGGCCGTACCGTATATCGAACTACAAGCGAAATCGTCGATTAACGGCGTGCTGCCTTCACAAGCTCGGCGACCTTGGCGACGACCTCGTCGATCGCCACATCCTCGCGCTCACCCGTGGCACGGTCCTTGAGCTCAACGGTGCCATTCTTAAGGCCACGCTTACCCAGAACGACCTGATACGGGAAGCCCATAAGGTCGTTGTCGGCAAACTTAAAGCCGGGACGCTCGTCGCGGTCGTCGACGACAACCTCGATACCCTCGGCGCACAGGCCATCAACGATCTGCTCGCAGACGGTAGCGCACTCCTCCTTCTTGGGATCGAGCGGAATCACCGCGACCTCGTACGGGGCAACGGAGACCGGCCAGACGATACCGTGCTCGTCGTTGTGCTGCTCCACGACGGCAGCGAGCGAGCGGGACACACCAACGCCGTAGCAGCCCATGATGAGCGGCTTCTCCTTGCCGTCCTCGTCCATAAAGGTGGCACCCATGGCCTCGGAATACTTGGTGCCCAGCTGGAAGACCTGAGAGACCTCGATGCCGCGGGCAGCGGAGAGCGGCTTGCCGCAGTGCGGGCAGGGGTCGCCGGCGACAACGGTGACCAGATCGGCCCACTCATCGACGGTAAAGTCGCGCTCGGGGCAGGCACCGGTAAAGTGATAATCGACCTCGTTGGCACCGCAGGCCCACTGCTTGGAATCGCGCAGGCTCTCGTCGCACACCAGACGAATGCCATCGGGCAGGTTAACCGGTCCGATAAAGCCCTTGTGCAGACCGTTCGCCTGAAGCTCCTCGTCGGTCATCATGCGATAGCCCTTGCCAAAGACGTGCTCGGCCTTGCAATCGTTGAGCTCGTGATCGCCCGGAACAATGGCCACAACCGGCTTGCCCTCGGCGTCGATGAGTGCCAGCGACTTGCGCGTGCCGTTCTCGGGGAAACCGAAGAACTTTGCAACGGCCTCGATGGTGCCCATGCCCGGAGTCTCGACCTTGGTAAGCGTACCGTCGCCAGGACCCTCGGTCACGACGACCTTGGTGCTTGCCGCCTCGTCATCGGCAGCAAAGCCGCAATCGTCGCAGTAGACGAGCGAAGCCTCGCCGGCGTCGGCCAAAGCCATGTACTCGACGGAGGTATCGCCACCGATCTCGCCGGAGTCGGCGACAACGGGCAGAGCCTTGATGTAGCAGCGCTCGCAAATGTTGGCATAGGCCTGCTTCATCTTGTCGTACTCCTCCTGCAGGCTCTCCTGCGTGGCGGAAAAGCTGTAGGCGTCCTTCATGATGAACTCGCGGCCGCGCATCAGGCCAAAGCGGGGACGGAACTCGTCGCGGAACTTATCCTGGATGTGGTACAGGTTAACGGGCAGCTGTTTGTAGGAGCGCAGCTCGTTGCGCACCAGGGCCGTGACGGTCTCCTCGTGCGTGGGGCCCAGGACGAACTCGCGACCATGACGGTCGTCAAAGCGCACAAGCTCCTTGCCATAGGCATCGATACGACCGGACTCACGCCACAGCTCGGCATCGACCATGATGGGCATCATGAGCTCCTGGGCGCCGGCAGCATCCATCTCGTCGCGCACGATGTTCTCGATCTTGCGGATCGAGCGCCATGCGAGCGGCAGATAAGAATACAGACCGGCGGCCTCCTTGCGGATCATGCCGGCACGGAGCAGCAGGCGGTGGCTGGCGAGCTCAGCGTCCGCCGGATCCTCTTTAAGCGTCGGCGCATAGAGCTTAGACATATACATTGCTCGAGTCATTTACTTCTCCTCAATAAGTTTGTCGACCTCGGCCATCAGCGCGTCGACAATTTGATCCTCAGCTACTTTACCAATGATCTGGCCATGCGAAAAGAGCAGGCCCTGACCTCGTCCGCAGGCAACGCCCAAGTCGGCGTCAGAGGCCTCGCCGGGGCCATTGACCGCGCATCCCATAACGGCGATCGAAAGCGGCGCGGAGTAGTTCTTAAGCCGCTCGGTGACCTCCTCGGCGATGGGAATGAGGTTAACCTGGCAGCGGGCGCACGTGGGGCACGAGACAATCTCGGGACCACGGCGACGCAGGCCCAGCGACTGCAAAATTCCCCAGGCGACCGGCGGCTCCTCAACCGGATCGGCCGTGAGAGAGACGCGCATGGTGTCACCGATACCCTCAGACAGCAGAATACCAAGGCCCACCGAGCTCTTAATGGTGCCCTGAAGCTTGGTACCCGCCTCGGTAACGCCCAGGTGAAGCGGAACGTGGGGAATCTCACGCGACAGGGCTCGATAGGTATCAAGCGTCGTTTGCACGCTATGGGCCTTGGCCGAAAGCACAATGTTCGTAAAACCGCGGTCCTCAAAGTGCTTGACGAAGCGCTCGCTCGACATCACGAGCTTCTCGGGCTGCGTAAGCTCGTCGCACTCAGCGATATCCTGCTCGAGTGAGCCGGCGTTGACACCGATGCGAATCGCACAGCCCGCAGCGCCGGCGGCGTCGATGACGGCATCGACCTTAGCCCAATCGCCGATATTGCCGGGATTGATGCGAAGCTTGGCGGCACCGGCCTCCACAGCGCCAATGGCCAGCTTGTGGTTAAAGTGGATATCGGCAACGATTGGCACCGGAGACTCGGCACAGATGGTGCGGAAACCCTCAAGCGCGGCCTCAGTGGGCACGCTCACACGCACGATATCGCAGCCAGCCTGCGCCAACGCGCACACTTGCGCAAGTGTTGCCTGGGCATCAGCGGTATCGGTGCAGGTCATGGATTGGACCACCACCGGCGCACCGCCACCGATCTGCACACCGCCCACATGCACGGGGCGCGTCAAATCGCGAGGCAAAGGATGGGATAAAGACAATCCAAACACTCCCCTACAGAATAAATCGAAGGATGTCGGAACGAAGCATATAGACAAACAGCAGCGCAAAGAGCGCGATGCCCACATAGCTCACAATCGTCTGGACCTTGAGCGGAAGCTCGCGGCCCACAATCTTTTGAATGATCTCGATGACCAGCTTGCCGCCATCGAGTGGTGGGATGGGCAGCAGGTTCATAAAGCCAAGCGAGAACGAAATGAGGGCGGCAAACGAAAGGAACGTGGCAGGACCGGCAGCAGCAGCCTGTGAGGACATAACGCTAATACCCACGATCGAAGAAGACTGATCGAGAATCTCCATCGTATGCTGCGGCTGGAGCAGGCGCATCACGCCCTCCGCGGTCTGCACAACATAGGAGAATGACAGACGCGCCGAGGTGATGGGGTCCAAACGGACTACCTCCGTAGAAGCATACACACCTAACCGCTCGTCCTCTTTGAGCGCAACCGTGGTCGAATGCTGCTTGCCGTCACGCTCGTACTCGATGGCGATATCGTCCTTACCGGCGGCCTTGCCGATAGCATCGTAAACGTTCATCCATGTGGAGCACGATACACCGTCAACCGAAAGGATCGCATCACCAGCCTCGATACCTGCCTTGGCGGCAATAGACCCCTCGTCAACCTGACCGATCACGTTGGTATCCATCGGCACGGTGACACCCGCAATAGAGTAGATGCTCATAAGCAGCAAAAAGCCCGTCAGGATATTGACGAGAATGCCCGCGAGCAGCATAAAGGCGCGCTTGAGAAAACTCTGGCCCAGATAGGTATGCGAACGCTCTTGCGCAAGGAACTCGGCTTCGCCGCACGGCAGCTCCCACACATCGCCCTCGGTAGTCGCATGCTCTCGATCGAACTTGCGGCCGTCAAAGGTGGTATATCCTGCAGCATCGCGCGGCAGCGTCTGGTACCTAACCGGATAGTAGCTGGGTGAAGGCTTCTCCCCTTCCTCGTACCAAGGCGCAATGGAACCCCAGCCCAAAAGCAAGGCGCAAGCCTCGAGAACATCCTCCTCGGACAGCTCCAGCTCGACGGAAAGGTCTGCAACTGAAACGCGACCATGACGATAGATCGCCGCAAGCACACGGTCGGCACACGAGACATCGGTCGGGTCCATACCGCAGATGGCAGCGTAGCCACCCAGCAGCAGCGGGGTCACGCCAAACTTGGTTCCAATGCGACGTGACGTGTAATGGATGTCAAAGCGGCACGGCAGGCCCAAAAAGAACTCGGTCACACGGACGCCGCAGGCACGCGCCGCCAAAAAGTGGCCGCCCTCGTGCAAAAACACGAGGACGGAAAGCATCAGCAGGCCCCAAAAGACCGATGAGAGAACGCTCAGAACAGTATCCATAAAACGAAAAAGCAATCCTTATGGGTTAGGAGCGGGTTGCGGCGAGCACCTGCGCAGCCTTTTCACGCGCCCACGCATCGATGTCGCGAAGCTGCTCAAACGAATCGACCGCCTGCATATCGTGGGCATCCATGCAGGATTCCACAATGCGATCGATATCGGTAAAGCTGCAGCCATCGTGCAGGAAGGCATCGACGGCGACCTCGTTGGCGGCATTGAGCACGCACGGCATGGTGCCACCCGTCTTGCCGGCACGTTCGGCCAGTGCCAAACAGCGGAAGGTATCCATGTCGGCAGCATCAAACGTGAGCTGCCCCAGCTCGCGGAAATCGATACGAGGCGCCGGGGTATCCCAACGCTCGGGATACGAGAACGCGAACTGGATGGGAATACGCATGTCGGAAGCACCGAGATGCGCCATCACGGAGCCGTCGGCAAACTCGACCATAGAGTGAATCTTGGACTGACGCTGCACGACCACGTTAATGAAATCGAGGTCGCAGTTAAACAGATGCATGGCCTCAATGCGCTCCAGGCCCTTGTTCATGAGGGTGGCGGAGTCGATGGTGATCTTGGCGCCCATGGCCCACGTGGGATGTGCGAGGGCATCGGCACGCGTCACGCGATTGAGCTCGTCGCGCGTGCGGCCAAAGAACGGACCGCCCGAGCAGGTGAGCCAAATACAATGAGCCTCGCGCGGGTCCTCCCCCAGATAGCACTGGTAGATGGCGGAGTGCTCAGAGTCGACTGGAATAAGCTGGCCCGGTTGCGCCAACGGCATAAGCAAGTCGCCACCGACGACGAGGGACTCCTTGTTGGCAAGAGCAAGGCGCTTATTTGAGGTCAAGGCCGCATGGCTCGCCTCGAGACCAGCGGCGCCCACAATAGCAACGAGCACGCAGTCGACATCGTCGCGACGCGCGAGCTCGCAAACCGCCTGCGCGCCAAGGCCAAGCTTCGTTCCCTCGGGCAACTCCTGCAGCACGGCGTCATCGCCATGAGCGACATCGGCCACGGCAACCGCCGGAACCGAGAACTCGCGGGCAGCGGCAACAAGCTCGGAGGTGCTGGAGTTAACGGACAGCGCCGTCACCTGCAGGCGATCGGCATGCTGGCGGCACACATCGAGCGCCTGGGTGCCGATGGAGCCCGTGCAACCCAGGATGGCAACACGGAGGCGTCCATCGGGACCATACGTCGTCTGGAATGACATTACAGCACGCCTCCGATCATCAGCATCAGCTGCGCGGTGATGCAGCCGAAGATAAGCGAATCGCTACGATCGAGCATGCCGCCGTGGCCCGGGATAAGGTTGCCGGAATCCTTGACGCCCACACCGCGCTTGATGCGCGACTCGATGAGGTCGCCGATAACGCCCAGAACGGACACGACCACGCCGCACAGCAGCGCATAGGGCAGGCTGAGCTTGTAGAAGTGCGTCGCCCACAGGATGAGCCAAATCAAAACCGAGCCCAGGATGCCGCCGACGAACCCCTCCCAGCTCTTTTTGGGTGAGATCTTGGGAACCATCTTGTGCTTACCGATACGGCTGCCCACGATGTAGGCAAACGAATCGGAGACCCAAAGGGACGCGCAAACGCCCACCGAAAGCAAGGCGCCGGCAAAACCGGGCACGGCATCGCGCAGCAGCACGATAGCCGACAGCATAAAGCCAGTGTAGATGGGACCCATGAGCGTCACGGCCACATCAGAGATGCGGGTACGCGGCGACCAGACATACCAAATGCCCACAGCGAGCATCAGGGCAAAAAGCAGGGCATTCAGCAACATCGAATCGCCCAACGCCGACAGCGGAAAGAGTACGGCGGCAGCGATACCCATGCGCTCGTTAGCCATCTTGCCATCGAGCCTCGTCATACGGAAAAACTCATAGCAGCACAGACCGCTCATGACAGAAACAAAGATGGCAGTGGGCACGATACCCAAAACCAGGCACAGGATAAAGACAACGGCATAGACGATACCGGCGGCGGCACGGGTGATAAAGCCGGCAAGCCACGAACCGGTGCCATTCTTCGCTGCGGGCGCTCCCGCAGCGACAGCCTTGCGCTCAGATGTCTTGGGAGCAATTGCCTTGGGACGATCGGACACGATTAAGCCTCCTCGGTCTTGCTCAGACCACCAAACCTACGGTCACGGCCCTGATAGGCCAAAATGGCGTCGACAAGGCCCCAACGATCAAAGTCGGGCCAATAGGTATCGGTGACGTAGAATTCGGAATAAGCCACCTGCCACAGCAGATAGTTCGAAAGGCGCAGCTCACCAGAAGTGCGAATCACAAGCTCAGGATCGGGAAGGCCAGCGGTATAGAGGTGGGAAGCCACCATGTCGTCATCAATTGCGCCAGGATCGATCTTACCGGCGGCAGCGTCGAGTGCGATCTGACGGACAGCGCGGGTAATCTCGGCACGCGCGCCGTAGTTGACGGCAAGCGCCAGCGTCATGCCGGTGTGATTGGCGCACTCGACAAGACCTCGCTCAAAGACATCGCGGGTCTTCTTAGGCAGTGCGGAAATATCGCCCAAAAAGACAACGCGAACGTTTTCGCGCTTCAGAAGCGGCAGCTCGTCGATAAACGTCTTGGCAAACAAATGCATCAAAACGTTGACCTCATGCTGCGGACGATTCCAGTTTTCGGTGGAAAACGCATAGGCCGAAAGGACGTCGACACCCAAGCGCACGCATGCGGTAATGATCTCGCGCAGGGAGACGATACCCGCCTTGTGGCCCTCGGTGCGTGCAAGACCGCGCGACGTGGCCCAACGACCGTTACCGTCCATGATGCACGAGATATGGTGCGGAATGTTATTGAGGTCAAGGTCGGAAAAACCGACGCCCGCAGGGGCGTCGGCAAAGTACTCGACCAGTTTATGCTCGTCGTATTGCACCTTAGATCTCCATGACCTCGGCTTCTTTTTCCTTCAGAAGCTCCTCGACCTTGGCGACATACTCATCAGTGTGCTTCTGGACCTTGGCCTGCTCGCGACGGACATCGTCCTCGGTGAGCTCCTCATCGCGCTCGAGCTTGTTGTTGAAGTCGCGACGGATGTTACGGATAGACACCTTGGCCTGCTCGGCGTACTCGCGGCACTCCTTGACGAGCTCGCGACGGCGCTCCTCAGTGGGAGCCGGGAACGGAAGACGAACGACGGTGCCATCGGAGTTGGGGGTAATACCCAGATCGGAAGCGCCGATGGCCTTGACGATAGCATTGATGAGTGCCTTGTCCCACGGCTCGATGAGCAGCATGTGGGCCTCGGGGGTCTTGACGGCGGCAACCTGCGTGACCGGCGTGGGAACACCGTAATAATCGACGGTGATGTCGGACAGAATATTGGCATTGGCGCGGCCGGTACGGACCTTGGAGAAGTTATGCTTGAGGGACTCGAGCGACTTGTCCATATGGGCGGTGATGTTCTCTGCCATGCTTAATCCTCCTGATAGACGAGCGTGCCGACGGGCTCACCCGCGAGCGCGCGCTTGACGGTGTCCTCGCCATCGATGTTGAGGACCAAAATCGGCATACGGTTGTCCTGGCACAGTGCCGTAGCCGTGGAATCCATAACCTGCAGACCGCGGACGAGAACCTCGTGATAGGTAATCTTGTCAAAACGGACGGCATCAGCGCACTTGACGGGATCCTTATCGTAGATGCCGTCAACCTTGGTGGCTTTAATCAGAATCTCGGCGCCGATCTCGCACGCACGAAGAGCCGCGGCGGTGTCGGTCGTAAAGTACGGATTGCCCGAACCGGCGGCAAAAATAACGACGTTGCCCTTGGAAAGGTGGTTGATGGCGCGACGGCGAATATAGGGCTCGCAGATCTCGTTCATCTGGATAGCGCTCATCACGCGGCAGGGAACATCGTTATGCTCGAAGGCATCCTGCAGGGCGAGCGCATTCATAACGGTTGCCAGCATGCCCATGTAGTCGGCCTGAGCACGCTCCATGCCACCGGCAGCGCCTGCCATGCCGCGGAAAATATTGCCGCCGCCGACAACGACGCCGACCTCATGGCCAACGGCGAGCAGCTCCTTGACCTGCTTAGCAAGATGGTCGGTAACCTTGGGGTCGATGCCATATTGGCCGTCGCCCATCAGCGCTTCGCCGGAAAGCTTAAGAAGCACGCGTTTATATCGGATGTCGGACAAAGCGATCCTCCTTTAGATTGAACTCTCAACATTCTATCAAAGGCTCTAAGAAGAGCCATGAAAAAGCAGGCTGTGAGTAAAACCCACAGCCTGCTCATTACCAGCTACAAGAGCTTATTTACTCGCCACGGACCAGACGGTCAAAGGCAACGACGGTAATGGTGTCGCCGAGCTCCTTGGAGACCTGCTCAGCGTACTTCTTGATGGTGAGGGAGCTGTCCTTGATGAACTCCTGCTCGGTGAGCACAGACTGCTTGTAGAACTTCTCCAGACGGCCGACAGCCATCTTCTCCTGGATAGCCTCGGGCTTACCGGACTCGGCAGCCTGAGCCATGTAGATCTGCTTCTCGTGCTCGACGGTCTCGGCCGGAACCTGATCGCGGGTAGCGCAGATCGGGGCGACGGCAGCAACCTGAAGGGCAACGTCGTGAGCGAAGGTCTTGAAGGACTCAGCCTGAGCGGTCTCGGCCTTCTCGAAGGCGAACTCGACGAGGACGCCGATCTTACCACCCATGTGGATGTAAGAAGCGAGCGCGCCGTTCTCAGCCTTGCGGGCAGCGAAGCGGGAGATCTTCATGTTCTCGCCCATGATGTGAATCATCTCGGTGAGCTCGGAGGAAACGGTCTCCTCGCCCATCGGCTTCTCGAGCAGAGCGTCGACGTCAGCAGGCTCGGTGGTAGCGACAACCTCAGCGACATTGGAAGCAAAGCCGGTGAACTTGGCGTTGGAGCCAACGAAGTCGGTCTCGCAGGAGAGCTCGAGCAGAGCGCCGGTCTTGCCATCCTCGGAGACGAACGCGGCGACAGCGCCCTCGTTGGTCTCACGGCCAGCCTTCTTGGCAGCCTTGGCAAGGCCGTTCTTACGCAGAACGTCGACAGCGGCGTCCATGTCGCCGTCAGCCTCGACGAGAGCCTTCTTGCACTCCATCATCGGGGAGTCGGTCATCTCGCGGAGCTGCTTGACCATAGCGGCGGTAATCTGGGCCATTGTGGTTCCTTTCAAAGAGATGAAAAAGAATTAACTAAGACTGATTTACTCGGCCTTGGGCTCAGCGGCCATCTCGGCCTCGGAGACCTGCTCCTTGCCGGAGCCAGCGAGGCAGGCGTCAGCCATGAGCTCGCACATAAGGGTGACAGCGGAGATAGCGTCATCGTTGCAGGGGATGCCGTACTCGACCTCGTCGGGATCGGAGTTGGTGTCGATCAGGGCGACGACGGGGATGTTCAGGCGCTGGGCCTCCTTGATGGCGTTCTCTTCGCGCTTGGTGTCGATGACGAAGAGAGCCTGGGGCAGACCCTTCATGTCGCGGGCGCCACCGAGGTTGGTCTGGAGCTTAGTGAGCTCCTTGCCGAGAACAGCCTGCTCCTTCTTGGGCAGAACAGCCATGCGGCCGTCCTCGACCATGGCCTCGAGCTCCTCCATGCGGTTGATGCGGGAGCGTATGGTGACGAAGTTGGTCAGCATACCGCCGAGCCAACGCTGGTTGATGTAAGGCATGTTGGCGCGCTCAGCAGCGTTCTTGACGGCCTCCTGAGCCTGCTTCTTGGTGCCGACGAACAGCACGTTGCCGCCCTTGGCGACGTTCTTGACGAAGGTATAGGCCTGGTCGGCGTCGAGGATGGTCTGCTTGAGGTCGAGGATGTAGATGCCGTTGCGCTCACCGAAGATGAACGGCTTCATCTTGGGGTTCCAGCGACGGGTCTGGTGACCGAAGTGGCAGCCGGCCTCGAGCAGGGTGCGGATATTAATCTTGGTAGCCATGTTAAACCTCCTGTGGTTTGCCTCCGCGCGGGGTCATCCTCCAAAACCAACCCGGACATGTGCTACCAAAGCCCGGGCACCACGGTATGAAGTAGCCGCGCGTGCGTGATAAAAACATGTTGCCGTGAAGCAACCCGATGAATGATAGCAGGAATGCTTCTTCCTGCCAACCCGCAATCAAAACCACACACCTGAGTGCGGCGCGGGACGTCCCAGCCACTATTCGCCGCGGGGATGGGCTTGAGCCACGGCACGCTTGAGCCGATCGGGCGTGAGATGCGTGTAGATTTGCGTCGTGGACAGGCTCGCATGGCCCAGCAGCTCTTGAACCGAGCGCAGGTCCGCACCGCCCTCAAGCAAGTCGGTCGCAAAGGTATGGCGCATCGCATGCGGGGCGATGTCAGCCGGAATGCCGGCGAGCGTCGCCAGCGTATGGAACCGCCGCCGGAGCATGGCGGCGCTCATGCGATTGCCACGCGCCGATATAAGCAGCGGATGCGGCCCAGTAGCGAGGTCGCGGCGCTTTGCCTGAGCGAGCAACTCCGGCCTCCCCTCCTCAATATAGAGATGCGTCACATCGAGCGCACGACGATACAGAGGGACGATACGCTCCTTGCTCCCCTTGCCCCAAAGTCGCAGCGTTCGCTCGGACCAACCAATAGACTCCACGTTGAGCGCCGCGAGCTCCGAGATTCGCGCGCCGGAGGCATAGAGCAACTCAAGCATCGCCGCATCGCGCAGTCCCGCGGGCGTCGAGGTATCAGGCGTCTTGAGCAGCGCCTCGACCTGCTGGGTCGT
>CABQJV010000018.1 GCA_902464565.1 uncultured Collinsella sp.
GTGAAAATGAAGAAGGGGGAGGCCTCGCGGCCTCCCCCTTTTTTCGCTAACACTTCACAATGTAGTTGCATTTCACCCGTGACCCGGTTGGGCTTATGGGAAATGAGCCTTTATTTAAAGACAATAAATCGAATCACAAGGGCAACTGCTATGACCACAATAATCAAAAGTAGCAATTGGAGTCGATGCTGCTTACGTCGTTTACTTGATGAAACGAAGATCGTTTTCCCTTGTTTTGGCGTCTCGAGATAACGAGCCGAATGCGTTAAGGTTTGCTTAGGTCGAGGACCTCTTTGCTGCCGAGTTACGGGCGTTTTCGTCGGGTCGTCATTGATCGCGCTGTTTTTTGATAACGGTGCATCTTTCAGATATACGGGATCGCTCGATGCGACGCCCATGTGCTTACGTCCCGTCTGGGCATCCTCGAGCGTTTGATATCGATTTCTCGTCACATACTCGGGCTCTGGATCATTAATGGGCTCTTGTGAGATGTGGGGGCGATGGAACCGTGGCGGCTGTGTGGAAGTATCTTCCCCCTGCGTCGGCATAAACATATTGTTCTGGTTTTGGTCGTCCATGATGCCCTTTAGCTCGTTACCAACAACGTGTACGCGCTCATTGTAAGCCCCTTGTTATTTGTAGCTGTGGACATACTCGTTATTTAAGCTCTGGTTCAAAGAACCTTAACCTTCCTAAAACCTGAGTCATATACACTTAGATATGCTTATAGTACTGGACTCAAAAAACTTTATAGTCGATGTATATATGAACACCAGGTGGGCATATATAAGAGCGTCAAAAGAAGTCCCAGTCACCTAGAAGATGACTCGGCAGTCCTATAAAGGAGTGGTAAACATGGCAAGCATGGTTCCTTATCGTTCGGTTTTTGGCGTTCGTCCCTCTGCAAGCTCGCTGTTCGATCTGTTTGATGATATGAGCGACCTAGCGAACAACTCGATTGCCTCTAAGGCGTTCCCCGTTGACGTTGAGGATAAGGGCGATGGCTATGAGGTCAAGGCTTATCTGACCGGTGTTGCCAAGGACGATATCGATGTCGAGCTTAACGAGGGCCGTCTGTCCATTAGCGTGAATGTCGAGGAAAACGAGGAGAACGAGGGCAAGAACTTCCTGCAGAAGGAGTTCAGCTCGTACAGCGCGACGCGTGGCGTGTATCTTAAGGACGCTTCGAGCGAGGGCCTCTCGGCTAAGTACGCTGACGGCATCCTGACCGTTACGGTTCCCAAGATCGTCGAGAAGAAGAACGTTACGAAGATTTCCATCGACTAACTTCGTTGGTGTTCTGCGCTATTAAAAGACAGCAAAAGGGGCTGGGAAGCGATTCCCGGCCCCTTTTGCTGTCTAGGACAGTCTATTGGAAGGTTGCTGGCCGATACTGGCTTGCGGGGCATATCGAGAGTTTTCGCGATCCTTGGAGAAGGGTGGCGGAGCTACCAACCTCGTCATCCAGGGTTGCGGCTAGAGCTTTGGCATAGCTTTTGACGGTAAGGCTCGGACGATTGTTATCTTGGCTGATATGCATAGCAATAAGCTGTTCGGTGCGATCGGTAACAAGTTCGCGTGCGGCTTCGGCGGCTTGCTCGTTGGAGAGGTGTCCCCTTGCAGACAGGATGCGCTCCTGAAGAAAGCGGGGATATTCTCCCTCGCGCAGCATGGTCACATCGTGATTGCTTTCGAGTGCGAGGACTCGGCAATCTTCGAGGGTGTTCATGGCTTGGCTCGATAGCTCACCGGTGTCGGTGGCAAAGCCGATGGAATCATCGAGGGCGTCGAATCGATAGTCGACTGGATTTATGACATCGTGTGATGTTGAGTAGGTTTGCACCTGGATGCCGGCAATGGATAGGGTGTCACCGGGATCGAATTCCTCGACAGGCAGATGCGAAAGATTTTCTTTGCTCGAAAGTGTGCCCCTGCTGGCAAAGAGGGGACCGTGCCAGTGCTTGCACCAGACATCGAGACCCTTGATGTGATCGCTATGCTCATGAGTAATGAGAAGAGCCGAGATGTTGTCTGCCGAGAGCCCCAGTTCCGCCATGCGCTTTAATGTCTCGCGGCGAGAAAGACCGTCGTCAATCATGATGAGCCCCCGGGGGCCTTCGATGAGCGCGCAGTTGCCTTTTGAGCCGCTGCCAAGGATATGAAGGTGCAGACAAGACATAAGATTCCAAAGGATACAATGGGTGCGAACGAATAGAGGAGGAAGCAAATGCCAACGGTATCTCAGCATTATGGACACCATGCTGCATCGTGGGCCGATGATAAGGCCCTGGCAACGCGGCAGACGGCTGCCCCCGTGGTGCTCATGGTATCAGGTGGTGCGGACTCGACGGCTTTGCTCCTTATGGCGTGCACATCAAAGCTGGATATTCTGGATGGGCGTGGTGTAGCCCCCATCGCGCGCGAGCGGCTGCACGTGCTGCATGTGAACCATCATCTGCGCGGCGAGGCATCCGATGGCGACGAAGCCTTTGTGCGCGGCCTATGCGCACAATATGGCTTGCCGCTGTGTGTTGAGCATGCCTATTTTGATGATGAATCGGGCAATATCGAGGCGGCTGCCCGCGAGGTGCGCTATGCCGCGGCGCGGAGGTATGTCCGCGAGCTCTGCGCCCAGACGGGGGCACCGCGAACGGCGGCTCGTATCTGCACCGCGCACACGTCTTCGGATCGCGCGGAAACGTTTTTGATGAACGCGATTAAGGGTTCGGGGCCCGCTGGTCTATCGAGCATTCCTCGCCGGAGGAATATCGTGGTGCGTCCCTTGCTCGACCTGACTCATGATGAGCTCGTGGGCTATCTGCAGGTGCATGGTCAGCCGTGGCGAGAGGACGAGAGCAACGAGGACGTGTCGTACTTGCGCAACTACGTGCGCCATCGAGTGATACCGGTGGTGGCGCAGCGCAACGCGAACGTCTGTAAGACGATTGGCAGCGCTTGTGAAATTCTGGGCGACGAAGACGCCTTTCTTTCCCAGCTTTCCGCACAGGCGTTTCGAAGCTGCCTGCGTAAGGAGGCAGCGGGTGCACTGGTCCTTGACGCTCGCCGACTGGCCGCGGCCGAGGTGGTGATTGCTCGGCGCATGGTGCGACTGGCAATTAAGCGTATCGACCCAGACGCTCGCCCGGAGATGCGGCATGTGGAGCGCGTGCTCGCCTGTGTCGCCGAAGGCTCGGGTTCGGTCACGCTGCCGGCGGGAATCGATGCGCGCGTGGAGTTTGGCATGCTGTCATTCAAGGCCCCGGCGGCGCGCGAGGGGTTAGTTGCCGATTGGGTCACCATTCCCGGTCGATTGCCGCTGGGGGCGGGCCGCATCCTGGTGGCAGAGCCGATGTCTGTGGAGCCGGGGTGTGATATTGTGCGCCGTGCCCGCGAGCTCGCGGGTGCCGGAGGGGTGGCCGCTATGGTGGATGCCGCGACGCTGGGCTTTGCCGATCGCGATAGCGAACGGATGCTCGCCGGCTCGCGCGGGGAGATTCCCGCCGAGGCGCGTTTGGCGCGTCTATGGGTAGACGGTCCTGCGCCGGGGGATGTGATGTGTCCGTTGGGCATGAGTGGGCGAAGTAAGAAGGTATCCGACCTGCTCAACGAGGCTCGTATTCCTGTTTCTGAGCGCGCAGGCGTTCCCGTGGTGAGAACGGCTCCGGGAGGTGCCGTGGTATGGGTCGCAGGCGTTCGCGCGGACGAGCGTTTTAAATGCACGGCCGCAACGCGCGTGGCGTATCTGCTTCGTGTGGTCGATGCGGAATAGCGTCCCACGCCAGCTATTCTGTGCGACGTTGACGGTATTCCCGCGCTGATGGCGTACGGGCTGGAAAATATACCCCGTGCGCTGCTAGAATGTGAAGTTCGCGTCCATACGGCGGTGTGTGGGCGATAAGCACAAGAAAGGGTTGTCATGGCTTCTCAACATCCGGATATCGAGAAGGTTCTGTTTACGCAGGAGGATATCGACGGTATCGTCTCTCGCCTAGGCGAGCAGATTACTCGCGACTACGCGGGTAAGGATCTGGTGCTGATTGCGGTTCTGCGCGGCGCCGTGGTCTTTATGGGCGACCTGATGCGCAAGATCGAGCTGCCGACCAACATCGATTTCATGGCTGTTTCGAGCTATGGCGACGGTGTGAAGTCCTCGGGTATCGTGCGTATCATTAAGGACCTGGATATCGACATCCGCGGTCGCGACGTGCTGATCGTCGAGGACATTCTGGACTCGGGCCTGACGCTCAAGTATCTGATGAAGAACCTCGAGAGCCGCAAGCCCGCTTCTCTGGAGGTCGCCGCCTTCCTGTGGAAGGACGTTGAGGACCGTACCTCGGCCATCACGCCCAAGTATGTTGGAACCCATTGCCCCGATGCCTTTGTGGTGGGCTACGGCCTCGACTATGCCGAGCGCTATCGTAACCTTCCGTATCTGGGCATTTTGAAACCGGAGGTTTATTCGTAAGATGCCCGACGACCGTAACGATAACAATTCCCAGACTCCCCGGGAGCCTAAGATCCCGGGGATGCCCGGAGGCAAGAAGCCCACGCGTACGGGCTGGCTGTATTTTATTTTGGCTTGCGCGCTTCTGGGCTACGCCTTCTTTAACATGGGCTCCGGCTTTGCCAATTCCAGCAATACCGTAAAGCTCGCGACGAGCGAGATGGTCAACGCCATCAAGCAGGATCGCGTCGAAGATCTGACCTATACGGTTCAAGACGGAAGCGTGACGGGTCATTACTGGAAGACGAAGAAGGACAAGGGCGATACGAGCGAGCTCAAGAGCTTCTCCTCGACCTATGTCGGCTCCGATTCGCTTGCCGAGCTTATGGCGGAGCACTCCGATACCAAGTACATCGTCAACACCAATGATCCCGATTTTTGGGGCGACCTGGCGATGAGCGTGCTTCCAACGATCGCCCTGATCGCCATCATGTTCTACTTTATGCGCCAGATGATGGGCGCCAACAACAGGAACATGCAGTTTGGCAAGACCAACGCCAAGACCAACGAGGCCACGCGCCCCAAGGTCAAGTTTGAAGACGTTGCCGGCGTGGACGAGGCGGTCGAGGAGCTCGAGGAGATCCGTGACTTTTTGAGCGATCCCGATCGCTATCGCAAGCTGGGCGCCAAGATTCCGCGCGGCGTGTTGCTGGTGGGCCCTCCGGGCACTGGTAAAACGCTGCTGGCCAAGGCCGTTGCCGGCGAGGCGGGCGTGCCGTTCTTTAGCATCTCGGGCTCCGACTTTGTCGAGATGTTCGTGGGTGTCGGCGCCAGCCGTGTGCGTGACCTCTTTAAGGAGGCCAAGTCCCAGGCCCCGTCGATCATCTTCATCGATGAGATCGATGCCGTGGGACGTCAGCGCGGAGCTGGCTTGGGCGGCGGTCACGATGAGCGCGAGCAGACGCTCAACCAGCTGCTGGTCGAGATGGACGGTTTTGAGGAGAGCGAGTCGGTCATCCTGATCGCCGCGACCAACCGTCCTGACATCCTGGATCCGGCATTGCTGCGTCCCGGTCGTTTTGACCGTCAGGTTACGGTCGACCGTCCGGATGTGAAGGGCCGCGAGCAGATCTTGCGCGTGCATGCTGAGAACAAGCCGATGGACGAGGATGTGAAGTTTGAGAAGCTCGCCCAAATGACCGTTGGCTTCACCGGCGCCGATCTGGCAAATCTGCTCAACGAGTCTGCGCTGCTGGCTGCCCGCCGCCATCGTTCCGTGATCTCGATGGACGAGGTCGAGGAATCGATGGAGCGCGTGATTGCCGGTCCGCAGCGCAAGGGTCGCGTGATGACCGAGGCCGAGCGCACCACGATTGCCTACCACGAGAGCGGTCACGCTCTGGTGGGCCACATCCTGGAGCACTCCGATCCGGTTCACAAGATCTCGATCGTCAGCCGCGGCCAGGCTTTGGGTTACACACTGCAGCTTCCGCAGGAGGATCACTTCCTCAAGACCAAGAACGAGATGCTTGACGAGCTTGCCGTGTTCTTGGGCGGCCGCGTTGCCGAGGAACTCATGTGCGACGACATTACGTCGGGCGCGAGCAACGATCTGGAGCGCGCGACCAAGATGGCGCGCGAGATGGTCACGCGCTTGGGCATGAGCGAGGAGCTTGGAACGCAGGTGTTTGGTGAGGCGCAGCATCAGGTATTCCTGGGCCGCGACTATGCCGATCACCAGGATTACTCCGAGGAGACGGCGCGTCGCATCGACATCGAGGTCCAGCGCATTATGCGTGAGGCCCATCGTCGTGCGGTCGAGATTTTGGATGCCCGTCGCGACCAGCTCGACCTGATGGCCAAGGTACTGCTTGAGCGCGAGACCGTCGAGGGTGACGCCGTGAACGCCCTGCTCGACAACGAGTGGGACGCCTACCTTGAGCGCGAGGGCGATATCCTGGCGGCCAAGGAAGAGCGCAACGCCAAGGCAGCCGGCATGCCGACCAAGAAGCGCGCGCCTCGCATGAGCGAGGAGGAGCTGGCGGCCGATGCCGCAGCATTTGCGCAGGCGGCTATGCAGGAGGATGCCGAAGCCGCATCCGAGACTGCCGATGATGACTGTGTCGTCAATGCCGGTGCCGACACCGACGACGACAAATAGTCTTTGTGGTGAAAGCCTCCGCGGGGAAACCTGCGGAGGCTTTTCTTTTGAGCGATATGGGGCCGTCTGTTGATTGGGGTTGATTGGGGACAGACTTAAATGAGTGTTTTCACGCATTTAAGTCTGTCCCCAATTAACATTGCTGCGGCACTTTGCTCGGCTAAAGCGTACAATAGCGCCTATGCGAAAGGGGAACAGATGATCAACGAAACTATGTATGCTCGCGGCGCGGAAAGCTCCATCATCCGTGAGATTTTTAGCTATGGCCTTGAGCGCAAGGCGCAGATCGGTGCGGAAAACGTATTCGATTTTTCGCTGGGCAATCCGAGCGTTCCGGCGCCCGCTGCTGTGGCTGAGTCGATTAAGAAGGCCCTGGAGCTGCCGAGCGACCAGCTGCACGGCTACACGCCCGCACCGGGCCTGCCGCAATGTCGTGCCGCTGTGGCCGAATCGCTCAACCGCCGCTTTGGCACGAGCTATGAGGGCAAAGATGTATTTATGACGGTGGGTGCCGCGGCTTCGCTCACCTGCACGCTCAACGCCGTTACGAACCCGGGCGACGAGGTTATTGTTATCGCCCCGTACTTTCCGGAGTATCGCGTTTGGATTGAGAAGGCCGGCTGTACGTGTGTTGAGGCGCTCGCCGATGAAGATACGTTCCAGCTGAGCGTGGACAACGTGCTCAAGGCGATCAGCGATAAGACGGCGGCCGTCATCATTGACTCTCCCAACAATCCGACCGGTGCCGTATATACATGCGACACGCTGACGCGACTGGCCAATGTTCTGCGCGAGGCCAACGCTCAGCGCGATCCCGAGAATCCGATTATGCTCATCTCGGATGAGCCGTACCGCGAGATTGTGTACGGTGCCGAGGTGCCTTGGGTGCCCTCGATCTACGAGCACACCATCGTGTGCTACTCGTATTCCAAGTCGCTGTCGCTGCCGGGCGAGCGCGTGGGGTGGATCTTGGTTCCCAACACCAATCCGCGGGCTGCCCGTCTGATGCCGGCTGTTGCGGGTGCTGCCCGTACGCTAGGTTTTGTATGCGCACCGGCACTCTTCCAGCGCGTAATCATCGATTGCATCGATGAGCCGAGCGATGTCGAGGCCTATGCGCGCAACCGCACCGCGCTTACCGACGCACTAGCGGAGTACGGCTACACCTATGTTGAGCCGGATGGTGCATTCTACCTGTGGGTGAAGGCGCTGGAACCCGATGCGAATGCGTTTTGCGAGCGTGCAAAGAAGTATGAGTTGCTTGCGGTTCCCTCGGACAGCTTTGGTATGCCGGGTTGGTTCCGCCTGGGCTATTGCGTGAGTTACGAAACGATTATCAATTCGCTACCCGCTTGGAAACAGTTGGCGGACGAATATCGTTAAAAGTAAAGCGCTCTGCCTACAATGTTTTACGTGAAACGGGGTTTGGTGTTAAGCCGGACCCCGTTGTCATGGACGTTGTGTCTTTGGGATGGAGTGGTTTTACGACTATCGAAGGCTATGCGTACAATGAATATAAGCGACGGCCGTGCCAGATAAGGAGACCTGATGCCCTACCTGCTTTCTTGTGACATTCATACCCATACGATGTTCTCTGCGCATGCATATTCGACCATTGAGGAGAATGTGTACTGGGCGGCAGAGCGTGGCCTGCAGGTGCTCGGATCCGCCGACCATCTGAGCTCTATGGTTACGGCTTGCCCCAATGACCTGCGCAGTTACCAGTTCTTTATCAACCAGGATATCTGGCCGCGCATTTGGAGCGGCGTGCTGGTGCTGCGTGGTGCCGAGGCCGATATCGTTTCGCTGAACGGAAGCCTGTTTGGCGAGGACACTCCTGTCACGCTCGATATCGCCGGCGATTCGTACAGCCGTCAGCATTCGCTGTTCGATTTGGTTACGCGTAATTTGGATTATTTGGTTGCAAGCGTGCATAATCCGCAGATTGCTGAGGGCGCGACGCTGGCCCAGACGACCGAGATGTATATCAATGCCCTGGAGCACCCCAAGGTGTTCATGCTGGGTCACACGGGGCGTTCGGGCGTGCCGTTCGATATCGACGAGGTGCTGTTGGCAGCTAAGGCCAAGCACAAGATTATCGAGATCAACAACCATAGTCTTGAACACGGTGTCGACACTGAGCATTGGGCCGTATGCCGCAAGATTGCCGAGCGCTGCGCCGAGCTGGGCGTGGGCATTGGCGTTTCGACCGATGCGCACATTGGCATGGCAATTGGTAAGCTCGATTACGCTCGCAAGATGCTCGACGAGATTCACTTCCCGTTGGATCTGATCGTGACGCGCGATCGCGAGACGCTGCTGCGCGAGATGGCGGCAGCCGGCGTGTGCGATCTGCGCAATGGGATGTAGCGGAATTTATAAACCAAGCGAAGGGGGGCGGCCCAGACGGGTCGCCCCCTTTCTTGTCCCAAAAATCTACTGAGGTTGGTTAGCGGCGTTGGAGGACCGCTACGGTTTCGGTGTGGTCGGTGTGAGGGAACATGTCGACTGGCGTGATCTTGAGCAGGCGATAGCCTCCGTCGAGGAGCTGGTGCAGGTCGCGCTCTTGGGTCACGGGGTTGCAGCTGATATAGGTGATGCGGCGCGGCTTAAGTGCGCAGGCAGCTTCGAGGAACTCGGGCGTGGAGCCGGCGCGCGGCGGGTCGATGGAAAGAACGTCGACGCGTTCGTTGTTGTCGGCGGCATCCAGGATGTAGTCGGTGGCGTCGTCGGCCATAAACCAAGCGCTGCGGGTGAGGCCGTTGAGCTCGGCATTGCGACGTGCGTCGGCAATGCCCGCCGGGTTGCGCTCAACGCCGAGCAGCATAATGCCGATACCCTTGTTCTGGGCATCTTTAGCTGCGCACAGGCCGATAGTTCCGCTACCGCAATAGGCATCCATGAGTACGTCGCCCTGCTGCAGGTCCATGCCGTCAATCGCGAGCTGATAGAGCAGCTCGGTCTGCTGCGGGTTGGTCTGGTAGAACGCGGTGGGGGAGATATCGAACTCGCAGCCGAGCAGCTGGTCGCGCATGCATTCGGCGCCATATACAATGCGGGTTTCCTCGCCGAGGATGGCGTTGCCGGGACGTCCGTTGATGTTTTGGGCGACGGTGACGATGTGCGGATTGAGTGCAGCGACAGCCTCAAAGAACTCCTGCGCATGCGGTAAGTCACGCTGGGCGGTCACGAGCGTGACCATGACCTGGTCTGTACGCCAACCGCAGCGGACGACGGCATAGCGGAGCAAGCCCAGATGCTTGTCCTCGTTAAAGGCGGGAATGTGCAGGCGCTCAGCTTCACGCGCGATGCCGTTAAGAATCTGTCGGGCGCCCGGTGCCTCGATGGGGCATTCGGGTACGGCAACGATCTTGTGCGTGCCGCGCTCAAAGAAACCGCAACGGACGGCGCCCTCCTTACCGGGAGCAAAGGGAGTGGCAGCCTTATGACGAAAGCCACGCGGCGCAGGATATTTGCCCGGGTCGCCCAGGGTGACTCCCATACCGCGAATAGGATCTACAGCAATGCCTTCACGCTCACAAAGCGAAGCAAAAAGCCCCTCCATAGCAGCCTGCTTGGCGGCGAGCTGCTTCTTATAAGGACGATTGAGCGCCGTACACCCACCGCAAGCTTTCATGATGGAACAAGGAGACTTGGGGTCCACAGCCTTACGCGCAGACGAAGCCTGATCTTTATCCGAGCGCTTGGAGCGAGTCTGAGATGCCTTATCTTCGTTCCGACGAGAGCCGGGACGCTTGGCCTTAGCCTTGCCCTTAGCCGACTTACCCTTCGCGTCCTGAGACGACTTGGATTTCTTAGAAGATTTTTTCTCCCCCGACCCCTCAGCTGCCTCGATCAAAGCACGACGAGCCTTACGCTCCGCACGAGATTCTGCCATGAATTAACCCCACTAATTTACAAATTGAAAGCTGAAAGCATTGTACCGTGCCAAGCTAGCGGACGATATACAAGCGCCTATTTCATGTCAGTGATAAGTCCAACGATGTTTGCCCGGCGTGGGCGGGGAGCGGCGCGTAATTAAGTTTATCGCGAGTTCCGCACGCAAAGGAAAGCACTTAATGTGCTTTCCGTCTTGCGCAGGACTGTAGAGCAGGAAACTTAATTACGCGCCGCTCCCCGCCCACGCCGGGCAAACCCTCCCTTGTACTCCATCTCACTAAAGTGTATGATTCTGATCGTTACACGACTCACTTTACTTAACTAAAGTGCCATCAAGGGGGAATACCATGAACACCGATATGTCTCGTCGTCAGTTTGTTGGTCTAGCCGGCTCGCTCGCCACGGTGCTGGGCCTTGGTCTTGTCGGTTGCGGCGGTGGTGCCGGCAAGGGCTCTGCTGCCGGTTCTGCCGCAGCCAAGGATGTGAAGGGCGCTGCGGAGTCCAAGAAGCTCGTGGTGGGCTTTGATAAGTCCTATCCTCCGTACGGCTTTGTGGGCGACGATGGCGAGTACACCGGCTTTGATCTCGATCTGGCCAAGGCTGTTGCCGATAAGCAGGGCTGGGAGGTCAAATACGAGGCCATCGACTGGGATGCCAAGGATACGCTGCTTAACTCGGGCGCCATCAACTGCATCTGGAATGGCTTTACCATGGAGGGCCGTGAGGACGACTACACGTTCTCCGAGCCGTACATGCTCAACGAGCAGGTGCTCGTGGTCAAGAAGGATGCGGGCATCAAGAGCTGGGACGATCTTGCCGGCAAGACCGTGATTACTCAGACCGATTCCGCTGCGCAGGATGTGCTCGAGGGTGACCAGAAGGATCTGGCGGCGACATTTGCCACGCTCGATACCATCGGCGAGTACAACACGGCCTTTATGCAGCTCGAGAGCGGCGCGGTCGATGCCGTGGCTTGCGACCTTTCGATTGCCCAGTATCAGCTTGCCGCCAAGCCCGATGCCTATACGCAGCTTGATGAGCCGCTGTCCAGCGAGCACTACGCCGTCGGCTTTAAGAAGGGCGACACCAAGTCGGCCGACGCCGTGACCGAGTCGCTCAAGGCGCTCTACGAGGACGGCACGGTTAAGGACCTGTGCGACAAATACGCGAGCTACGGCCTGTCCTTCGACAACTGGGTTCTCAAATAGCCACAGCACCCAACCTTGCGGCTCCAACCCTCCTCGCGTACCAAAGTACGCTTCGTCGGGCTTGTCGCTCGCAATCTTGGGCACTGTGCCTATTTGAGAATAAGATCAGCCGTTCTGTTGCTGCGAAGGAGAAGGTAGGTTGACTATTCAGGTCATGATGCAGATGCTTGGCCAGGGATTCTTGGTCAGTTTGCAGTTGTTTGTGCTGACGCTGCTCGGGTCGATTCCGATGGGAATTCCCGTGGCGTTTATGCGCATGAGCAAAATTGCGCCGCTTCGCTGGATTGCGCGCATCTATATCTCGGTTATGCGCGGCACGCCGCTCATGCTGCAGATGTTTGCCATCTACTTTGCCCCGTACTACGTGTTCGGCATTTCGCTCACGCCCGATTCCAAGTGGACGGCGTGCGTCGTAGCGTTCATCATCAACTACGCCGGTTACTTTGCCGAGATCTATCGCTCGGGCCTGCAGTCCATTCCGCGCGGTCAATACGAGGCCGCCGAGGTGCTGGGCTACTCGCGCCTGCAGACGTTTTTGTACATTGTGATGCCGCAGGTTGCCAAGCGTATTCTGCCGGCGATGGGCAACGAGATCATCACGCTGGTCAAGGACACGTCGCTGGCGTTTGCCGTCGGCGTGGGGGAGATGTTCTCGACGGCCAAGGCGCTGGTCGCCTCGCAAGTGAGCATGGTGCCGTTTGCGATTGCGGCGTTGATCTACTGGGTCTTTAACTTTGTGGTCGAGATGCTGCTGGGCGCCGCCGAAAAGAAGCTGGACTATTATCATGACTAGATCGTTCCGCCGTTCTAGCGAACGGCGGACTGCTCGACGCTGCGCGCGTGCCTGACGGCCAATCTGCTCCTCAAACCGTCGCTTGCGTACAGAAGTACGCGGCGCTCCTCTTTCGGAGCACATTGTCTCGCCAGTCACACGCTCGCTGACTTTTTCAACACATGGAGGTTCCCGTGTCCGGAACGGTAATGAATATAACGAGCGCGCGCAAGGCGTTTGGCGGCAATGAGGTGCTCAAGGATATCTCGCTTGAGGTGAAGCGTGGCGAGGTCGTGGCGATTATCGGACCTTCGGGTGGCGGTAAGTCCACGCTGCTGCGGTGTGCCACGCTGCTCGAGACACTCGACGGCGGCTCGCTTTCGTTTGGCGACCTTGCCGTTGCGACGGATGCGGGTTCGGGCGCAGTCTATGCGAAGGGCGATGTGCCCAAGCGGGCACGCTCGCGATTCGGCCTGGTGTTCCAAAACTACAACCTGTTCCCGCACTATACCGTGATGAAAAACATCATCGACGCGCCGATTCGCGTGCTTAAGCGCCCGCGCGAGCAGGCGGAAGCTCGTGCGCATGAATTGATTGCTCAGATGGGGCTTGTGGGCAACGAGAACAAGGTTCCGTGTGAGCTTTCGGGCGGTCAGCAGCAGCGCGTGAGTATCGCCCGCGCCCTAGCGCTCGACCCGGAGATCCTGTTCTTTGACGAGCCGACCTCGGCACTTGATCCCGAGCTGACGGCCGAGGTGCTGCATGTCATTAAAGACCTTGCCGCGCAGAATATGACGATGGTGATTGTGACCCACGCAATGCAGTTTGCGCGCGATGTTGCCGACCGCGTGGTCTTTATGGATGGCGGCCGCATTGTCGAGGAGGGTCCTGCCGAGCAGGTCATCGACCATCCGCGTGAGCAGCGCACCCGTGAGTTCTTGAGCCGTATCGAGGGATAGGCTCAGGTATTTACTCAACTATTAATTGAGGCGAAGCCGCCGCAGGTCTTACGGTCTGTGGCGGCTTTTTGTTTGCATCGACGGGGTTCAATAATCGCCTCACAAGCTTGTCTCTTCCTCTCGCCGCCTGTATTCATACGTGCGCCGAAAGGTATGCATGGACAGCCGCCCGTGAGGGTAGGGTGGTGGCATAGGACATTTGGAGGGTGAGTCGGCTCGGCTGCCGACCATGCTGCTCCCGGGATGGCATCGACCGCGAACTCTCCCCGTTGGCGTCGCGCATTGCGCGCGGCCCTGCAAGGAGGTCATCATGGGTGCTCCCAAGACCGGTAACGTAAGGAACGTGGTGCTCGTAGGCCAAGGCGGGGTGGGCAAGACTTCACTCGCCGAGGCCATGCTCCACCTTTCCGGCAAGACCGCCCGCCTGGGCGGCCACGACGGCACCAAGCCTACGCTCGACTATGACCCTGAAGAGGTTAAGCGTGCATTTTCCATCTCGACGACCATCGCGCCGATCGACTGGAAGGGCGCGCGCATCAATGTGCTTGATGCCCCGTGCTACCCCGATTTTATCGGCGACGCCTTTGCCGCGATGAGCGTCTGCGAGACGGCTCTGTTTGTGGTCGACGCCGAGGCCGGCCCGCAGCCTACGACGGTTAAGCTCTGGTATGCCGCCGAGGACCTGCGCCTGGCGCGTGCGGTGTTCGTAAACCGCCTGTCGCGCTCCGAGGCCAGCTTTGCGACCACGATGGACCTGCTGCAAGAGCGCTTTGGCACGCGCCTGGGTGCCGTGACCCTTCCCTGGGGCGAGGGCGAGGACTTTGACGGCATCATCGACCTGGTGCGCATGAAGGCGCGCCATTGCAACGGTACCGAAGCCGTTGAGTCGGAGATTCCCGAGGAGTATCGTGCCCAGGCCGAGGAGGCCCATGACCATCTGTGCGAGTTGGTGGCCGAGGCCGACGATGAACTGATGATGAAGTACTTGGAAGGCGAGGAGACGCTGACGCAGGAGGAGCTTGAAGGCCTGCTGTCGAAGGCGATCGCCGAGCGCATCTTTGTGCCGGTCTTTGCGGGCGATTGCATTAAGGAGCAGGGCGTCAACTCGCTGATGGACGACATCGCCACATACTTCCCGGCGCCGACCGACTACGGCGAGATGCCGCTTATCGACGGCGATTCGCTCAAGATTTCAAGCGACGATGATCGTCCGGTGGCGTTTGTGTTTAAGACCCTGGCCGATCCGCAGCAGGGTCGCATCAGCTTTATCAAGGTGCTGACGGGTACGCTTGAGCCGGGCCTTGAGCTGGTCAACGCGCGCACGCGCAAGGGCGACCGTCTGGCTCACCTGTATGTGATGTGCGGCCGCGACATGACCGAGGTCGGTCACGCCTATGCCGGCGACATTATCGTGGCACCCAAGCTGGCGGCCGAGACGGGCGATACGCTCTCGATTACCGGCAAGGTCGAGGCTGCGGCGTTTAAGTTCCCCAACTCGCAGTACCGCATTGCCATCGAGGCCGAGAATCGCGGGGACGAAGAGAAGCTCTACACGTTTATCGAGAAGGCCTGCAAGGCCGATCCGACCATGAGCATCGATCGTGACGAGGAGACCGGCCAGACCATTATCTCCGCCGTGGGTGAGGCGCAGGTTTCGGTGCTGCTCAACCGTTTGGAGGACCGTACCAAGGTCGTGGCCAAGAGCGTGCCGATCCGCATTCCGTATCGCGAGACCATCCGCCGCGCGGCGAGCGCCCAGGGCCGCCACAAGAAGCAGACCGGTGGTGCCGGTCAGTACGGCGACTGCTGGCTGCGCGTGGAGCCGCTCATTGGGCCCGACGGCACGAGCGACGGCTACGAGTTTGTGGATGAGGTCGTAGGCGGCCGCATTCCGCGCTCGCTGATTCCCGCCGTGGACAAGGGCGTCCAGGAGACCATGAAGGACGGCATCATTGCCGGCTACCCGCTCACGGGCATTCGTGTGGCTGTGTACGACGGCTCGTATCACAGCGTCGACTCCAACGAGATGGCGTTCCGCGCGGCGGCTCGCATCGGCCTGCGCAAGGCATGCGCCGATGCCGACCCGGTGGTGCTGGAGCCCATCGAGGAAATCACGGTGACTATCCCCGAGAGCTACGCCGGCGCCGTGATGGGCGACATCTCGGCATCGCGCGGTCGCGTGACGGGCATGGAGACCGATGAGCGCGGCGACACCGTGGTCATCGCCCAGGCGCCGCTGGCCGAGTTGACGGATTACTCGACGCGCCTGCGCTCTATCACGCGCGGCACGGGTGACTTTACCATGAAGCCCGCTGGCTATGAGCAGGTTCCCTATGACGTTCAGGCCAAGCTGGTCGAGCGCTATGAGGAGGGTCGCGCCAAGTAGCGTGTGGCGTTGCCTGCAATGTGGACGCTGACGAAAAGGCCGCCCTGGGTAATCCAGGGCGGCCTTTTTTGATCCCATGGGGACGGAGGAAAACGAATCATTTTTGGGTTACGGGCGGTGCGGTCGGCACTAGTCTCCGGATGCCTGGTTGCGGCCGGTGGCGTAGTCGATCTGCACGTGCGGCTGCAGGTTGTAGCAGTACACGTGGAAGCAGAGGGTCTTGCCGTGGTCCTCGACCGATTGCGCCTCAAGGCGCACGCCACGGCAGACAAGTTCCTCTTCGTTATACATGGGCGTGACACGGTAGAGCACATGGTTGCCCGTCTCGCGGATGTAGCCGAGAATCTGCTCTTCAAACGGCAGCATGCCCGTCTCGTTGAGATAACGTGTGCCGGTGAGGAGATTCTTGCGGTTGGCGTTTTCGCCGCAGAGCGACCAGGCGATGAGGTGGCAGCGGTTGTAGAGGCTCTGGCCCGGAATAAAGTCGTAGCGCTGCTGGTGCCAACCGGCAGGATGGATGCGCGAGATATCGCCGCGCTTTCCCTGTCCGAGCGACTCGGGGCCTACGCAGGCGAGCGCCTTGCGAGTGCGACCCAGGCTGTCGAGCTTGGAGAATTTCTTAAAGCAGCCCTCTTCGGTGGCGCGATCGTATTCATCGAGTGTGAATGACGGCGTGCCGAGCGGGTGCGTGCTGTCGGCGCGCAGGGCAACGTAGGGGTTGCCGGCGTAGTCGGGAATGCTGCTGAGATATACGCCGTGGGCGCGGTGGAGATCGGGGTTTTCGACCTCGTCGATGGGGGTGGCGGCGCTGTCTGTGGAAGTGTCGTCACCGGTGTCGGTTGCGGCGGATTCAGAGCCATCGCCAGGGTCCTGGCCGTTTTGAGGGTCCGAGGAGCTCGCCGTTCCCGATTCGAGCCGAGCGACCAGGTCCGCCTCGTCGTCGGTGCGGCTGGGACTTTCGTTTTGTTTCTCGGCCAGAGCTACCGCCTGCTCATCGCTTTGCGGTGACAGCAACTTGGGCGCTCCGTCGAGCGATCCCGTAAACAGCGCAAACCCGAGCACCACGGCGGTGCCGATGGAAAGTACTTGCTTGTAGGCGGGCTTGCGCGACATTGAGGCTCCTGGATGGACGGTTGGGAATCTACCAGTCTAGCAGGAGCCGGCAGGGGCCGTTCTGTCGAACAAATACTCAAGATTTAGGATAGACGCTACTGATTCATTTGCCTCATATGGAGCTGCGGCGGTTGTGGATGTGGGGCTATTCGGCGTTTCCCCAGATAAAACCTGCCAAAACAAACCTGTCCCTTTTGGCAGGTTAATCGTGAGTTATTTCACCGCAGCTTAAGGTACGGTTGGGATGTGCGCACTTTAAAGAGAGGAACCCATGATTAGAGAGGTCGCGCTCGTCTCTCTAAATGTCTCTCTAAAGAGAAAGCCAGTTAAAGAGATAACATTGGGCAATCTAACAGTGAATTCGATACATCTCTCTAAATGTCTCTCTAAAATAAGGTGCTTATCTCTCTAAAGTTAGAGAGATATACTACACTTTAGAGAGATAACTCTATTGTTTTAGAGAGGCGGAATGCCAATGCTGCTGGATGAACCTCTTGGCCTTATCGTTGAGCGCCTTCGCAGGCGGGGGACTGATGACGCATCGGTAGAAGTTAAAGCCTGCACGAATAAATTGAGCGCAGACGTATGGGAGACAGTGAGCGCTTTTGCGAACACTGCGGGTGGGCTCATTATTTTGGGCCTGAATGAAGCCGAAGGATTTGTTCCTTCGGCTAACTTTGCTATCGATAGGGTGCGCGATCAGTTTGTTTCGGGTATCGGAGACGGAGGCTCAGCGGCAGTGGTGACCCATGCGCCGCGGTACGAGCTTGATCGAGGCGAGGTCGACGGGCTCCAGGTGCTTCTGGTGCGCATCTTTGAACTTGAGCTTAAAGCGAAGCCTTGCTATATCGGCGCGCGCGGCGTGCAGAACGGTAGCTACAAGCGCGTGGATGATAAAGATATCAAGATGTCACCCGCTGAGCTATATGAGCTGCAGAGTGCGTTGCTTCCGAGCGATGCAGACGGCACGGTGGTTTCGGAGGCAACGGTCGAGGATTTGGATCCAGATGTCGTGCGGTCTATTATCGCAAATCGCCGGCTGCAGACCCCGCGCGTTTTGCGCGGGGCCGATACGCTGGAAAAGCAGCTGGTCAGACTCAATATCACTACAAAGGATGGTGCCGTGAAGCTCGCGGGGCTTCTGTCGGCGGGAATTTACCCCCAGCAGTTCTATCCCAAACTGATGATCGATGTCGCCGTTCATTCCGATGTGGAAAAATCTGCACCCGGGCAACCCCGGTTTATTGACCGCCAGTTGTGCGATGGCCCGATTCCGGCTTGCATCGAAGATGCCCTTGCCGCGATTGGACGAAACTTGCGCAAAGCGACGATAGTGCAAGGCGCTGGCAGAAGGGAGGATTGGGAAGTTCCCCAGGAGGTTTTGCGCGAGGCCTTGGCAAATGCCTGCATCCATCGAGAATATTCGCCCATGTTTGTGGGGCAGGCCGTGAGTGTCGATATCTATCCAGACAGAATAGAGATCAAAAACCCCGGTGGGCTTTGGGGCGGAAAGACGGTGGACAATCTTGCAGACGGGGAATCGCGCTGCCGAAACCCAAAGCTCATGAGCCTAATGGGGGCGACGCCGTTGGAGCATGCCGAGGGGGCCGTTGCAGAAAGCCAGGGATCTGGTATCCCGGCTATGATTCGCGAGATGGAGTCTCGTTCGCTTGGAAGGCCGAAATTTATCGTTAAGGCCGATTCGTTTACGGTGCTGCTTTCCCGGCACGGGGCGGAGCTTGCTGAAAACCGCACGTGGATTCAGAGCCATGTGGGCACCGAGCTGACGGATCGCGAGGAAACATTGCTCATGTTTATGCGGGAGCATGGGTGCGTATGCGATGTTCAAAAAATACGAGAGGCCCTGAAGTGGGATTCGGATGACATTCGCCTGATCTGCGGGGATCTTGTCGATAAACATGTCCTGTCAAAATGTGGCAAAGACACGTTTGAGATTATCGATATGAGCAGAGAATCGTCAGCTTCGACAGCGGATAGGATCCTGGAGGCTCTCAGCGCCGAAGTGGATATGACGGCGCGAGAAATAGCGGTTGCATCGGGGGTCAAAATTTCGTCCGTCCGCTACCATCTGCCAAAAATGGCGGATAAAGGACTCATCGAAGTAATGGGTTCGTCGACGAGCCGCAACCGCCGCTATCGGAAGAAGTAGATGCAGCCGAGTCGCCCCTCTTGTGTCTCTCGAAGTTAGATGGGTGCTAGGGGGGCGACCGCCTCGCGATATTTCCCCAGATAAAACCTGTCAAAATAAACCTGTCCCTTATTGACAGGTCAGTTAACGCAGTCCAGGTTGAGCATATGCGAGCGAGCGGGCTCCGGGTGCGGTAAGGTGACGTGAAACAAGCGGGCGCTGACCTTTTGGTCGCGCCCGTGAAGTTGAACGTCAGATTGCCGTGCCCGGAGCCCGCGCAGCGCCGAGCAGTTGCGCCGTTTGTAAAACGGCGCAACCTACAGGTTCATGTTGCCGTGGATGTAGGGGGTGACCTCGGGGGAGATGTGGCCGCAGCCCAGCTCGCGCAGCGCGGACTCGATGGCGGCGGGCAGCGGGGTCTTGCCCTCGGCGTCGACGGCGGTGCCGCCGAGAGCGGAAATCTTGGCGACATCTGCGGGGGCGGCTTCGATATGCATACAGCCGCCGACCAAGCGCGCGCGTACCTGTGCCAGGTCAAGATCGTGCAGGTAATCCTCGCAGGCGCGGATTAAATCGATCTTCTCGCGCGTCAGCTTCTCACCCGTGGGGACGCGCGTGGCAAGACAGGCTCCCGCCGGCAGGCTCCAAACGGGATAGCCCCATGCACGCAGCAGCTTGCGCTCTTCGTCCTTGGTAAAGCCGACTTCCATAAGGGGGGAGCGTACACCGAGCTCTTTTGCCGCGCGCATGCCAGGACGGTAGTCACCGCGATCGCTTGCATTGCTGCCATCGATGACGGTGGGAAAGCCGAGTGACTTGGCGTGGTTCACGATGGCGATAAAGCCGGCGTGCTTGCAGTGGTAGCAGCGATTGGCGTCGTTGCAAGCTACTTGGGGGAGCTGCAGCTGATCGACCGAAAGATTGAGCACAGGGAGCTTAAAATGCGGCTCCTCATTGGCTTGCCCGTCAACGGACCGCTCAAACGAAGCCTGCTCGGGCGTGCCGATGAGCGGTGTGGTGAGGTGGACGACGAGGGTATTGGTAGGCATGATGCGGGCGCATACGGCGGCCAAAAAGCTGCTGTCGACGCCACCGGAAAACCCGATAGCCACGCGCCCGTATGCCAAAAGCAGCTGTTCGAGCGCCGATAGCTTGTCTTGAAGCTCCTCTGCGGGCGCCGTGGTGTCTAAAATCATGAAACGTTCCTTATCGTTGAGTACTCGATCGAAAACTATAATCCTAATGCGTTGCTTGCCATAAGACTTCTACCTATGTAACGAAAGTGCAATATGGTATATACGTTATATACAAGTTGTCAAATGCGGTAGAGTTGCGGCAATGCGACAGCGAGAGTCGATGGGGGACCGATATGATCAAGGCTGTTATTTTTGACATGGATGGAACGCTGGTCGATACCGAGCGTTTGGGGATTAGGGCCTGGAAGGCAGGCGCCGCTGAGCTGGGGCTCGCGATTGATGAAGCGCTGATCCATCAGTTTATCGGTCGCACGCTACCCGATGTCATGAACATCCTCGATAAGCATTACGGCAGCCACGAGACCGCCGAGGCGATCTATGTCCGCCACAAGGAGATTCGCGACGAGATGGTCAAGACCGATCTGGAGCTTAAGGCCGGCGCTGCCGAGTGCATAGACGAGCTGTTGGCTGCGGGCTATCACGTAGGCCTTGCAACGTCATCGCGCCATGTTACGGCCGAGCGCAACCTTAAAGCATTCGGTCTTTTTGACAAGTTTGAAACGGTAACGTGTGGCGAGGACGTCGTGCATGGCAAGCCCGACCCCGAGATGTATCTGCTCGCCTGCGAGCGCGCGGGCTTTACTCCCGAGGAATGTGCCGTGGTCGAGGATTCGCGCAACGGCTGCGTCTCGGGCATTACGGCTGGCTGCCACGTCTTTGCCGTCCCCGATATCGTGCCGCTGCCGCAGGACGTGGTGGATGGCTGCGAGGCCGTGCTCGATACGTTGTTCGATCTGGCGGCGGCGGTCAAGGCCGTGCGCTAGACAATTGCGGCGTTGAAACGAGCAATTGCTTACGTTTGCGCTTAAACAAAAGGGGTCCGGCAATGGTCGGGCCTCTTTTGCTTGAGCGGCGACTTAGCATACTTGCGGGCGTGCTATAGATACGCACCGAGGTTGATGGCCGTGGCGTCGGTCTGGCTGCTTGCCTGGGTGCTGGCGCGTTCCAGCAGGAACGGACGTACCAGTTCTTGGCGGTTGATGTCCTCGGCGGCGGTGACTGCGGTGACGGTGCGCGCTGCAGAGCCGACGCGGATATGCTTGGTCTTTGCTGGGGCCTTGTTCTCGATTTGCTCCATGAGCAATTGAACGCCCTTGCGGCCAATCTCGTAGCCCGGGGGCGCTACCGTAGTGAGCGGGACCGATCCGCTCCAAGCGAGCGGGTTGCCATCGCAACCTGCTACGCGTACTTGCCCGGGGACGGCGATGCCTTTGTCGACCAGCGCCGAGATGACGCCCGAGGCCAGCACGTCGGTCAGGCCGACGACAAAATCGGGGCGTTCGTCGGCGGGGCGCGCGGCGATTTGGGTGCCGATGCCGTAGCCGTCGGCGGCGGTATTCCATTCGCCAGCGTCGATGACTTCGATCTTGATATCGGGATGTAGGGCGAGCGCCTTATGAATGCCAAGGACGCGCAGGGTGAGTTGCATAAATGCTGCTCGGCCGACGACGACAATATGGTGCGCGCCGCGGGCGATGGCGAGCTCGGCGATGATGCGGCCTTGTGCCTCGTTGTCGGCGGCCACGTAGTAGCCGGGCTCGGAGCAATGGATGTCCAGATGGACGATCGGCACGGGCATCTTGGTCAGGGCGGGGTGCCAGTCGGGGGATGCCATGGGCTGAACCATGACGCCGGACATCTGGGTGCCCATAAAGTAGCGCAGGTAATGGTCCTCGAGAATATCGTCGTTATCGGCGTTGGCGATGAGCAGGTCGTAGCCGTGCTTGCGGGCCTCGTTGTGGGCGCCGCTGGCGATTTGGAGTGAAAAGCCGTGGTCGAGACGGGGGAGCACCAGGCCAAAGGACTTGGTGGCGCCGCCCGCGAGCTGACGAGCGCTTTGGTTGGGCAGGTAGCCCAGTCGATTGATGGTTTCGTTAATGAGCTTGAGGGTCTCGGGACGCAGCTTTTCGGGGTGGTTGAGCGCGTTGGAAACCGTGCCCAACGAAACCCCGGCCTCGCGCGCGACGTCGCTGATTTTTACCTTTGCCATAGCGGCCCCTTTGATGCGTTTCAAGTACAAGCCAGATTGTAGCATCGCCCGCCCCTGAGGTGTCAAAACCCGCCTATTAGGGACAGGTTTATTTTGGCAGGTTTTATCTGGGCAAACGATGCTGTCAGACCAAACCACCACGAAGGTGCCTGCCCCCTTCGGGGTGGGGTGTGTGTATCGAGTGGTATTCAAGTTGAGATACCACTTCTGGTATATCAGCTTGCGTTTGCGTGAGTACAATACTCGAACGTTATGCGTCTCAGCGCCCCCTGTGCGTGGACGTTTTGCAGTCAAGCGGACGAAGGGATTTATCCTATGTGCGGAATTGTCGGCTACACCGGCTCTGATATTGCAAAGAACATCCTGGTCACAGGCCTCAAGCGTATGGAGTATCGCGGCTATGACTCCTCGGGCGTCGCGCTCGAGGTGGGCGAGGGCGCCGCGGCGCACCTCGACGTCATCCGCCGCGTGGGCAAGGTCGCGGGCTTGGAGAGCGAGCTTTCCAACATCGACAGCGACGCTACCTGCGGTATCGGCCACACCCGTTGGGCCACCCACGGCAAGCCCTCCGTCGTTAACGCTCACCCCCACACCAGCTGCGACGGTCGTATCGCCATCGTCCACAACGGCATCATCGAGAACTTCGCCGAGCTGCGCGAAGAGCTGGAGGGCCGCGGCCACCACTTTAAGAGCGAGACCGATACCGAGGTCTTCGCGCATCTGATCGAAGAGGCTTATGCCGAGACGCACGACCTGATGGCCTCCGTGCGCGAGGCTTGCGCCCACGTGGTCGGTGCCTATGGTCTGGCCGTCGTGTGCGCTGACGAGCCCGGCGTGATCGCCGTGGCCCGCAAGGATTCCCCGATCGTGGTCGGCGCGGGCGAGACCGGCGCCTATGTCGCCTCCGACGTCATCGCGCTCATCGACGCCACCCGCGATGTCGTGGTGCTCGAGGACGGTCAGTTTGCCAAGCTTACGCCCGCAGGCGTCGAGTACACCGACGAGGCCGGCAAGGTTATCGAGCCCAAGGTCACCCACATCGACTGGGACCTGGACATGGCAGAAAAGGGCGGTTATCCCGACTTTATGCTCAAGGAGATCCACGAGCAGCCGCGCGTCGTGCGCGACACGCTGGTGGGCCGCATGACGCCGGCCGGCGAGCTCGACATCGACGAGCTGGGCCTTTCGCTCGAGGAGCTCAACGACATCGACCGCGTCTACGTGATCGCTTGCGGCACCAGCTATCACGCTGGCCTCATTGCCAAGAATCTCATTGAGGGCTGGGCTCGCATCCCCACCGAGGTGGAGGCGGCCAGCGAGTTCCGTTATCGCAACCCCATCATTACGCCGACGACGCTTGTCGTTGCCGTGTCCCAGTCGGGCGAGACGGCCGATACCCTTGCCGCCATTCGCGATGCGCGCATCAAGGGTGCCAAGGTCTTCGGCATCACCAACGTGGTGGGCAGCCCCGTGGCGCGTGAGAGCGACGGCGTCATCTACACCAAGGCCAACAAGGAGATCGCGGTCGCCTCGACCAAGAGCTTCATCGGCCAGGTCGTGAGCCTTACGCTTTTGGCTCTGCTGCTGGCGCAGGTCAAGTACCGCTTGACCACCAAGCAGGCGCGCATGCTGTTCCGCGAGCTTTCCGATACGGCCGAGCAGATCCAGTGGATTTTGGATACCCAAACCGAGGCCGTGCATGAGGCCGCCCTGCTGTGCAAGGACGCGCAGTCGGCGCTGTTCGTGGGCCGTGGCATGGGTGCCGCTATTTCCTACGAGGGCGCGCTCAAGCTCAAAGAGGTCAGCTACCTGCACGCCGAGGCCTACGCCGCCGGTGAGATGAAGCACGGCCCCATCGCGCTGATCGACCCGGGCTTCCCTGTCATCGCCGTGGCCACCAAGAGTGCCACCTACGACAAGACCGTGTCGAACCTCATGGAGTGCAAGGCGCGCGGCGCCAAGGTCATCGTCGTTGCCACCGAGGGCGACGAGGAGATCAACAAGATCGCCGACTGCATTATCCGCGTGCCAGCAGTCCGCGACGTGTTCAGCCCCATCACGGCGAGCGTCCCGCTGCAGCTGCTCGCCCGCGAGGTCGCCATCCTGCGCGGCTGCGACGTCGACCAACCCCGAAACCTGGCGAAAAGCGTCACGGTCGAGTAGTTGGTTCCGCCGTTCTAGCGACTAAGGCCCGGCTCCGCATCTGAACTGCCTCCCATTTCTTGGACATGAGAAATGGGAGGCTTTCTTTATGCGCGTTGATTTGAGGGTGAAGCATGATGTCGAGGCCAGGAAGGCGGCCATAGGGCTCTTCGAGCTCGGGCACGGGTATAAATCTGCCGCGATTGCCCTTTCGCTTCCCGCGGAAGCCGTGAGAAGATGGCAGGAGATATACCGCGCGTTCGGGAGCGAGGTGCTGCTGCGCATGGACGGAAAGCAGGGCAGGTACACATACGAGCAGAAGGTCGCCGCCGCCTCCGCCGTCGTCGACGGCGGCATGACGAAGACCGAGGCGATGGCGGCGTTCGGCATAATGTCGATGTCGCCGCTCAAGAAGTGGTGCGCGCTATACCGCCGGGGCGGCGCGGAGGCCCTGCGCCCGAGGCCCAAGGGCCGGCCGAGCGGTTCCAGGGCGAGGCCGCGGACCCGCGAGGAGGAGCTCGAGGAGCGGTGCCGTAGGCTCGAGGCCGAGGTGGCCTACCTAAAAAAATTACGCGCCCTGGTCGAGAGGGACGGGCTCTGACCAGGGCGAAGGCCGAAGCGGTCGCGGCCCTGCGCGCCGAGGGGCACGCGCTCGGGCACCTGCTCGCATGCGCCGAGCTCAAGCGGTCGACCTACTACTACGCCCTCGCGCACCCGCCGAGGCCCACGCGCCCCGAGCTCCGGGAGGCGGCCGCCGAGATCTTCTCGCGCACCGCCAACGGCTGCGGGCACCGGCAGATAGCGATGTGCCTCAGGGCGGAAGAGGGGGCCGTGATAGCCGACAAGACCGTGCTCAAGATGATGCGCGAGATGGGGATCCGCTGCGGGATCAGACGCGAGACGGCCTACCACAGGTACAACTCGTACAGGGGCGTCGTCGGCAGGACGTTCGAGAACGTGATCGCGAGGGATTTCGACGCCGGGGCCCCGTGGCAGAAGCTGGGGACGGACGTCACCGAGTTCAAGGTGGCCGGCGGCAAGGCCTACTGGGCCCCGACGCTGGACTTCTGCACCAAGGAGATCGTGGCGAGCGACATATCGGCCACGCCAGACATGTCCCAGCAGGCGAGGATGCTCGACGAGCTGCTGCCCAAGATCCCCGAGGGCGCCGCCCCGACCATGCACTCGGACCGGGGCTGGCAGTACCAGCACGCCTCGTACACATCCAGGCTCGAGGCCGCCGGCATCGTCCAGAGCATGTCCAGGAAGGCGAACTGCATCGACAATGCCGCCACCGAGCAGCTCTTCGGCCACGTCAAGGACGAGTTCTACAGGGGCCGCGAGTGGAAGACGTTCGAGGATTTCAAACGCGACCTGGAGGAATACATAGTCCACTGGAACACGAGCCGGAGGCAGGTAAGATTGAAGGGCCTGACCCCGGAGGAGTTCCGGAATCAGGCCCTCGCGGCCTAGTCGCTATTTAGGGCGTCCAAGATTTGGGGCGCAGTTCAATCAAGACGGAGCCGGGCCTTGTTGCATTTGCTCGGATAAAACCTGCCAAAATAAACCTGTCCCTTTTTGGCAGGTTAGCGGAGCTTGCTGGTCTCGAAGTACTCGGGGAACTGGTCCAGAACCTCGGTCTGGTTGCGGAACATCATATGCAGGTGCTTGCTGACCAAAAAGCTCGCTTCGATGGGGTCGCGACCGGCGATAGCGCGGCGAATCTGCTTGTGCTCGTTCACGATGTCCTGATTGTCGAGAACCTGCGTGGCAGCGCGCAGCCAGCGGAAGCGCTCCAGGTCGGCATTGGTCTCTTCGAGCCACGACCACACGGTGCTGCGACATGCGATGCTAAAAATCATGTGATGCATGAGGTTGTCGCTCAAAAAGAAGCCGATGCGATCCTCATCGGCCATGGCCTTTTCCTGCAGCGCGATGGCGCGGTCGAGCTGCTCGATGCCTGCCGAGGTGGCGCGCGCACAGCACTCCACGATCACCTGCTTTTCCAGATGCTCGCGGATGTAACAGGCACTCTCGGCAAGGGTGAGGTTGATGGGTGAGACGTAGGTGCCACTCTGGGGCACGGTGCGCACCAGGCCTTCCTGCGCCAAGCGAACCAAAGCTTCGCGCACGGGCGTGCGACCCATATCCAGGTCATCGCAAAGTTGCTTGACGCCCAGCTTTTCGCCCGGCTTGTAGTCCAGGTAGACGATTTTGCGTCGAATGGTGTGGTAGGACTGGTCCTGTAGGCTCGTTTCCTGCTCGCCGACGTGCATCGATTCTTCCATAGCGCCTCGCAACTGTTCTATCAAACTCATATGTCAGTTGTTAATTATGCCGCGAATCAGCTCTCCGCGGTGGGTAATTCGGCTGTTGCCTGAGAACTATTGCGGCATCTTAGTCTGTGTTTGCGCAAGGCTGCGCTCAATGTTGCCGTATCATAAGCCGTCGCAAACGTGAAATAGAAAGAAGGAATCCCATATGCAACTGGCAAATATCGTACGCGAGCGCTGGAAAGGCGTCTTGTTCTGCCTGATCATCGCTATCCCCGCGACGTTGCTCGGCAAACAGATTGAGGTGGTCGGCGGGCCGGTATTTGCCATCCTCTTTGGCATGGTCCTGGCGCTCGTCTTTCCTAAGAATCGTCGCGAACCGCTCGCCGCCGGCGTTACCTATACGTCCAAAAAAGTCTTGCAGTACGCGGTTATCCTGCTTGGCTTTGGCATGAACCTCTCCCAGATTCTGTCCAAGGGCGCCCAGTCGCTGCCGATTATCGTGGCGACAATCTCGACCTCGCTTGTCATCGCCTTTGTGCTCTGCCACGTTATGAACGTACCGGGTAAGATCGCGACGCTTGTGGGTGTGGGTTCGTCGATTTGCGGCGGTTCTGCCATCGCCGCGACCGCACCCGTCATCGATGCCGACGATCGCGAGATTGCCCAGGCTATTTCGGTCATCTTCCTGTTCAACGTTATCGCGGCGCTCGTGTTTCCGACGCTCGGTGGCATGCTCGGGCTGACCAACGAGGGCTTTGGCCTGTTTGCCGGTACCGCCATCAACGACACCTCGTCCGTAACGGCTGCGGCGAGCGCCTGGGACAGCATGCACCCCGGCGCCAATGTGCTCGAGAGCGCCACAGTGGTCAAGCTCACCAGGACGCTGGCCATTATTCCCATCACGTTGGTTCTCGCATGCTGGCAGATGCATCTGGCGCGCAAGGCCGGCGGTGACGCCAAAAGCACGTTCTCGCTTAAACGCGCGTTTCCCATGTTCGTGCTGTTCTTTGTGCTGGCGAGCGTGATCACCACGGTGCTTCAACTTCCCGCGTCCTTTACGGCGCCCATCAAGGAGCTGTCGAAGTTCTTTATTGTGATGGCCATGGCGGCTATTGGCTTTAATACCGATATCGTCGAGCTGGTCAAAAAGGGCGGCAAGCCCATCGCATTGGGCTTTTGCTGCTGGATTGGCATTGCGTGCATGAGTTTGGGAATGCAACACGTACTGGGAATCTGGTAGAGAAGCAGCTTGTTTGCGTGCTGCGTGCTGGTTGCTGGTGAGCGCAAGTCTGCGGTGGAGCGATAGGAGCTCTTGCGGGTATGGCTTGTCCGCAGGTTTATAAGTCCCGAAGAGCTCTTATCGCCCCGCCAGGATGGCGATGCGGGGCAACACCTATACTCGCAGGACGGCGCTTTCTGCCCTATAGTGTTTGGTGAGCAATATCGTTCAATTTTGAAACACTCGGTCGTGCGACCGTCGGCGGCTGCATGTCGCCGCGGGCAGGAGCAAATCATGGATAGCGATGCCAAGCTGAACATCTTGACCGAGGCCCTGGCTGCTGCCGGGGCCTCGGCATTGGCAATCGATGCGCGTGGGGACGTCGCGATCTCGACCATGAATGACGCGGCGCTTGAGCGGGATGTGGCGGCTTTTGTAGCTGAGCGCCTCGACCGTATAGGAGACGGCGCGCGTCTGGTTATGGGGCGTGCGGGTGCGCGCCTGAGCCTGACCGTTCGCCCCACCGACAAAGAGGGCGGGGGGCTTTGGGTCGTCGTGGTCCGCGAGGTGCGCGGTGCCGCGGCGCATGCGGGCATCGAGTGGCTCAACGCCGACGAAGTTGAGGCCCGCTACGAATCGAGCGCGTACGGCATCGTTGAGGGGGCGGCCTCGGTGGCTGCGCCGGTTGCCGAGAGTTACGCGCGCGGTGTGCCTCTTATGCTCGAGGGCGAGCTGGGAGCGGGTCAGGTCGAGATCGCCAAGCGCCTCTATCTGGACGGTCCTTTTGCCGATCAGCCCTTTGTTTCCGTTGCGCTCGATGAGCTCACCGAGCGCGGTTGGCGCCATGTGCTCAAAAGCGCCGAATCGCCGCTGTTCCAAACGGGGCTGACACTTTGCATTGAGGGCTGGAATGCGGTTGGCCCCCAGCGCCTCCGCGAGCTCGTTTCCGCGATGGCCGACACCGCGTTGGCGACGCGCTGCCATGTGGTGCTGACGGCGAATGACATGCCGGGCGGCGGCGAAAGTGATCAAGCCGCCTTTGTGACCGAGCGCTTCGCCTGTGCGGTGAGCGTCGCGCCGGCAATCGCCGAGCAGGGAGCCGCGTCGACGAAGGTCGCGCGCTATTTGGAATATCTCGCTGATGCATTTGGGACGGCAGCGCCCACGCTGTCTGCCGCGGCGACGAAGACGCTCGATGCTTACCGCTGGCCGCGCAACTATCTGCAGCTCCGCGAGGTCTCGGAACGACTGTATATATTGGTGGGGACGGGCACGGTGGACCGCGCTGTGGCGGAGGAAGTGCTCGCCCAAGAGGACGTGATTAAGACCGCAACCTTTGGCGCCCCGACGCTTGAAAGTGACCTGTATATCCTGCGACCGCTGGCCGATACCGAGCGAGATATCGCGCATCTGGTTGTAGACCATCTCCACGGCAACCGAACCCGTGCGGCGGAGGTACTGGGCATAAGCCGTACAACGCTGTGGCGCTTGCTGAAGGACGATGACCGTTGAGCGAGGCGCCCGTGACCGCACGCGACGCGTGTGCTACAGTCCAAAGCGTTATTGTTTCGATTTGGTTACGGCGTGCGAGGGCATATGGCTGAGACTTCAAAACCGAGCCGCAGAAGGCGGAGTGCCGCGCCGGTCAACCGACGCACAACATCGGTGACGTGGGGCAAACACGCCTCGGGGTTTGATGGCTCGTTCAAGCGCACTAAATACGGCTATCCTTCGGCAAGCGCCCGCTTGGCAATGCAGGCAGAGTCCTCGCTGTGGGGCCGCAAACGCGTGGTGGGCTCAAAGCTCAAGCACGACGGAACGCTCGGCTACATCAGCCGCGGGGCGGCTCGCCGCAGCGGGCTCAATCCCGCCGGCTGGCATCGCTACGTGCCGATCGTGGCCGCCGTTGCAGTGATCGTCATCGCGCTCGCTGCGCTCGGATATGCCGGCGGTGGCGCCAACTTGGACGCAATGTTTAAATCGCCCGAGCTCGCGCATGTAGGTACAGAAGTTGTCGAGGGCGCTCAGGCCCAGACGAGCGTCGCGCCCCAGCGCGGTATCGTTGCGGCGGCCTCCACCATCGCCGATGTGCAAAAGGACGAAGACAAGCAAGGCGACGACGTCGATGCGAATCAGACGAGCGAAACGGCAATAACTCCATCGGCGGGATAAGTTGCGAGTGGGGCAGCTAATTTGGGACGGGGCTTTTTTAGCTGCCCAAGACAGTGGCTCATTCGATGTCAGTCGCCAAAAGCGAGCGAGCCGCATTTGCGCCAAGGTGACGTGAAATGAGAGGGCGCTGACCTTCTGGTCGCGCCCTCGAAATTGAACGTCAGATTGGCGTGAATGCGGCCCGCGCAGCGTCAACGAGCCCGCCGTTCGGTAGAATGGCGGAACTAATTACCTTACGTAGACCACGTTGTCGCGGCGGGGTTTGGGCTCGGGCAGCGTGTCCTCGGCATAGCCCAGAATGCAGTGACCGACACCGCGCAGGCTGCCGTCGGCGGGTAGACCCCAACTGGCCAGTAGCTCCAGGCCCTCGGGCGAATCGAAAACCTCGTGGGCGCGATGAATCCAGCACGAATCAACGCCCAGCGCATAGGCAGCGTTGAGCAGGTTGCCCATGGCGAGCGAGCCGTCTTCCAGATGTGTGGGCACGCTGCGGTCAACCAGCACCACCACAACGGTCTTGGCGCCATAGAAGGGATCGCTGTTGCTGCCCATGACTTGCGCGTTGAGCTGCGAGAGACGCTCGACGGTCGCGGGGTCGGTGACGGCGACAAACGTCACCGGCTGGCGGCCCATGCCGCTCGGTGCATATTGGCCGGCTTCGATAATACGTGCAAGCTTTTCGGCCTCGACGGGACGATCGCTGTAGTTGCGGCAGCTGCGGCGGTGAATGAGTGCTTCGATAGTCTCCATGGTGTCTCCTTGCGGTGGCGTTGCAGATGCCCCGTTCATACCCGTCGGGCTCAAACGATAGACGGTCAATTGCCCGGCCAAAAGGATAGATTCCAATTGGGAAAGTAGGTTTGCATAAAAGTACCTTCAGAATGTGACAAACAAATGGGATGGTTAAACGTTTTATCCCGTCTACCCTGCGGTTTTTTACCACTTGCCTAAATGACGAACGCATAACCTCTGATAAAGGTTTTACTAAAGGAGTACCAACGTTTATCAATGCGCCGTGGTGGCGCCGGGCCAGGAGGTAACATCATGTTCCAGGCTGGAGATGTCGTCGAGACCGATTTCGAAGGATTTCTGAAGCTGCTGCGTTCCAAGACGCGCGCTTTCGTGTCGATCAACGATCACGAGTACTACATCACGCACACCGATGGCTATTGGCGTGTTCAGGATTGCGAGGCCCTCAACGACAAGGGCCACTTTACTGACTGTTCTGAGTTGGTCAACACGGTCTGCGAGGTCGTCGAGCTGCCGTGGATTGCCGGCAAGAGCCTGCATGACAGCTTCTCGGGCGCTACGGTCTATGAGGCCGTCGCCGCTTAACAGGCAATAAAACCCGATTTTCACGTGACCGCTGGCGCCGCCCCCGCGCCGGCGGTCTTTTTCTGCCGATAGGCCATAAAAATGCACGCATTTGCGGAGAGCCTGTTGACGATAGTCAAAACTCGGACTAATCTAGAGACACATAATTGGTCAAAAATCGGACAATTGAATGGTGGGATAGATGAATAGTGCGGTTACGCTGGTCGACTTCGATCGGTTGCTCAATGGACTCGACCATATCTATTCGGAGTTCTCGCGCGCCTGCGGCCTTTCGGACTGCGCCTATTGGATGCTCGTCGACACTAGCACGGCGGGCGGCAGTATTGCCGTAAGCCGTCTGACAAGCGAATGGTTCTACAGCAAGCAGACCGTCAACTCGGCAATTAAAACCTTGACGGCGCGGGGCTTTGCAACGTTGGGGTTTGCCGAAGGCAGTCGTAAGAACAAGGTTGTGAGCCTGACCGAAGAGGGCAGGCGATTTGCCGAGCGTTATGCGCTGCAGGCACTCAAGGCCGAGCAGCGAGCCTTTGGCGCGCTTGAGCCATGTGAGCAGCGCGAGATTATGCGCTTGATCGGCAAATTCTCTCAGGTGCTCGGCGATGAGTGCGATGCCTTTAAGCAGCATATCGCTGCCGAGAGCCAAGCCGAGAATCAAGGTGAGGGGGAGTCGTGCGACTGTTAATGAGGTTTTTGAAGCCCTATCGAGGGCTTGTCGCAGTGACGCTGCTGGTGCTGCTGGTGGATAACGTCGGTACGCTGCTGGTTCCCACGATGCTGGCGAACATGGTCAACACCGGTATTACCACGGGCGATATCGACTACATTTTACGCAACGGCCTATACATGTTTATCGCGACCAGCATGGCTAGCGGCGGCACGGTGCTGGGCTGCTATCTTTCGGCGCGCCTGGCCGCCAACGTGGCTTGCGATATCCGCAATGCCGTGTACGACAAATCGCTCGAGCTCGCGGCCAGCGATTTTGAGCGCTTTGGCACCGGATCGATGATCACGCGCTCGCTCAACGACATCAACGTGATTCAGCAGGCGATTCTGCAGACGATTCAGCTGGTGCTGCCCGTGCCGTTTTTGGCTGTGGCGGGCATCATCTTCGCCTGGTTTATCGATCCCGCCATGGGCACGCTTCTGGGCGTAGTCGTTGCGATTGTGCTGGTGGCGGCGGTCTTTACGGTTGCCAACGCGGCGCCGATTTTTATGCGCCTACAGGGCTTTATCGACCGCATGAACGTGGTGCTGCGCGAGAATAGTGTGGGCGTGCGCGTCATCCGTGCGTTTAACAAGGAGCGCCACGAGGAACGGCGTCTGGACGAGGTGTTTAGCGAATACGCCGCCAACGCCATCAAAGTCAACCACCTGTTTGTGGGCCTCGACAGCTCAAGCTTCTTTTTGATGAACATCGCCGAGGTGGCGGTGCTGTGGGTGGGCGGCAACCGCGTAGGCGCCCACGCCATGCAGATTGCGAGTATCTCGGCGGTGCTGGAGTATGCAATTCTGATCCTGTTCTTTGTGATGATGGCCCAGATGGTGGTGCTGACGCTTCCGCGTGCTGCCGCGTGCCTGAACCGTGCGCAGCAGGTGTTGGAGATTGAGCCGAGCATCGTCGATGGCGAGCGCACGCTGGATGACGGGGCGCGCGAGCCCCAAGACGAAGCCGATGCGGTGGCCATGTTCGACCACATGTCGTTTCGCTTTGACGATGCCGACGAGGACACCCTGTGCGACCTGAGCTTTGCCTGTCGTCGCGGTCAGACGACCGCAATCGTCGGCTCGACGGGTTCGGGCAAGTCGACGGTGGCCAAGCTCTTGCTGCGCTTCCACGATGCCACCAAGGGCGCCATTCGCCTGGACGGTGTCGATCTGCGCGAGCTTTCGCAAGATGAGATCCGTGGACACATCGCCTATGTGCCGCAGAAGGCGTGGCTGTTCTCGGGCACCGTGGCAAGTAATCTGCGCTTTGGCAACGAGGACGCGACCGAGACCGACATGCTTCACGCGCTTGAGGTTGCCCAGAGCACCTTTGTACTCGATCAGCCGCAGGGGCTCGATACCCCGGTGGCGCAGGGCGGCACGAACTTTTCAGGCGGCCAGCGCCAGCGCCTGGCCATTGCTCGCGCGCTCATGAAGCATGCCGATCTATATATCTTCGATGACAGTTTTTCGGCCCTGGACTTTAAGACCGATGCCGCCCTGCGTCATGCGTTGCAAGACGAGACGCGTGACGCTGCGGTGCTCATCATCGCGCAGCGCATCTCGACGATCTTGCACGCCGACCAGATCGTCGTGCTCAAGGATGGCGAGGTTGTGGGCTTGGGCACGCATGGCGAGCTTATGGAAACCTGCGAGGTGTACCGCGCCATCGCGGAATCGCAGATGAAGGGAGGTGAGTAGCATGACCGAGGAGCTCAAGAAGCAGGGCGGCGTTGATGACGCCGCTGCCGCGGTACTGGTCGAGGAAACGGCTGCCGTGGCACCCGAGCTGGATGACGCCGCCAAGGCTGCAGCCGAGCGCGAGGCTCGCCGCCAAGCGCTCTACGAGGAAAACGAACGTGCCGAGGACGAGCGCGCCCGCGCCGAGGCAGAGCGTATGCGCGACGTGGACGATGAAGACGAGGACGAGACGCCTCGAGATACCTGGGCGACGGTGCGCCGCCTGTGGAGCGAGGCTGCCGGCGACCATTGGCGCTTCTATATCGTGTTCGCGAGCATTGTGTTCTATGCCATCTTTAACACTGCTGCGCCGGCATATAGCGCCCGCGTGATCGATGAGCTGTGGAGCCACATTCAGGTGGCGTTTGCCAACGACACCACCTTCAACATCACCTGGGAGAACTGCGGCAGGACCATCTTCATCTACTTTATGATCTGGACGGCCGCTGCCTCGTTCTACGCGCTCCAGAGCTTTTTGATGTCGAGCGTTGCCGAACGCCTCAACCTGTGCCTACGCAACCGCATCGCACAAAAGCTCAACCGTCTGCCGCTTGCCTTTTTTGACGCGCATCGTCCCGGTGAGGTCGTCAGCCGTGCGACCAACGACTTGGACAAGATGTCCGAGAGCATGCAGCGCGGCTTGCTGCAGCTTCTGGTGTCGATCGGCACGGTTGTTGGTGCTGTGAGCGTGATGTTCGTGTTCAGCGTGCAGCTTACGCTCGTCTTTCTGTTCTTTACGGCACTGTCGCTGCTGGTGACGAAGGTCGTCTCGCGCCGCACACACGATGTGACGGGCGAGCGCCAGGAGTGGGTGTCCAAGATTACGAGTGCGGTCGAGGAAGGCTATTCGGGCCGTCTGGTGATCCGCGCGTTTAACCGCGAACGTCAGAGCTCCGCTGAGGTGCACGAGGCTTCGAAGGAACTGGCTCGTGTGAGCACCAAGGCCGACTTTATGATCAATGCTGTCGGCCCCGCGGTGCGCTTTATCGGCCGTTTGGCGCAGATCGTTATTGCGCTTGTGGGCTGCAGCATGCTGGTTGCCGGTCACATGACCGTCGGCGTGTTCCAGGCGTTCTTCCAGTTTATCTACGAGGCGTCCGAGCCCATGACGCAGTTGTCGTTTACCTTCAACTCGCTGCAGAGCGCGCTGGCGAGTGCAGAGCGCGTGTTCGACCTGCTCGATGAGCCCGAGATGGAGGCCGATCCGCTGCCGGACGAGGCCGCCAAGCTGCCGGGTCGCGTGGAGGGCCGCGTCTCCTTTGAGCACGTGCGCTTTGGTTATTCGCCCGACAAGCCGCTTATGCGCGACGTGTCGTTTACCGCCGAACCGGGCCAGAAGATTGCCGTGGTGGGAACCACGGGCGCAGGCAAGACGACGCTCATCAACCTGCTCATGCGCTTCTACGAGATTGACGGCGGGCGTATTACGCTCGACGGCGTGGATACGAGCCGCATGGACCGCGGCGAGCTACGGCAGCAGTTTGGCATGGTGCTGCAGGACGCCTGGCTGTTCGATGGCACGATTGCCGAAAACATCGCCTACGGCTGCCCCGAGGCGACGCGCGAGGAGATTGTCGCGGCCGCTCGTGCCGCGCAGGTCGACTTCTTTGTGCGCACCATGCCGCAGGGCTACGACACGCGCGTGGCCAACGATGCCGAGAGCATCAGCCAGGGCCAGCGTCAGCTGCTGACCATCGCACGCGTGCTGCTCAACAACCCGGCGATTCTCATCCTGGACGAGGCAACCTCAAGCGTGGACACGCGCACCGAGCTTGCCATCGGCCGCGCCATGGACGCGCTCATGCGCGGGCGCACGAGCTTTGTGATCGCACATCGCCTGTCGACTATCGTGGATGCCGATCTGATCTTGGTCATGGATCACGGCAACATTATCGAGCAGGGCACGCATAAGGAGCTGCTCGCAGCCGAGGGCGCCTACGCCGACCTCTATCTGAGTCAGTTCGCATAATGTGACAAAGGGACAGTCTCTTTGCCACATCACAAATAGGGCGCGCCGGGGGTGAATCCTCTGGCGTGCCTTTGCGTTGGCGTCAATGTTGTCGGTGGTCGTCCGCCTCTAGCGTTCGTCCACGAGCTTGGCGACGAGGGCCTTGAGCTCGGCCACTTCTCGCTCGAGTTCTTTGACGCGGCGGGCGTTCTCGGTGATGCCCTGGCGGTTGAGGGCACTCTGCTCGGCGGCGTCATCGGGCATGTACTCGCGATGCTGCTTGGCGTCGAAACTCTCCTCGAACACGCGGCAGCCGTTGCGCTTGATGATGCGTCCCGGCACGCCCACGACGGTGCAGTTGTCGGGCACGTCCTTAACGACGACCGAGTTGCCGCCGATCTTGACGTTGTTGCCGATGCGGATGTTGCCGAGTACCTTGGCGCCCGTGCCTACGGTGACGTTATTGCCGAGCGTTGGGTGGCGTTTGCCGGTCTCGTTGCCGGTGCCGCCAAGCGTGACGCCCTGGTAGAGCACGCAGTTGTCGCCCACAATGGTGGTCTCGCCGATGACGACGCCCATGGCGTGGTCGATAAAGAAGTGCTTGCCGATCTGTGCGGCGGGATGAATCTCGACGCCGGTGATGTGACGGGTGATTTGCGAGAGCACGCGGGCGAGCGAGCGATGACCGTGCTCCCAGAGCCAGTGCTCGGGCACGTGGTTCCACTTGGCGTGCAGGCCAGGATAGGAAAGGAAGATGACTAGACCGTTTTGCGCGGCGGGGTCCTGCGCCTGGACGGTCTTGATGTCCTCGCGAATGGTATTGATAAAGCTCACCGGCCGCCCTCCCTTAGCGCCATGGCAATGCGATTCAATAAAGTATAGCGATTCGCTAGGGATTAAAAAGGACAATCTTGGCGGCTTTGCGCTACAAGTGTCAGTTATGCAAACTTGCTGGTAATGGAGTCATGCTTTTGTGGGGTTGCGCACGAGGGGGCACCGCAACCGTATACTGGTCAACTTGGACGTATCCGCGCCCACAACTGAGAGGTTTTACTTCATGGGTTTCATCAATTTTATTGCCGAGCTGCTTAAGGACCCGCGCACCGCGATCGCCAGCTGGATCGCCGCCGGCCCGCTTATGGCCTACGGCTGCGTGTTCCTGATCATCTTTATCGAGACGGGCGTGGTGTTCTTCCCGTTCCTTCCCGGTGATTCGCTGCTGTTCGCCTCGGGTTTCTTTGCCCACAACGGCGGCTTTAACATCGTGGCGCTTCTGGCCACCGCATGGGCCGCTGCCATTTTGGGCGATCAGTGCAACTTTATGATCGGTCACTTCTTTGGCCGCAAGATCATCGCTTCGGGCAAGGTCAAGGCCATGACGCCCGAGCGCATCAAAAAGTCCGAGGACTTCTTGGACAAGTGGGGTCACCTGGCCATCTTCCTGGGCCGCTTTTTCCCGTTTATCCGCACCTTTGTGCCCTTTATTGCTGGCATGGGCGGCATGCACTGGCGCAACTTTGTCGTCTTTAACGTGCTGGGCGGCATTACCTGGTCGACGGTCTTTACGCTGCTGGGCTACTTCTTTGGCGGCATTCCCTTTGTGCAGGAGCACTTTGAGCTGCTGATTATCGGCATCGTTGCCGTGTCGATCATCCCGACCGTGGTCGGTCTGGTTAAGGCCAGGCTGGGCAAATAGAACGCCTAGCTCGAGCCAGCGCGCAGACCGTACAGTTGAGGCCCGTCACTGCTTACGGTGGCGGGCCTCTTTAGCTTCGGTCAAATGAAAATACTTTAGTTAGTTAAAGAAAAACGTTTTATCAGATGCGTGCGGGGAGTACAATCTCGTGCATGCGAATCGACGTGCCATCGGCTTTGATGCTGCTCGCGTGTCCCGTCCGGCTCTACGCTCCGGGCGTGCGACGTTGCGACGCGGTCGGCCTCGGTCCTTGCGTGCGGGTTCGCGAGTATGCAACTGTGTATGTAAGGAGCGACATATGACTGTCGAGAAGAAGGATATCGATTGGGGTAGCCTCGGCTTTGGCTACATGAAGACCGATTACAGCTACGAGGCTCATTGGAAGGATGGCGAGTGGGACGAGGGCGGCCTGACCACCGACCACACCCTGCATGTCTCCGAGTGCGGCGGTATCTTCCATTACTGCCAGGAGGTCTTTGAGGGCCTGAAGGCCTACACCGCCGAGGACGGCAGCATCGTCTGCTTCCGTCCCGACATGAACGCTGAGCGTATGTATAACTCTGCCCAGCGCCTCGAGATGCCCCCGTTCCCCAAGGACAAGTTCGTTGAGGCCGTCAAGCAGGTCGTTTCTGCCAACGCCGCCTGGGTTCCGCCCTTCGGCTCCGGCGCGACCCTGTACGTGCGTCCGTTTATGATCGGCTCCGGTGACGTGATCGGCGTGGCTCCCGCTCCTGAGTACACGTTCCGCATTCTCGTGACCCCGGTCGGTCCGTACTTTAAGGGTGGCCTCAAGCCCGTCAAGCTGCGCGTTTCCGAGTATGACCGTGCCGCACCGCACGGCACCGGCAACATCAAGGCCGGCCTCAACTACGCCATGTCCCTTAAGCCCACGATGGAGGCCCATCGCGAGGGCTATGCCGAGAACCTGTATCTCGACTCCGAGTCCCGCACCTATGTCGAGGAGACCGGTGGCGCCAACGTCCTGTTCGTGAAGGAGGACGGCACCCTCGTCGTTCCTCAGTCGCACACCGACTCCATCCTGCCCTCTATCACCCGTCGTTCGCTCGTTCAGGTTGCTCAGGACCTGGGCATGACCGTCGACCAGCGTCCCGTCGAGTGGGCCGAGGTCAAGGCCGGCACCTTTGTGGAGTGCGGCCTGTGCGGCACCGCTGCCGTCATCTCCCCGGTTGGCGAGATCGACAACAAGGTTTACGGCGCCGACGAGACTGTGACCTTCCCGGCTGGCTACACCGAGATTGGCCCTGTGATGAAGAAGCTCCGCGAGACCCTGACTGGTATCCAGTCTGGTGCTGTCGAGGACAAGCACAACTGGGTTTACACCGTCGCGTAAGCTGTCTTAGCTGTCCGGCCCGAGGGCGACCTTCCTTTCCGGCGCGTCCTCGGACATGAAAGAACCTCCGCTGCGCACTTTGTGCGGCGGAGGTTCTTTCGTCCTGCGGAGTGCGCCGGAAAGGAAGGTCGCCCTTTTGTTTTGCTTCGCGCCATGTGGGGGCGGTGGCGACGTGCATTTTTGCGAGTATTCTGCAATCGAAGGCCCCTGCATACCGGCTTCGGGCAAAAAATCGGGAGTTCTCGATGTTTTCTACGAATGATGGGTGGGGTTACGGGCTGACAGCGTTTGATTTGCAGGGATATTCGCGGTCTTTGGCATTTGTCGTGGCGCCCGAAGCCCTTGGTTATGTTGAATACTCCTAAAAATGCACGACGCTTAGAGGGGGACCTTCGCGAAAAAGGAAACCGCCCCGTCGAAGTGTGCATTCGACGGGGCGGTTTATGCATTTGGCCGATTAAGGATGCGCTGTCAAACTACTAGAACTTGACGGTCGGGGCCTGGCGGGCTGCTTCAGCGGCCTCGAAGCCCTGGCGCTCCTTAAACTGGAAGATGCCAGCAAAGATGACAGCCGGGAACGTCTGAATGGCGTTGTTGTAGCTGAGCACGCAGTCGTTGTAGCTCTGGCGTGCATAGCTAATCTTGTTCTCGGTGTCCTCGAGCGATGCCTGCAGCTGCGTAAAGTTGGTGTTTGCCTTAAGATCGGGATAGGCCTCGGCCACAGCGAAGAGCTGGCGCAGTGCGCCGGTCAGCACGTTGTCGGCTTCCATCTTGGCCTCGGGCGTGGTGGCCTTGACGGCGGTGTTACGCGCGCTGATCACGGCGGAGAGCGTCTCCTGCTCGTGCTTGGCGTAGCCCTTGACGGTTTCGACCAGGTTGGGGATCAGGTCGTTACGGCGCTGCAGCTGCGTATCGATGTTCTGCCAGGCGTTATCGATGCGGTTACGCTTGGTGACCATGTTGTTGTAGATGCCGGCGATGGCGCAGACAATCACAATGACAACAACGATGCCGATGATGACGGTAATCATGATGTCTCCGTTTCGAATGGCCGCGGCGGCATGCGCCAGCTGCCGTTGGTATAACGCTACTAGTATACCCGCAACGTTTTACCGTGCCGAACTTTCCGGTAAGCGTTGTGTTTTCGGCGGGGTTGGCACCGGGGCAAAGCGCGCGAGGTACAGGTGTAAGATATGCGACAGATTGACGAGTGTTGTCTTTGTCCTGAGGATGGCGATACCAGTGGACCTTCGCATCAAGAAAACCTACCGCGCCCTGTTCGATGCCTTTACCGAGCTTCTCGAGGAGCATCGGTTTGAGGACCTGACGGTCGCCATGCTGTGCGACCGGGCCATGATTCGCCGCACGACGTTCTACAAGCACTTTCGCGACAAGAACGATTACTTTGCCTTTTATATCGATGAGCTCATGTCGGGCTTGCCGCAAAAACAGCCCGATGAGGCCGGCGCAGTGTCTGCCGAGGACGTGCGCGCGCTTCGGCACGCGATTTTGGACGATGCCATGGATTTGATTCTGACGCACGAGCGGCTCATGGATAACATTTTGGCAAGCAGCATGTCGGGCATGTTGACCAACGTTATTTGCGACCGCATTGCCCGCTCCATCCGCGAGCGTGTGATGAACGTGCTTGCCGAGGATGCCCTGGTCCCCGTGTCACTCGAGACGACGTCCGAGTTTGTCGCCGGCGGTATTATTCGTCTTTTCACGATATGGTGGGAATCGGGCCACGATCTTGAGCGTCGACCTGAGATAGCCGACGTGGTCGATGCGTTGTTTGAGCGGACCATGACACCGGTGCATCACTAGGAGTGGCGGAGAGAGGGGGATTCGAACCCCCGGAACGCTCTCGCGCTCAACGGTTTTCAAGACCGCCGCATTCAACCGCTCTGCCATCTCTCCGTGAGTCGTAATGATAGCATCGTTTTGAATTTGCAACAGGGAAGGCGAACGATGACGATCACCGAAATCGACGAGAAGTTCATGCGCGAGGCGCTGGCGGAGGCTCGCGCCGCCGCTGCGGTGGGCGAGGTGCCCATCGGAGCCGTAGTGGTGCGCGACGGCGAGATCGTCGCGCGGGCGCATAATCGTCGCGAGCTCGACCAGGATCCTTCGGCTCATGCCGAGTTTGCGGCCCTGTGCGCTGCCGCTCGGTCGCTCGGTCGCTGGCGCCTTTCCGATTGCACGGTCTATGTAACGCTCGAGCCTTGCTGCATGTGCGCGGGTCTTATGGTCAACGCGCGCGTGGGACGCTGCGTGTATGGCGCGAGTGATGCCAAGGCGGGCGCGTTGGGATCCCTATACGATTTGAATGCCGACTCGCGCCTGAATCATCGGTTTAACGTGACGGCTGGGGTCCTGGCGGATGAATGCCGCGAGCTGCTGAGTAGCTATTTTGGCGGTCTGCGCGGAGCGGGTGGCGCTGATTGCGGTTGCGGTGCCGATCTTGAAGCACACGCCGCTCACGCCGCAGCGCTTGCAGGTGCCGGTGAGGATGCTGGCACGGCGGTTGACTTTGGCCCTGCGTGCCGCCGGCCTCGCCGTGTGCTGTTGGCGATCGACTCCTTTAAGGGCAGCGTGTCGAGTGCGCAGGCGGAGGCGGCGGTTGCCGAAGGCGTGCGCCGCGTTTGGCCCGATGCCGAGGTGCGCGCATTGCCGCTGGCAGATGGTGGCGAGGGAACGCTCGATGCCGTTGCCGCATGCGGCGGTGAGATTGTGACCTGCGAGGTTGCGGGACCCTTTGGCGATGGTGTGCCTGCCCGGATGTTAGTGGACGGCGAGCACGAGTCGGTTGTTATTGAGATGGCCGAAGCAGCAGGCATCGGGTACTCACCTTGCACGGAATCGGCGGCGCTGGCTGCTACAACCTATGGCGTGGGCGAGCTGATGCTCCGTGCAGCTCGTGTCGGGGTAAAGACTATCTATATTGGCTTGGGCGGCAGTGCCACCAACGACGGTGGCGCCGGCATGCTGCAGGCGCTGGGCGCGCGTGTGGTCGATGATCAGGACTGCGATGTCGCCCCCGGTCTTGCGGGCCTTGAACACGTGTCGAGTATCGATTTGACGTCAGCGCTTCGTGCACTGAGCGGCGCTCGTATCGTTGTGCTTTCGGATGTCGAGAATCCGCTCGTGGGACGCCGCGGTGCGCTGGCGGTGTTTGGCGGGCAGAAGGGCCTGCCGACGGATGACGCTGAGGCGCTGCGCAGGTACGACAGCTGGATGGTCGGCTACGGTCGCCTGCTCGATGCGGCAATTACCGGGGTGCGGGCTCAGGGATTGTTGCGCGTGCCCGAGGGTGCTCGGACATTTGGCTCGGTGCTCGGAGTGCCCGGTGCCGGTGCCGCAGGCGGCCTGGGTGCCGCGCTGCTGGCGCTCGGGGCGGAGCTGCGTTCGGGCGTGGAGACGGTGCTCGATCTCGTGGGGTTTGACGAGCGCGTGCGCGATGTCGACCTGGTCATAACGGGCGAGGGCAATATGGATGAGCAGTCCGCCGCCGGTAAGGCGCCGGTGGGTGTGGCTCGCCGCGCCAGGCGATATGGCAAGCCGGTGGTCGCCGTCGTGGGCGGCCGTGCTGACAACCTGAACGCGGTATATGAGCAAGGTATCGACTTGGTACTGCCGATCTGCCGCAAGCCCATGCCTCTCGACCAGGCGCTCAATCCTCAGGAAGCCACAACCAACCTCATCTTCGCCGGTGAGTCAGCCGCCCAAGCCTACGACCTCGCTCGCCTCTAAAACCCATCCCCTCGATAAGTTGCGGTGAAATACGGAGCGTTTTTGCCTTAAAGGGGCCAATTCAGTCCGTATTCCACCGCAACTTCGAGAATGTCCATTCGAGGCTGGCTGCCTTGGGTCTCGAGCCGGACCGTCTGTCATGAAATGTGGCAATCTACTACGTTTAACGGAACACCCTCGACCATCCCGGATTTTGTGAAATTAAAACCGCAGGTAGAAAGCTTGCCGATTTTCGAAAAAGTCGGCTATGGTCGACCCCTGTGGCCTAAACGTAGGGTAGTGTCGAGAAAGTTGGTGTAAGGGCCCTTGCGGCCCCTGTGTCCGATATCC
>CABQJV010000019.1 GCA_902464565.1 uncultured Collinsella sp.
CCCGCCCACATAACCTGTCCCCATTTCTCAGCCGGGGGCGGCACGTCACACGGCGCGCCGCCCCCGACCTTTTTGTTCAGGTCGGAAGCCGTTCGTCTCAATCTGTAACATCTAGCTGAGTTTTTTGGTCCTAGCTGTTACAGATTGAGACGAACAGGATTGCTCTTTCCGAAGAATCTAAATCTGTAACACGTAGCCCGCTTTTGACCGTCTACCTGTTACAAATCGAGACAAACGGAGTAGGACCTAACCCCGTATGTCCCCAACAGTCGAGCGTTCGACCAGCGTACTCGGCACATGAATCGCCTCGATAGACGAGCTCTCTCCAATCGCCGCCTCAAACGCAAGCTTACCGACACCGCGCAAATCAAATCGCAGCGTCGTCAGCCGATTGTGAGGAACAAGTCCCTCGAGTGCGTCGTCGATACCAACCACGCTCACGTCGTCGGGCACGGACAGGCCCGCGTTCTCGAGCGCGGCGATAACGCCCAGCGCCATCTGGTCATTTGCCGCAAGCACGGCAGTCGGCGCCTGCGACCCGCCGGCAAGCACCTCGGCCGCAATCCGCTCGCCCATGGCGTACCCACTGTCCGCACTCCAATCGCCACGCAGCATCGGAGCGGCATCGACATGAGCACGACCCAGCGTATCGCGCCAACCGGCCTCACGAAAACGCGAGGAAATCGAGTTTTCCGGACCCGCCACAAACCGCATATTCGAGTGACCATGTTCCAGCAGATAATTGGTCAACAGCTCGCACGAACCATACTGGTCGGAGTCGATCGTCGTGCAGCGCGGATGCGCATACATGGACAGGATGACCGTTCGCACTCCCGGCTGGGGAACAAACTCCTCAAAATCGGGAGCCATGCGGTTCATGTTGAGAATCATGCCGTCGACGGGTCGCTCGATCATGCGGCGCGAGGCATCGGCAAGTGCATAGGGCTTGTCGCCGCCCATCTCGATCATAGTGACGGCAAAATCGTGCTCGCGCGCCGCTTGCATGATACCCTCGAGCGTCGCCAGGTTACCGACACGTGTGATGTTGTACATGCACAGGCCAATAGAACGATACGACCCGCCGCGCAACGCCGCTCCAGCAAAATTGGGACGAAAGCCCAGCTCTTCCATGGCGGCCAGCACACGCTTGCGCGTCTTTTCCGTCACGTTGGGCATACCGTTGACCACGCGAGACACAGTCTGGCGGCTCACGCCAGCGAGCGCCGCAACCTCTGCCGCGCTCGCCGAACGACCATTCCTTGTCTGCTGATCCATGCCTTCCACGCTAACCTGCTTCCCAACTATTCCCCGCGCCCATGGCGCATCGTACATACATTGATAACGTGCTCATGATACCCGAGCCATATACCACAACATGAAAACTTCTGTCAATCAAAACCGCTTACCGAACAAATACAACCGTTCGCGGCTGTTTGAAGTTGTTTTGTTTCTATACATCCCAGCCGGATGTTAACGTGCTCATTGTCAAATGTTCACGTGCTCATTTTGGTTCTAATCATTTTAAGATAGTGTTTATCGGGCTTTTTCACCGCTGAACGCTAACCAGGGAGCCTCCTGAGCGCAAACGCACAATATCGAACAGCGAGACGAGAGGGTGTATGCATATGTCTTTGCTAAACCGCGTACAGCAGCTGCCGAAGGGCTTTGTTTGGGGCGCCGCAACCGCCGCGTACCAAACGGAAGGTTCCACGAAGGTGGCAGGCAAGGGTAAGACCATGTGGGACGATTACCTTGTCGCCCAGGGTCGCTTTTTGCCCGACCCGGCCAGTGATTTCTACAACCGCTACGAGGAGGATATCCGCCTTTCTGCCGAGCATGGACTCAACGCCATTCGTGTGTCCATCGCCTGGACCCGCATCTTCCCCAACGGCGACGATGCCGAACCCCTCGCCGAGGGCGTTAAGCACTACCACGAGCTGTTCGCCTGCTGCAAAAAGTATGGCGTCGAGCCCTATGTGTCCCTGCATCACTTTGACTCCCCCGCCGCCCTGTTCAACCAGGGCGACTGGCTCAACCGCAAGACCGTCGACGCCTATGTGCGCTATGCCGAGTTCTGCTTCCGCGAGTTCCGCGAGGTCAAGAATTGGTTCACCATCAACGAGCTCATCAGCCTCTCGCACTCCCAATACATCCAAGGCAACTTCCCGCCCAACCATCACTTTGATGTGACGAGCGGCATCCAGAGCCAGCACAACGAGCTCGTTGCCCACGCCCGCGCCGTCAACCTGTATAAGGATCTTGACGAGACCGAGCACCTGGGCGGACGCATTGGCATGGTCAACGTCCTGACGCCGGCATATCCTGCCACCGACTCGCCCGCCGACCAGCACGCCGCCGACCTGTACAACGCCTTCTACACCGACTTCATCATGGACGGCGCCTTCCTGGGTCACTACTCCGCGCGCACCCTCTCACTCATCAACGAGATTCTGCGTGCCAACAACGCCACACTTACGGTTGAGGACAGCGACATGGAGGAGCTCGCCAAGGCGGCGCCCCGCAACGATATGTTCGGCCTCAACTACTATCAGTCGGCGTTTATCGCCGCCTACGATGGCGAGTCAACCAACAGCTTTAACGGCACCGGAGACAAGGGCACCTCGTGCTTTAAGTTTAAGGGCGTCGGGCAGCAGGTCGATATGCCGGGTATCCCCACCACCGACTGGGATTGGCTCATCTACCCGCAAGGCCTCTACGACACGCTCAAGCACATCAGCGCCACCTATCCCAACCTCCCCGTCATCTATATCACCGAAAACGGCCTGGGCCACAAGGACCCCGAGCCCGACGCAAACGGCATCGTCGCCGATCCCGAGCGCATCGACTTTGTCGACCAGCACATGGAGAAGGTGCTCCAGGCGCGCGCCGAGGGCGTCGACGTCCAGGGCTACTTTATCTGGAGCCTGCAGGACCAGTTCTCGTGGGCCAATGGCTATAACAAGCGCTACGGCCTGTTCTACATCGACTTCGACACGCAAAAACGCTACATCAAGCAGTCGGCACTCTGGTACAAGGAGCTCGCCGACACTATGGCGGACGCGCAGTAGCGCATCGCCTCGCTTTCCCCCGAGAAGGGAGCGGCCCTATGCGATACAAACACAGCCGCCCCCCTCTCTCCCCCTGGGACCGACCCCGCCTGCACCCGGGCTTTTAGCAAGCGGGAGACCATATAGGTTTTCAACGTCCATGCCATTAAGATTTCATGCAAAGAGGAGCGTGAACTATGGAATCGATCGTTAAGTTCTTGGAGAAAGGTCAGCCGTACTTCGACAAGGTCTCTAAGAACATCTACCTTCAGGCCATTAAAGACGGCTTTTTGGCAGCAATGCCCATCATCCTGTCTTCTTCTGTCTTCCTGCTTATTTCGACCCTGCCGGGCGTTGTCGCCACGGTCGGCGGCTTTACGCTGCCCGACTGGTGGAACGTCGACGTCGTGAACTTCTGCAACAAGGTTTACAACTTCACGATGGGCGTCGTGGGCATCATGGTCGCCGGCACCACCGCAAGCGCGCTGACCGGCTCCAAGAACCGCCGCATGCCTGCCGGCAAGGCCATCAACGCCACGAGCACCATGGTCGCCGCCATGTGCGCTATGCTCATCTTGGCCGTTACCCAGACAAGTGCCAAGATCGACGGCGCCGATGTCTCGGTGTTCTTTACCGACAACATGGGCACCAAGGGCCTGCTGAGCTCCTTTGTCGCCGCATTTGCCACGGTCAACATCTATGCCTTCTGCATTAAGCGAGACATCACCATCAAGCTGCCCAAAGAAGTCCCCGGCGCCATCGCCCAGAACTTCCGCGACATCTTCGCCTTCAGCTTCTCCATCCTGTTTGTCGCCGTCATCGACGTTATCTGCCGCACCTGCTTGGCCGTCCCGTTTGCCAACGTCATCTCCACGCTGGTGAGCCCGCTGTTCGCCGCTGCCGATTCCTACGCCGGCCTCGCCCTCATCTGGTTCATGATCCCGCTGTTCTGGTTCATGGGCATCCACGGCCCCTCGGTCGTTAAGCCTGCCCTCAACGCCGCGCTGTTTGGCAACATCACCACCAACCTCGCCACGCTGCAGGCCGGCGGTCACCCCGCCCTCGCCCTGACCGAAAACTTCGGTAACTACATCGGCGAACTCGGCGGCACCGGCGCCACGTTCATTGTCCCGATCATCTTCCTGCTCTTTATGCGCTCCAAGCAGCTCAAGGCCGTCGGCAAAGCCTCTGTCGTGCCCGTGATGTTCGCCGTCAACGAGCCGCTGCTGTTCGCCGCGCCCATCATCCTCAACCCGTACTTCCTGATCCCGTTCCTGTTTGCCCCCGTGGCCAACGTCCTCATTGGTAAGTTCTTCATCGACTTTTTGGGCATGAACGGCTTTATCTATGCCATGCCGTGGGCACTCCCCGGACCGATCGGCACCTTCATCGACACCAACTTCCAGCCGATCTCTCTGGTCCTGGTTGTCGTCCTGCTGGTCGTTGACTTCTTGATCTACTACCCGTTCTGCAAGGCCTACGACAACGTCCTGTGCAAGCAGGAGGCCGAGACCCTGGCCGAAGAAGAGGCCGAGGAGACCAAGGCCGTCAAGACCGCTGCCGCCCCCGCCGTTGAGGCTCCTGTTGTCGAGACCGCTTCTGCCACTGAGGCCTCCGCAGCTCCGTCCGCCCTTAAGGGCAAGGATCTGAGGGTTCTGGTTCTGTGCGCTGGCGCCGGCACCTCTGCACTGCTCGCCAACGCGCTTAAGGAAGGCGCCGACGAGCTGGGCATCGACATTACCGCCAACGCCGGTGCCTACGGCAGCCACTACGCCATCATGGACCAGTACAACGTCATCGTCCTGGCTCCGCAGGTTCGCACCTATTACAACGAGATGAAGGCCGACACCGACCGCCTGGGCATCACGCTGCTGTCGCCCAAGGGCAAACAGTACATCGACCTCACTAAGGATCCCAAGGGTGCCGTCGCCTGGATCGAGGAAAACCTCGAGGCATAAAACGCTGACGCCACCTGCCGCTCGCAGAAAAAAAATGGCCCGTGCATCGATGCGTGATGCGCGGGCCATTTTGTTTAGACCGCACCCGTCCTCCTGTTCATCTTAATCTGTAACATCTAGCCGAGTTTTTGGGTCCCAGCTGTTACAGATCGAGGTGAACGCACAGGCCAAGCCAAAAATCTCAATCTGTAACATGTAGACCGCTTTTGACCGCTTAGATGTTACAGATCGAGACAAACAGATGGGTCAATCCAATCAATCTAGATCTGTAACACCTGGCTGGTCATTTCACTCCTAACTGTTACAGATCGAGACAAACGGAATAAGCCGGGCCGAATTGTCTAAATCTGTAACATCTAGCCGAGTTTTCGGGTCCCACCTGTTACAGATTTAGACGAGCAGGCCGAGCACGTCTACGCCCGCAGGTCCCTTACGCTGGAACGCTCGACCAACACGCCCGAGACGAGCGTACGGCTTCTGGAGCTCGGGGCTTCCAGACCTGCGACGACCTCGTTAAGCGCACGGATGCCCAGTTCGCGGTGGCGAAACTTCACCGACGTCAGAATCGAGTTGGGAATCGTCTTGTAGAGCTCATCGTCGAAGCCGATCACGGACACGTCGTCGGGCACATTGAGCCCTTTGTCACGTAGAGCCATCATCACGCCGTTTGCCATGCAGTCGTTAGCAGCGAGGACCGCCGTGCAATCGGGCTTATCGGCAAGCACAAGGCCCGCGGCATAGCCACTATCCGCATTCCAATCGCCTTGCAGAGGCTCGGGCGGCTCAATGCCACGCGCCTCGAGCGCCGCTCGCCAACCTTTCATACGGCACTGGCTCGACAGCGCTTCTTTCTTACCAGAGACGAAGTACACGTTCTTGTGCCCGCGATTCAAGAAGTACTCGCACGCCATGCGCGCGCCGCCCTCTTGGTCGTCACTGACGGTGGAGCAGGTAGGATGTTCCATCGGCGTAATAATCACCGTCTTGAGGTCTTTCGGCGCCTCAAAAGTATCAAAGTCATCGACCATCTGACGCAGGTTGAAGATCATGCCGTCGACGGGAAGCTGCGACATCCTGCGCGCCGCATCGGCAAGGGTCATCTTCTCCCCCGCCCGCTTTTTGATCATCGTGAGCGCAAAGCCTCGCTCTTCGGCGGCATCGGCGATACCGTCAATCATGTCCACGGCACCGCCCGACAAGTGGAACAGCACAACGCCGATGCACCCGTAACGGCCCAACTTGAGCGAACGAGCGGCAAAGTTGGTTCGAAATCCGAGCGCCTCCATTGCCGAATGGACCTTATCGCGTGTCGACTCTCGCACGCTATCGGGCTCGTTGATCACACGCGAAACCGTCTTGAGAGAAACACCCGCGGCAATCGCCACGTCGTTCATCGAGACGTTTTTCTTGTCCATCGTTGTCACTGCTTCTCCACTCGATTCTCTATCACTTGTTTTTTGCGTTCTAGCATACACCACCTGCCTGACTGATAAATCAACCGTTTACCGAACAATATCGACCACTCACCCGTATATCCTTATTGCTCTTCCAAAAATGTCTTACGTTGTCATTAACGAAATGACAACGTTGTCATTTCGCAATGCCTTCCTTAAACAGGAAGGTTTCCGGGCAGTCCTGACCATCCATCGACGACCAGTTCCATCCACATGCATCGCGCATCAAGTAGCAAAGGAGCTCTATGGACGCCATCGTAAAGATGCTCGAAAAGCATCAACCGTTCTTTGAGAAGATCTCAAGGAACATCTACCTCCAGGCCATTAAGGACGGATTCCTTGGGTGCATGCCCATCGTCCTCACCTCTTCGATCTTCCTGCTGATTGCCACCCTTCCTGGCGTAGTTGGCATCACGCTGCCCCAGCCGCTCATCGACTGGTGCAACAAGCTGTACAACTTCACCATGGGCGTCATGGGCATCATGGTCGCCGGCACCACTGCCAAGAACTTTACGGCTTCCATGAACCGTCGCATGCCCGCCGGCAAGGTGCTCAACGACGGTTCCACCATGGTGGCCGCCCAGTGCAGCATGCTGCTGCTCGCAGTCACGCAGTTCACCACCAAGTTCAACGGCTCCGAACTTTCGGTCTTCGATTGCACCAGCATGGGCACGCGCGGTCTGTTCTCGGCCTATATCGCCGCGTTCATTACCGTGTGGGTCTACAAATTCTGCGTCTCGCGCGATCTGACCATTAAGCTGCCCAAGGAGGTCCCGGGCGCCATCGCTCAGAACTTCCGTGACATCATCCCCTTTGGCGGCGCCGTCATCATCTGCGGCATCATCGATGTCGTCGTGCGCAACCTCATGGGCGTTCCGTTCTCCGAGCTGCTCATCAAGCTGCTCTCCCCGCTCTTCACTGCAGCAGAGACCTACCCCGGACTCATCCTTATTCAGGCAGCCACCGCGTTCTTCTGGTTCATCGGCGTCCACGGCCCCTCGATCGTCCAGCCGGGCATCGACCCCATCCGTCTTGCCAACCAGGCCGAGAACCTGCAGGTTCTGCTGGCCGGTGGTCACCCCGCCCATTCCCTCACCTTCAACATGTCGCTCGTGGGTGAGTTCGGCGGCACCGGCGCCACGTTCATCGTGCCGCTTCTGCTGATTCTCTTTATGAAGTCCAAGCAGCTCAAAGCCGTCGGTAAGGCCTCGATTGTTCCTGTTGCCTTTGCTGTCAACGAGCCGCTGCTCTTTGGCGCGCCGATGATCCTTAACCCCTACATGCTCATCCCCTTTGTTGCCGCCGGCTGCGTCAACGTAAGCGTTGCCAAGTTCTTTATCGACAACGTGGGCATGAACGGCTTCTCCTTCGTGGTGCCTTGGGCTACCCCTGCCCCCATCGGCATCTTCATCACCACAAACTTCCAGCTTATCGCCCTGGTGTTTGTCGCAATCATCATCTTGCTGGACGCCATCATCTACCTGCCGTTCTTAAAGGCATACGATAAGCTGCTCTGCGACCAGGAGGCCGAGCGCGCCGCCGAGCTGGGTCTCGAGTCCAATGATGCCGCTGCCATCGCCGCCAACGCCTCTGCGCCCGCTGTCGAGCAGACTGCCGCTTCCGCCGAGACGACCGCCGCTGCCGCCGACAACAAGCCTGTCGCCGATCAGCCCGAGCCCGCCGCCGACGCATCCGTTAAGAAGGACGTCGATGGCCTGAAGGTCCTCGTCCTGTGCGCCGGCGCCGGCACCTCTGCCATGCTTGCCAACGCCATCAAGGAAGGTGCCGCGCAGACCGGAGAGAACATCGCTTCCTCCGCAGGCGCCTATGGTCAGCACACTGCCATCATGGATCAGTACGACGTCATCGTGCTCGCCCCGCAGGTTCGTAGCTACTACAACGACATGAAGGCCGACACCGATCGTCTGGGCATTAAGCTGCTCGCTCCCCGCGGTAAGGAATATATCGACCTTACTCGCGACCCCGCTGGCGCCATCAAGTGGCTCCGCGAGAACCTCGACTAGTTCCTCCCTCTGTTGGTGCCCGGATCCCCAGTTCGGGCACCTCTCCCTATTCGTATCCCACAGAAAGGATGACTCATGACCAACCCCATGCAGTTCCCCGACGGCTTTGTATTTGGCGGCGCCACCGCCGCTTACCAGGTTGAGGGTGAGACCCGCACGCACGGCAAGGGCAAAGTGCCCTGGGACGATTTCCTGGCAGCCCAGGGTCGCTTCTCCCCCGATCCCGCAAGCGACTTCTACAACAAGTACCCGGTCGATATCGACCTGTGCCAGCGCTTCGGCATCAACGGCATCCGCGTCTCCATCGCTTGGAGCCGCATCTTCCCCAACGGTACTGGCGAGATCAACCCCGAGGGTGTCGCCTTCTATCACGAGCTTTTCGCCACCTGCAACAAAGCCGGCGTTATCCCCTATGTCACGCTCGATCACTTCGATACGCCCGAGGCCTTTTACCAGAACGGCGGCGAGGGTTTCCTGACGCGCACGACGATCGACGCCTTTGTCGAGTACGCCAAGTTCTGCTTTGCCGAGTTCACCGAGGTCAAGCACTGGTTTACCTTTAACGAGATTCCCGCGACCGCCGAGGGCAGCTTTATCGTCGGCAACTGGCCACACGGTGAGAAGTATCGCCTGGACAAGGCCTTCCAGCTTATGCACAACATGATGGTGGCCCATGCCAAGGCCGTCGTCGCCTTCCACGAGGGCGGCTTTGAGGGCGAGATCGGCATTGTCCAGAACCTGGAGCCCAAGTATCCCCTCGACCCCAACAATGCCGCCGACTGCGAGGCAGCTCGCATGGCCGACGTCATCAACAACCGTTGGGTACTCGACGCCACCTTCCGCGGCCACTATGCAGCCGACACCATGGAGGCTGCGACCAAGCTGGCCCATATCGCCGGCGGCGAGCTCGACGTCCGCGACGAGGACATTGCCGCGCTGACCGCCGCGCTCCCCTACAACGATTGCCTGGGCGTCAACACCTACAAGTGCCAGTTCCTGCGTGCCGCCGAGGGCGAAAACAACATCAACCACAATGGCACCGGCGACAAGGGCTCCTCTCGCTGGTTCCTCAAGGGCGTGGGCGAGTCATGCGTGCGCGAAGGCGTACCCACCACCGATTGGGACTGGATCATCTATCCCGAGGGCCTCTACGACCTGCTGCTTCGCATTAAGAACGATTACCCCAACTACAAGAAGATCTACATCACCGAGAACGGCATGGGCTATAAGGACGACTTCGAGGACGGCTTTATCGACGACGCCCCTCGCATCGACTACATGCGTCAGCATCTCGCGTGGATCCTCAAGGCAATCGACGGCGGCGTAAACGTCGACGGTTACTTTGTGTGGTCGCTGCAGGACCAGTTCTCCTGGACCAACGGCTATAACAAGCGCTACGGCCTGTTCTACATCGACTTTGAGACACAGAAGCGCTATCCCAAGGCGAGCGCGTACTGGTACAAGAACGTCGCGGAGACCGGCCTGCTTATGGCCTAGTTTCCGCCGCATACCCCCTGTCGGCCGCATGCGAATCCCTCCACGGGTTCGCATGCGGCCTTTTTGTTTTTGGTGGGCCCGAACGGATCATTCGTCTCGATCTGTAACATCTAACTGGGATTTTCGGTCTTAAATGTTACAGATCGAGACAAACAGGAGTCCGGTCAAAAAATCTCAATCTGTAACACGTAGCCCACTTTCGACCGTCTACCTGTTACAGATCAAGACAATAAGATAGTCAAATCCGAACTTTCCAAGCAGTTATGAAGCATGGTTTCTAGTTTTCGGTATCACGAACATACTTTCGGTATCATTTAATGGTATTATGATATCGAAAGTATGTTCGTGATACCGAAAGGAGCCGCATGCGCCAGTTCGATTACACCACAGTCCCAGCGGAACTCGAAGCAACTCCAATCACCAACCTCCTCCTCTCGATACGCGAGCATAAAGGCCGACAGCTTGCTCTGAGTCAAGTCAAACCCGAACTTCTATCGTCACTTATGGAGGAAGCTAAGATCCAAAGCACCCAATCCTCCAACGGACTTGAAGGAATTGTTACCACCCAAAAAAGACTCAAAGCAATCATGGCGTATTCCGCCAAGCCAAGCTCCCGCGCAGAGGAAGAAATCGCTGGATACCGAGATGCGCTGTCGCTTATTCACGAGCAGCACGATTTCATTCCCGTAACGCCATCGGTCATTTTGCAGTTGCATCGTGACCTCATGGTACACACAGCAATCTCGTATGGGGGCCATTGGAAAGATAGCGATAACGAAATCATCTCCATCGACGATCAAGGCAATCGATTTGTGCGCTTTAGGCCGCCTTCGGCCCTAGCAACCCCCGGACTTATCGAAGAAGCCTGTCGGTCCCTCAACGACGCCTTATCTCGTCAAGTTTGCGACCCCCTCCTTATATCATTCCGCTTCATCTTCGATTTTGTCAGCATTCATCCCTTCAACGATGGCAATGGCAGGATGAGCCGGCTCCTTACAACGCTGCTACTCGAAAAGACTGGATACGACGTTGCGCGTTACATCAGCATCGAACGACTTATTGAAGACAACAAGGCGCTCTACTACAACGCCCTCGCTGCAAGCTCCATTGGATGGAATGAAAATCAAAACACCGAAGCACCCTTTATCCGTTTCATGCTCGGAACAACCCTGGCCGCCTACCGACAGCTCGAGCAGCGTACCCTAATTGAATCAAGCACTCGTCCCATGTCGAAGCAAGCGCGCATCGCCGTTCTATTTCAACAGAGACCCGGCGTCATTAAGAAATCCGACATCCGATCCAACTGCCCCGATATCAGCGAGGTTACCGTTAAACGAACCCTCGGTCAGCTTGTTAGTTGCAGCGCAATCGAAAAAACAGGAGCGGGTCGTTCGACGGGCTACATACTCAAAGACGTCCATGCTCTAGAACTATTCTTGCAATCCACAATACCCGATAGCGAGGCCGCAATAACAAAAGAGGCTCCAAAGGATAAGCTCCTTGAACGTGTAAACCACGCCGAGGATGAAAGCAGAGAGGGGCTCTATGAAGACTACGATTCATTCTCAAGGGACATAAAGACGAAATACGGAGTCTAGTCATATCCCAGAATAGCCTCATCCTTGTTGCCCAAAGTTATTTACGCGTCATTGTGAAGCGATAACCCCTGCGCCGGCAGGGGCAGAAGTATCGTCTGTAGCATTAGCTAGCAGATGACCTGCGTATGCTCCTCGATGGCGGCGCGATCCTCGGCGGCGATACTCGGCTCGCACACCACGGCGTCCAAACTGTCCAGGCGGCAGAAGGTGTAGAAGTCGCGCTTGCCGATCTTACTGGAATCGGCGATCAGATAGCGTGAATCGGCCTTGCTAAAGGCGAGCTGCTGGATACGACCCTCATCCATATTGGACGTAGACACGTCGCCATCCAGAATGCCGTTAGCGCCGATAAACGCCGCGTCGATGCCCAGTGCACGCAGGGTATCCTCGGCCGTTGGTCCCACAAAAGCGGCGGTGCGGCGACGGTACATGCCGCCTACCAGGCACAGGTCACAGTCCTCGCGCGGCTCGAGCAGGTTAAAGACCGAAAGCGAGTTAGTCACGATGCGCAGGCGGCACGCCGGCAGCATCGAGGCCATCTGCTCCACCGTAGTGCCCGTGCCCAAAAAGATGGTCGAGCCTTCCTCGATAAGCTCCACGGCGCGGCGCGCGATCTGCAACTTTTCCTCGGCATGCTTGGTGCGCTTTTCGCTGTGCGAATACTCATGGCGCAACATAGCATGTGGACGGCCCTGCGCACTACGGGCGCCGCCGTGCACGCGTTCGATCTCGCCCAGGCTCGCAAGTTCCTCAAGGTCGCGGCGGATCGTCATGTCCGAGACGCCTAACGCATCCGAAATCTCCTTGACCGAGACCGTGCCCTGCTCTTCGAGCAGCTGACGAACCCTATCCTGTCGCTCTGCCTTAATCACGATGAATCCTCGCCGTTCTTTGCGCGCATATCATTCAAACAGTAACGAACAAATTGTATCAGACTCGTACGCGTCACAAATGAACGCCCGCGCAGCTCCAATCATCACTTTTTTGAGAAAAATACCCCCTGCTTTAGTGGGGTGTAGTGATAATCTCGCCTGTTCGCGCTATAGTTTGTCGGAAATACCTCGATGTTAGGAACCAAATGATCACTTCCGAGCTTTTCGGCACCGCGCCGTGCGGTACCCCCGTTCATCGTTACACCCTCAACGGGACCGAGATCTGCGTTCGCATTATGGACTATGGTGCCACCGTGTTGGGCATCGACGTGCCCGACATCCCCGGCAACGTGCGCGATGTGGTGCTGGGCTTCGATAAGCTCGAGGATTACTTTGACAACCCCGCCTGCTTTGGCGCGACCATCGGCCCCGTGGCCAACCGTACTGCGGGTGCCACGATCACCATTGACGGTACGGGCTGGCATATGCCAGCCAACGAAGGCGTCAACAACCTGCACAGCGATCTTGAGCATGGCCTGCACAAGCGCGTGTGGGATGTTGAGCTCGACGAGGTCCACAATGCCGTGCGCATGACCACCTCGCTTAAGGATGGCGAGCTGGGCCTGCCCGGCAACCGCACGTTTACGGCCGTGTTTACCGTAACGCGCACCGGTTGCTTCCGTATCGAATATGGCTGTGAGAGCGACCGCGCCACGTACGTGTCCATGACCAACCACACGTACTTTAACCTTGCCGGCCACAACGCCGGCATGGACTGTGAGCACTTCTTTGTTGCTAACGCTGCCCACTACCTGCCCATCAACGAGCAGAACATTCCCACCGGCGAGATCGCTCCGGTCGAGGGCACGCCATTTGACTTCCGTGAGCTGCGCCCCGTCGCGCCTGGCATGGAGGCCGACGATCCGCAGATTAAGCAGGCACGCGGCTACGACCACTGCCTGTGCATCGATGACTATCAATACGGTCGCAACCTGCGCCGCGCCCTGCATGTCGAGGAGATGTGGACCGGCCGCGAGCTGGACTACTACACCACCGCCCCGGGCGTGCAGCTCTACACTGGCAATTGGCTGGGCGACGAGCACGCCAAGGACGATGCCAACTATAGCTGGGGCGCCGGCTTTGCCCTCGAGGCAGAGATGTACCCCGACACGCCGCACCAGCCGCTGTTCCCGCAGGGCATTGTGGGCCCGGGTCACCCATACAGCAATGTGATCGAATACCACTTTATGAGGCACTAGGCCCACAACGCGACATATTGCACAGCAACGCCCGCCGGCACCACCGCCGACGGGCGTTTTTTCATCTTTTGGGCTCAATTTCGCTGTGACTGTATGAGTGACATATCAAAACTATGCCCATTTACTACGTTTAGCCCGGGATACTCGACCATGCACCGGTTTTTGCTAAATTCGCGAGCCGCCTACCTGCGGTTTTGTTTTTCTCAAATTCGACATGCTCGGCGATAGCCGATCAAACGTAGTAAATGGGCATTGTTTTTGACAGGCAGCATCGCACGCGTCCCTCGCAAGGGCAAAATGATTCGTTTTTCTCCGTCCCCAAGGGATCAGTTGAACAGATTGCCGATGGGGTCGGGATTGGAGCTGGGGAGATAGCGGATTTCTAGTTCTATGTCGAGCTTTTGCAGCTCTCTGAGAGCAGCGACGTCCGCATCGTCTGTGGCGACTGCGGGCGCTGCGGGATGCTTGCCCTCCCCTGCCTGCATATGGCCAATGCTGATCTTGGTGATCGGCACGCCACCCTTAACCAGCGCGAGTGCATCGGCGGGTGAGGCCACCATGATCAGAATCAATTGGCGCGGCGTTGCGGTATGAATGATGTCGATGGCCCTTTGCACCGAGAAAAACCTTGTCCAAACGCCTTCTGGCGCCGCCACCCTCATGGGTGCCCATTGGCGCGAATCCGCCGCAATCTCGTCGTTGACGATTAGGACAAGGTTGGAGCCCACGGCTTCGTTCCACAGCTCAACGTCTTGCCCGTAAATGAAACGGTCATCGATACGTGTAAGAAGGATCTTGGGTTGTGCCATCGCTGCCCCATTCTGCTTGAGACCCGTAAGAGCAAGACATCACGCCTCTAATATTAGTGCATTTAAAGTGAGAAAAGCCGTCAGAACACTTGCGCGGATTTGCGATGTCCCGTATCATAGACAGCCGTTGACGCCTCAGTTGCGTCACCATATGGCCGCCAGCGTAGCTCAGTTGGTAGAGCACCGCTCTCGTAAAGCGGGGGTCACCGGTTCGAGCCCGGTCGCTGGCTCCATTGCACAAGATAGCCGCCTTCGGGCGGCTTTTTTGTTGCCAATTTCGGGCGCATATCCGCCAATCCAAGCACAACGCCGCCGGCAGCTCCCCTACTCAACAAAAAGCCCCGCCAACCGCAATCCCCAAGGGAACCGCGATTAACGGGGCTCAAGCGCGCCCCTCAATGGAATCCACGCCAGCATACGAACAACTCAGCCGAGTAGCTCGCTACTCCTCCCAGTAAGCATCTGCAAGCAGCTTAAAGCAAATCTTCTTAACCGGCTGCGCGCCATCGCCCGGGAACTCGAGCGTGGGCATATGAGGCTCGCCGGCAACGAACAGCGCGAACTTGTCGTCGGCAAGATCGCCGGCGATCGAAGCGTCGGAATCGACCAGATCGTAGTCGTCCTTCTCGTCAAACTCCTGAACCAGCGTCAGGCTGCCCGTGGCAACCTTAAAGGCCTCGCGACCCTCGACGTCGATCTGCAGGTCGTGATAGCGCTGATGCGTCTCGTAGTGGGCCTCGGCCTCGGGACGCGTCGTGGGCGCCATGACGTTCGCAAAGACCTTATCGCCCAGAATCGGATGGCTGCCGACCTCGAGCTCCGCCGGGTCGTTCTCCTCGAGCCAGTCGATCAACACGTCGAGGCCCTTGAGCATTCCGCGATACTCCTCGATATCGCCCAATGCACCGTAAATCATCTAAATCCCCTCTCGGATCGCTTCTTTGGCGGCTACTCGGCAAACGCGTTACCGACGCTGTTGCCACCCACATACGCCTCGACCAGGGTAAGGTCGGGATTGAACACGACAAACTCGGCGTCGCGCCCCGGCATAATGCTACCGCACTTGTCGTCGACATGAGCTAGCAAGCGATGCCGGGGCCGTCACCCAAGCTCTTACAGCTCGGTCACAACAACGCCGTTGTAGACCTCGTCCCAACGGTCCATGACCAGATGGCCGGTCATGGGATCCATGGCATTGAGCTTGCCGCAGGTGTTGGCGGTACGCAGTACCGTCTCGTCGTCTGCGCCAGCAGCGATGGCATGTGCGAAGCCTGCGATAGTGGAGTCACCAGAGCCCGTGGCGTTAACGGCAGGGATATCGGGCGTCTTTGCGCGGAACGCACGGCCGTTGTGGAAGCCCACGGAACCGGCGGCACCCATGGACACGACGACCCAGGGGATATCGGAGAAGCGGGCATCAGAGGCGAGCGCGGCGCGGAGCTCGTCCACATCGTCGGTGGTAAAGCTCGTGCCCAGAAGGCCGTTGATCTCGGTCAAGTTAGGCTTGACCAGCTCGGGCTTAATTTCGGACTTAAGGGCGGCCTCGAGCGAAGCACCCGAGGTATCGAGCAGCACCTTGGCGCCGGCGTTCTCGGCAATGCCCGTGATCTTGGCATAGTAGTCCGCCTCGACGCCGCGGGGCAGCGAACCCGAGATGGTAACGACATCGGCCTTGCTCGCAAGCTCGGTAAACTTGGCGGTAAAGGCATCGAGCTCCTCGGGGGCAATTGTCGGGCCGCTCTCGAGCAGCTCGGTCTGGTTGCCGGCGTGGAGGATGTTGAGGCAAATACGGGTCTCGCCCTTGATGGGCACAAAGTCGTTGTTAATACCGTTGGCGTCCATGAGCTCGGCCATGTAGGCGCCCATGTGGCCGCCGAGCAGACCGGTTGCCACAACGTCGTCGCCCAGCTGACCCAGTACACGGGCCACGTTGAGGCCCTTGCCGCCGGCGGTCTTTTCGGGCGTCACACGGTTGACGTCGTCGATAATGAGCTCATCGAGCTGATAGCGCGTATCGACAGACGGGTTCATCGTAACGGTGAGGATCATTTTTAGCTCCTTATCTCGCAGGCTCCTTATGCCTCGCGATACGAGTCGACAAAACGGAATTACAGAATCTCAATCGTGAACGAGCGAACGACGGTCTCCTTGGGCTTGGCGACAAGGCAGCCGCGCTTATGCTCAAGCACGTCGTCCTCATCGGAGCAGGTCGAAAGGCCGCCCCAGGGTTCAACTGCCACAAAATCGCCCTCGGGCTTGCTCCACACAATGAGATATGGGAAGCCCTCAAAGCTCAGGCGGACGCCCTTGTCCTCGCCCTTTTTGGAAAGCGTGACCTGACGGCTCTCGAGCACATCAAAGATGGTCTCCGCAAAATCGAAGAGCTCGTGCGACAGGGGCAGCGTCTTTCCCACCATGGGGTTCTTGGAGCGGTTTGCCACGTCAATCAATCCAGTCGAGGGAACGGCGGTGCAGAGCTCCGCAGCCTCGTCTTTCTCAAAGCGCAACTCGTAGTCCGTATAGGCCTCGCCCTCATCGAGCGGACACCTAAAGCCGGGATGACCGCCGATAAAGAACGGCATGTCCTCGGTTCCCTCGTTGGTCACCTCATAGGAGACGCGCACAGCATCCCCCTCAAGCGTATAACGAGCGACAAGCTTAAACGGGTACGGATAATCGCTCAGCAGCGCGGCGTTATCCTCCGAAGCCAGGCACATCGCCAGCTCGTTCTCGCTCTGGCTCAGCAGCTTCCACTCCTGTTTGCGCGCAAACCCATGGCGAGCGAGCTTTACATGATGCCCGGCAAACGTCATGGCGTTGTTATCGCGCAAGCCTCCGCAAATCGGGAAGCAAATCGGTGCCTGGCCGGACCACACGGCGGGATCGCCCTGCCACAGATACTCGCGACCTCCGGCCTCGATCGAGGTAAACGAACCACCAGCCGTGGACACCTTAATAGAAATCGAATCGTTGGAGAGAGCGTATTCCATTGCCCATCCTTTCGAACAACTGCTTTTTGCTCGCAAGTACCCGTCTCGGCCCTAACCAAAGGACAAACCCGCACGTTCATCGATGCGTCCGGTATCCCAGCCATGTAACGGGGTACCATACAGACATTGATGCAATTACAGCTGAAAGGCCTTCTTATGCGAACCATCATCCTCTATGCCTCGCGCCATCACGGCAATACGAAAAAGCTCGTGGACGCCATCGTCGAGGCACACCCCGAGATCGATACCCTCGACGTCAAGGCGCTCGGTAAAAACGAGTACCCCGACCTGCACGAATATCATCTGATCGGTGTCGCCACGGGCATCTATTACTCCGAGATCGACAAGGACATGGCACGCGTGCTCACGAACGTGCTGCAGCCGCAGGACAAGGTGTTTGGCCTTATGACCTACGGTGGCAAAAACAAGTGGTACGGCAAGGATATCGATGGCATCTGCCGCATGAGGCAGGCCATCTTTATGGGTGTCTACGGCTGCCCCGGCTTTGATACGTGGGGGCCGTTCAAACTCGCCGGCGGTGTCCAAAAGGGACACCCGACCGCTGAGGAAATTAAGGGCGCCGTCGACTTCTTCGACAAGATCGAAGACGAATATGGCGATATCATCGTCGAAGAGTACGCCAAGCGCGAGAAGCGTCTAGCATACGAGAAGGAGCATCCTGCAGGAGGCCTGGTGGCCGGCGTCAAGCGCACGGCAAAGAAGATCGCTAACAAGCTGTAACTGTGAAGGTGCTTTTGAGCGTTTAACCCATACGGCGGGTCCGAGCAGATTCGGGCCCGCCGTCTTTTTCTATCGTTACTCGGTAAAGGCGTTGCCGACGCTCTGGCCGCCAACATACGTCTCGACGAGGGTGAGCTCATGGTCGAACACGACAAAGTCGGCGTCGCGACCCGGCATGATGCTGCCGCACTTATCCTCGATGTGCGCGGAGCGTGCCGGCACCTCGGTTGCCATGCGAATGGCGATATCGGCGCTGGCGATGCCCCAGTCAACGATGTTCTTGACGCCCTGGGCAAGCGTGAGCACCGAGCCGGCAATGCTCTTGCCGTCGGCGAGCCAGCACAGGTTGTCCTTCATGATGACGTCCATGCCACCACTGGTGTAGCTGCCCTCGGGCATGCCACCGCAGCCCAGGCAGTCAGTGATGAGCACCGTGTGCTGCCAGCCCTTTGCCTGCAGCAGCGCCTTGATGGCGGCAGGGTTTACGTGCTTGCCGTCACAGATGATCTCGGCGTAGGTCTCGGGCGTGGACATGGCAGCACCCACGACACCGGGCTCGCGGTGATGCAGCCCGCGCTGGCCGTTATAGGTATGCGTAAAGCAGCTGGCACCGGCGTTGATGGCGGCGATGCACTCATCATAGGTGGCGTCGGAGTGACCGATGCTGGTCACCACGCCCTTGGCGTTCAGCGCAGCCGCATAAGCAGCGGCACCGTCGCGCTCGGCCGCCATGGCGCTCTTAACGATGCGACCACCCGCAGCCTCCTGCCACTGGTCGAAGACCTCCTCAGAGGGGTCAATCAGATAAGCGGGGTTCTGCGCGCCCACATGCTTCATGGTAAAGAAGGGGCCCTCCAGGTAGATGCCCTGAATGCGTGCACCGCAGAAGTCGGGGCCGCGACCCTCGTCCGCCTGAGCGATGGCGGCGCAGGCATCCTTGATCTGCTCGACGCCATCGGTGAACGTCGTGGGCAGCCAGCTGGTGGTACCGCGACGGGCGAGCTCGGTCGAGCTGATATCGATGCCCTCGGGATCGTTATCGGTAGTTGAGTGGTTGTAGAAGCCATGGATGTGAGTATCGACCATACCCGGTGCGATCCACGATCCCGTGTAGTCCTTAATCTCGCAAGAGGGCTCGTCGGCCTGCCAGGCGCCAAAAACGCCATCCTCGACCATAAGATAGCCGCCCAGTTGCGGGCCTGCCGGCAAGAAGAACTTGTCAGCCTTAATTGCGTACGTGCTCATATGCACTCCTCGCTTCTAAAGCAGTTGACTGTGGTAATGCTTATACCCGGTCCATGTAAAAACAAAAAGCGCCCGCCCGCCGTTATGAGCGGACGGGCGCCCTTACAGGGGGACGCGATTAAGCGGTGAAGGGGTGAATCGTCACGCCCTTAACCACGCGGTTGACCGTGCCGGTGGGGCTCGGCGTATCGGGCGTGTTGCCCACGCGGACGGAGTTGAGCAGGCTGATAGCCTGGGCAAACATCACGAACGGCAGAGCAAGGTAACCCTCGGGAAGTGCCTCGTAGCCCTTAAAGGTGAAGGACTCACCCTCATAGACGGTGGCACCTTCCTGCTGAACGGCGATGGTGTGCTGAGCGATCTCGTCGCCACCGATCTCGTTGAGGATGTCGATGTCGTACTGACGGGTGTAGGCGTCGTTGTTGACGAACACGAAGACGAGCGTCTTATCGTCGACGAAGGACTTAGGTCCGTGACGATAGCCCATGGAGGTGTCGTAGGAAGTAGCGACCAGACCGTGAGCGAGCTCGAGGATCTTGAGCTGGCTCTCCTGAGCAAGGCCACCGAAGGAGCCAGAACCCAAGTAGGTCACGCGGTTGAAATCGCCAGCCAGGTAATCGGCGATCTCGGGCTCACGGGAGATGACCTCCTCGCCCATCTTGGCAATCGTCTCGACCCACTCGGCCTTCTGCTCGTCAGAGGCAGTGTCGAAAATAAGGGTGGAGAGCAGGGTCATGCAGGAATAAGAACCGGTCATGGCGAAGCCCTTGTCGTTGGCGCGCGGAATGAGCAGCGTCAGCGCATTGGGATCATCGGCAGACTCGACGGCAAGCTTGCCCTCGGGAGCGCAGGTGATGTTGAGGAACTTGACGTTGTGGACGAGCTCCTTGGCAACGGCAACGGCGGCAAGGCTCTCGGGGCTGTTGCCAGAGCGGGCAAAGGAAACCACGAGCGTGGGATCCTCGGCGCGCAGGAAGTCGCGCGGGGCGCTCACGATGTCGGTCGTGGCGATGGGCTTAAAGTCGTAGAGATCAGTGTTGCCAGCGTGACGCAGGTACGGGGCGCAGGTATCGCCAACGTAGTCGGACGTACCGGCACCGGTGAAGACAACGGACAGACGACCCTCGCCCATAGCGCGAGCCTCGGCCAGGAAGGCCTCGATGGCCTCCTTGTTCTCGCGATAGATGTTGAGCGTATCACGCCAAAGCTCGGGCTGCTGAGCAATCTCGGCCGTGGTGATCTGGGCGCCGAGCTCGGTGAGCTCCTCGACACTCTTCTCGAACATTTCTAATACCTCTCTCTAGAAGTAATCCTCTGACGTGCAATTATACACTTCGGTTGGTTATCTGGTAGTAACCAGTTAAATGCAAAGAATCACCATATGGAAACGATGCGAGCACTAGTTACTGCGCTGGTGGTAAACCTTGTATTTAAACTGATCGGCACGAGCAACCGAGAGTGTGTACTCCACTACCTCGTTTGACTCGTTATACGTAGTCCTGACCAAATCGAGCACAGGCGAGCCCTCGACAATTCCCAAAAGGTGGGCATCGGTGGGACGGGCTATGCTCGCATAGAACTCCTCTTCGGCCACGCGAATCTTTTGCTGAAAGTCCTGCTCAATCACATCGTAAAGCGGCTTACGCTCCAGCAGCGGTCGCTTTAGGGACAGAAATTGACGAACCGGTAGATAGCTGCGTTCGACCATCATGGGCATGTTGTCGGCAGAGCGAAGGCGCTTGAGCTTAAAAATGCGATCACCGATGCGCAATCCCATATGCTCGGCCAGATTCTTATCGGCCTCCATCTCGCAAAACTCGAGAATCGTGGTCTCGGGTTCTCGACCCATCGCGCGCATCTGCTCGGTAAAGCTGTAGGACTGCATAAGATTGGTTGCTTTTGCCGAACGGTCGGTCACAAAGGTACCGCGACCGTGCTGCCGAACCACCAGTCCTAAACGCTCCAGTTCCTGCAGAGCCAGGCGTACCGTAGTGCGCGAGAGACCATAGCGCTCCGAAAGTTCGCGCTCGGAAGGAATCATGTCACCGGCGCGATATTCATGGTCAATCTTTTCGGTCAGAATATCGACCAGCTGATCGTACAGCGGTTGCTTACGCGCTCCGATCGCCATCCTATCCTCCCTTTTGCTCGAATTCGGCTAACTACCTAGGGTGTTATGCATTATCTGTCTGCCACACCCGAATCATTAAGAAAACAAAAGCCGCGCGCTCTTTCGAGCACGCGGCTTTTAACATACACATGGCTTAAGGGGTCGGGGTGTGAGCCGCGTAGGGACACACCCCTCAAGCTAGAGCCTTACCAGATGCTCGGCCAGAGACCAAGCGGGCCAGCGCCCAGGATGCCAAGGACGAAGAGCAGGAGAATGCCCTTGGTCGGGGTCCAGCTGTGCTTAGCGAACATGTAGTAAAGCAGCAGCGTAAGCATAAGCGGGACGAGCTTCGGGACGATGGTGTTGAGGGTGTCGGCAACAGAGAAGTTGACCGGATCCTCGGTAACGGTGCCGTAGGTCACGGACTCCATGCCGTTACCCAGATCGGTGACGCCGCACTCGACAGCGTTGCCGTCGGCATCGGAAGCGGTAAGGGCGTTGCCGTCCTTATCGGTCATGGCGATGGTACCGGCCTCAGCGGTCTCGGTATCGATGCCCTCCATACCGGTGAAGTTCTCGGCCTCCTTCTCGGAGACGATCACGGTAGTAGCGGAGAGGCCACGGGTGGTGCCGTTGGGGATCTGGAGGTTGATCTGGGTGCCACCCATGGTGACGACCAGGCAACCGACGACGAAGACGCCCATGATGGAAGCGGCACGCGTGAAGGCCTGCATGTTGGCGGTCAGAGCGTCAATAGCGCTGGTGCCAAGCTTGTAGGACCAGTTCATGAGCCAGAAGCGCAGAGCGAACTGGACGACGTTGAAGATCACCAGGAAGATAATCGGTGCAGCGGCGTTGCCGTTGATGGCCATGTTGGAGGTGATGCCGGCCGTGATAGGCACGAGCGTCAGCCAGAACAGGGCGTCACCGATACCACCGAGCGGGCCCATTGCGGCGACGCGGACGGCGCGGATCGTGGGGATGTCAACCTTGTTCTGCTCGAGCGAAAGCACGATGCCCATAACAAAGGTGACGAGGAACGGGTGGGTGTTGAAGAACTCCAGGTTGTGGCTCATGGAAGCCGCGAGGTCGTTCTTGTTGGTGTGGATCTTCTCCAGACCGGGGATGATGGAGTAAAGCCAGCCAGCGGCCTGCATGCGCTCGTAGTTGAACGATGCCTGCAGGAAGCAGGAGCGCCAAGCCATCTTGTTGAGGGTCTTCTGGTCGAGCTGCGGAGCAGGAGTGAGATCCTCGTAGTGCTCCGGGATCACATACTCATTAGATGCCATCTTCGAAGTCACCTCCGTCAGAAACAGCTGCACCCTTCAGCTCGGTCTGCTGCTGGAAGTCCCAGAAAGCGATGCCGAAGCCGATGAGAGCGAGGATGAGCAGAGCAGGGGTTGCCAGCGAATCGTTGGCAACGGTGATGAGCGCGAGGCCAAAGCCCATGAGGAAGAAGCCCCACATATCGCGGTTCATCATAACCTTGAGCAGGACGGCGAAGCCGACGAAGCGCATCATGCCGCCTGCAGCGGAGAGACCGGTCTGCAGCCAAGTCGGGATGGCAGAAGCGATGGTCTGACCGATGGTAGCGCCAGCGATGAAGAACAGGGTGACGACGACAGCGAAGATCAGGCCGAGCAGAGCCATGGCGAAGTAGTTCAGGCGCTCGATGCCCTTGGTGTCCGCGTTGTGAGCCATGTTATCGGCCGTGGACATAAGCGGGGACATAAGCGTGAAGACCAGGGTAACGCCAAGCTGGCCAAGCAGAGCGAACGGAATGGCGAGGCCGACTGCCGCGTTGGGCTCGAGGCCCGTGGCGATAGCGAGAATGGCTGCCATGATGCCGCCGATGACGGCGTTAGGCGGCTGAGCGCCTCCGATCGGCATGTTGCCGATCGTCATGAGCTGATAGGTACCACCCACGAGAAGACCGGTGTTGAGGTCGCCAAGGATAAGACCGATGACGGCGCCGGTGACGATGGGCTGATAGAGAGACTCGAGGAAGTCAAACTGGTCGATTGCCGCGATGAACGTGACGACGAAGACCAGAGCGATCTGGATGATCGAGTATTCCATCTTGCTCCTCCTTTCAAAATGTATGTACGCACTTTGGATTTCACGTACAGAACGTCAGGGTTTCACTCCTGACAACGTGGATCACGAGGATTACGAGAAGAGCTTGCTCGTGTCCTCAACAGGCGTGCTCGGAACGCGCCTGATCTCCAACTCCACCCCCAATTCCTGCAGCTCTTTAAACGCAGCGACATCCTCGTCGTTAACTGCGACGGAGGTGGCGACTTGGCGCTTTCCTTCCGACATGTGCATGTTGCCGATGTTTACCTTCTTTATAGGCACACCGCCCTTGACGAGCGTAAGCACGTCTTCCGGTGTTTCGGCCACGATGAAGATCTTCTGGCGCGGGCTCGCCTTGCCAATGACGTCGATGGTCTTCTGCAGGGAGAAGAAACGCGTAGCGACGCCGGCGGGAGCGGCCATCTTCATGAGGTTCTGGCGCATGGTGTTGGACGCCACGTCGTCGTTGGCGACGAGGATGAGGTTGGAGCCCAGAGTGGAGTTCCACTGGGTGGCAACCTGACCATGAACCAGTCGGTTATCGATGCGGGTAAGAAGAATGTTGGGTTCTGCCATGTTGATCAGCTTCCTTTCGATATTTGCTGACGACAGTTACTTGATCTCCTGAATCGCGTAACGCGAAACATCTACGACGGCTCCGGATCGGACTTTGATCTGGACCTTCTCGCCTTCGATGCCTTTGACGGTTCCGTAGATACCGCCGGCGAAAAGAACCTCCTGACCCGGCTTGAGCTCGGTGTGCAGCTCCTTGAAGTACTTTTGCTTCTTCTTCATGTTGATTTGCGACCAGATGGTGTAAATCAAGCCCATGATGGCGAGCAGGCCTAAAAGGGCGACCGAGGAGCTCAGGACGTTGGCTCCGAAATCGGCCATTAGATGCCGTCCTCGTCGCCGAAGATATCCTCTTCCTCGGAGCCGGCAACGGATGCGACCGTCTGGGCGGTGACGCCCGTCTGGCCAACGGTCACGGCCTGCTCGCCAAGCTCGGCGAGCGTGGCATTGCCGCGGAGGAACAGAAGCTCAATAACCATGGGAAGGTTGGTGCCAGTCAGAACCTCGACGTTGTCGACATCCTGGGCAATCATCATCGACTGGTTGAACGGGGTGCCGCCAAGCAGGTCGGTAAAGACGAGCACGCCATCGCACTCCTCGCGCATGGCGGTAATAGCGGCGCGGAGATCCTCACCGTAGGATGCAGCCTGGTCGCCCTCAAAAGGAACGACGGTAAAAGCAGGCTGGTCGCCGGCAACCATAGCGATAGCGCTTGCAAGGCCGGGTGCGAACTGTCCATGACCGGTAAGAATAAAGCCAACCATTCAAATTTCCCTTCCGAAGGTGTGTACAATCTGAGTCCGATGATTTTCGGAAGCCAGCGGGCACTCGCCCTTAAAGCTTCTTAGAAAGCGTTCTTTGAAGACCAGTGGTTTCTAAACTGGTAGTAACCACGTGACGTGTTGTTGTCACTATATCACCCCAGAAGAGGTCGCTTTCGTTGATTCATACGGTAAAACGTTTTTGCACCGCTCACGGTGATAAATCGACCGTTTACCGGTCGTTAACACTTCTACCTGCGGTTTTGAAACCGTTTCGAAATGCTTTAGCAAAAAATCGGATCTTTTCCTGTGTCTAAACAACGCAGGGCGGCTAAAAATAGCGTGTAGAAAAATTGCAGGTCATTGTGAAGATATGTGAATTGGTCTTTTTGACTTAATACCAGTTAGAACCAGTTTTGAGATTATCGGTGAACGGTAGTTTTCGACCGTTCACCGGTTACTTGCAATCGTTTGCAGTTGTTTTCCCAGATGAATTAGGGAAACGCGATGGAACGCTTGCGCAATCACAGGAAATTTTGGCATTTGTCCTTATCCCCCACGCGCCAAACTCCGGCATCCAAAATGAGCTAATAGCTCACGCTAATCGTTTTCAATCATTACATACTCAGTATCCGTAATTATTTATCGTTTATCGTTAATTCTGATATGATACAAGTATCATCCCAAACGCCGATTGGAGGGGTTATGGTCCATCGAAACGCATCTATATCGAATGAAACCATCAGCCGCGAACAGACGATAGCCAAACTGAGGAAGCTCGCTCGCATCTGCAAATGGGCCACGATCTGCATTACCACCGCGCTCGCTCTGGGGTTCCTCGCAGTCATTGCGATTGACCTTCTACTCATATTGCCTGGCCTCTCCCAAGGCTCGTGTCTCCAATCCGTAGAACTTCAAGCCGGCGAAGGGCCGTGCCTTGCTATCGTCGGTACCGATGCGCAGGCCCCACTTATGCTCGTCGCACACGATGGTCACACTGCCATAGGGAGCCTCTTGATGACATGTCTCGCGCTTACCATCGCGATAAGCGTGCGCAGGCTTTTCTTCAGCATTGAAAAGGAAGGCAGGCCCTTTGACCTTGAATGTAACCAGACACTTCGTCGAGTAGGACATTTATTCCTTATCGGCGGCGTTGCCGTGAGGCTTCTTGGTGCCGTTATCACGGGAATGATACTCTCAGGATTTGGCGGCAGCTTTACGGATGCGTTCGTCGGCCAGTTATTCGAGCCCTCCATGCTCTTTGCAGGCCTGATTATTTGCCTGATTGCCAGCATCTTCCGTTACGGGTATATCCTGCAAAAACAAGATGACGAGTTGCTCTAGGGGGAATCCATGATTATTCTGCGGCTTGACCGCATGCTCGCCGAACGCAAGATCTCATCCAAAGAGCTTGCGGAACGCGTGGGCATCTCCCAGGTCAATATGTCGCGCATCAAGACGGGCAAGGTTTCTGCCGTGCGCTTTTCAACTCTTGATGCGATATGCCGGGCACTCGACTGCCAACCGGGCGATGTACTGGAATATATATCCGACGATGAAGCCGATAGCCTTTTTGGGCTTAAAGATGAATAGTCATAATTAAGCCGTCAATCACGCCCTCAACGCAAAAAGCCCGCTAGAACGTTGTCCGTTCTAGCGGGCTCAATCAGGTAGATCGGTTAGCGCGCAGTAGTGCAGGCAAACCTTACGCAAACAGGCCGTAGATGCTGATGTTGGCCTTGGCGTAGAGGCCGTTCGCATACTCGGTCCACTTGGAGCTGGCGCTCGAAGCCTGCGAGGAATACTGCTGGTAGGCGGTGTAATAGGCGGTCATGGCCTGCTTGTAGGTGGCGCTATCGGCCGTAAAGGCATCGTCAGCGAAGGCCTTAGCGTAGGTGCTATCGGCGTCCTTCCAGGTGCCCTTTTCGCTATCCCACTCGTCGCCGGCAAGGTTGATGATGTAGTCGGCGTAGTCCTTGCTCGCGGTCTCCTCGTTGCCGTCAGAAGGCTCGGTCGGAGCAGTCGGCATGCTTGCGGAGCTGTCGCCCACCTTCTTCTTGTAGAGCTTCTGCAGCGTAGCGGACTGACGGACGATCTGCTTGGCCTGATCCTTGGACACGCCATACTGCTTGGCCATAGTCTTGTAGTCCGAAGTGCCGATGGAATCCTCGGCGTAATGCTTCATTTCCTTGGCAGAGACGGTAATGCCCTCGTCCTCGGCAGCGTCGAGCAGGATCTTGTTGCGCACGTAGGACAGGATGACGTCGGCAGAAGGAGCGGTGTAGTTGCCATCGCTATCCTTGACGGTGTCGAGGCTGTACTGGCTCTCGATGGCCTCGCGCGCGGTGATGTCGCTCTTCTTGCCGTTGTAGCTGTAGCTCGCCACGGTCGAATCGAGCTGGTCCTCGGTCAGAGTCGCCGAGCCGACGCCCTTGCCGCCAAAACCACCGTTGCCAATAAAGAAGCCGACCACGGCAGCGATCACGATGGCGACCACAAAGGCGACAATCATCGTCTTCTTGTGCCTGGATGCATGGCCGTCTTCATCGGAACCCAGAATATCGTCGTCCTCATCCTGGGCCTCGGGCATCAGATTCTCGTCAGCGGCATCCGCGGCAATCTGAGCCTCCAGACGGGCGTCCTCCTCCTCGGCCGTCGTACCGGCAGCAATGTGCTCGGCAGACGTACCGGCGACCAGATCGATCTTCTCGTCCTCATCACCGTCGGGGCCTTCGCCGCGCTCGATGATCTGAATGCCGTCGATCTCGTCCTTCTCGTCCTTCTTTTGAATCAGACCCATATCAGTTACTCCTTGTTAGGAAACATAGTCCGCAATAGAATACGCCCGACAGAGCGCCGGGCGTATTGATTCTCAGGTTATACGCAAACACTTAAGTACTATTTAGGCGTTTGCAGCGTGCATACCTTAGGCCAGGTGCGCGATAACGGCATCGGCAAAGGCCTGCGTGCCCACAGCACCCTCAACGGAGCCGGTCTGGGCACGACGAACGTCGCCGGTAACCTGCTCACCCTCGTCGAGCGTGGCAGAAACGGCGGCACGAATGCGATTGGCCGCGTCGTTCTCGCCCAGGTGATCGAGCATCATAGCCGCAGACAGAATCTCGGCCGTGGGGTTAGCGATATCCTGGCCAGCGATATCGGGCGCGGAGCCGTGCGTTGCCTCGAAGATGGCGCAGTCGGCACCGATGTTGGAGCCGGGGGCCATACCCAGGCCACCCACGAGGCCGGCGCACAGGTCGCTCACGATGTCGCCGTACAGGTTGGGCAGCACCAGGACATCGAAGTCGTTGGGGTTCTGGACCAGGCCCATACAGGTGGCGTCGACAATCTTGTCGTTGAACTCGATATCGGGATAGCTGGCGGCCACCTCGCGCGCAACGCGCAGGAACAGGCCATCGGTCGCCTTCATGATGTTGGCCTTGTGCACGGCCGTCACCTTTTTGCGGCCGCAGCGGCGGGCATACTCAAAGGCATACTCCACAATGCGGCGGCTCTTGGCGATAGAGATCGGCTTAATTGAAATGGCGGAATCTGCGGCGAAGGTCTTCTGACCCGAGCGCTCGACAAGCTGAGAGAGCTCCTCGACCTCGGCAGCGCCCTCGTCGAACTCGATGCCGGCGTAGAGGTCCTCGGTGTTCTCGCGCACGATGACCAGGTCGACGTCGCGGAAGCGCGAGCCGTCGCCCGGCTGCGACAGACAGGGGCGAACGCAGGCGTACAGGTCGAAATGCTTGCGCAGGGCGACGTTAACGCTGCGGAAACCCGTGCCGACCGGTGTGGTGATGGGGCCCTTGATGGCGACCTTGGTCTCGGCGACCGCGTCGAGCACATGTTGGGGCAGCGGCGTGCCAAACTCGTCCATGACGCCGGCGCCGGCCTCCTGGACGTTCCAGTTAATCTGGACACCGGTGGCCTCGACCACGCGGCGCATAGCCTGCGTAATCTCGGGACCGATACCGTCACCAGGAATCAGGACTACATCGTGCGCCATAATCTGTTACTCCTCGTCTTCGGCGTCGTCAGATTTTTTAACGCTAGCACGCTTCTTCTTTTTGGAGAGATCCAGGCCAAAACGTTTAACAAGCATTTCGCAAATCTCGCTCGAACGGGCCTTGAGATAGCTGCCCTTGCCGTTCTCGGCGTCGAACTTAAGGCGCAGCGCGAGCTTCTCGGCGACCTCGGCGTCGATCTCGCCCTGGCCAAACTCGTACAGGCAACCGAGCATATCGCGATACTCGAGGTCGCCGTGGTAGCACTGGATGGCCTCGTCCAGGATGGGCCAAGCCTCGCGCGAACGCTCGACGCTCGTGGCGCCCCACACGCACAGCAGGCGGAAGGCGGCATAGCGCAGCGTGGAGGAAATCTCGTCGAACAGCGCAGTCTCGGCGCCCTCAAAGGCATCGCCCAGCTGCTCGGGGCAGGTGGTGGCGAGCGCCGCCAGGGCATCGAGGGCCTCCCAGCGGGTCTGAGCCTCGGGGCGGTCGAGTGCCTCGATCAGCGCGGGCACGCAGGGCACGACGCGCTGCGGATCGCGCTCGGCCAGCAGGTGCAGCACGCGGGCGGCAAACTGGCGGATACGGCGCGTGGGGCAGCCGAGCTCCTTGACCAGACGGTCGACGGCGTTCTCGTTCTCCTCTGCCAGCTGAAGCTGTGCCAGCTCCTCGTCGGTGAGCTGTTCTTCCTTGTTTTCTGCCATAGTTACCTCTTCTTACTATTTCTTAGCGTGCTTGCCAGCACCCTTGCTGTCATCGGTGACCGAGATGAGCTGTCGGTCGGCTGCACCATTGTGACGCGCGCGGCGGCGCTCCTCGGCGTCGCCCGCATCGGCGGCGGCGCGGTGTGCCTTATTGACGTTAAAGACCTCGTCGTGCTTGCGCCACGGGCCGACGGACTCGCCAAAGCTCATCTTAAGGCCGGCGATAAAGCCGCCGAGCCAGCCGATCGGCGCAAACTGCACCAGCGGGAACAGCGAAAACACCCAGGTTAGCAGGACGACTGCCGCCGCTCCCGCAAAGTTGGCAATCCAGTAGTCGCGCTTGGTGATGACGCGCTTTTCGCACGCCCACTGGCCGCACAAAAAGCCGATGTAAATCGCAAAGAGAAAGAGCGCTAGCGCAAGCACCACGAACGTCCAGCTCATGGGCGCTACTCCTCGTGATGATGGCCGCAGCAGCACTCGTGGCCGTCATCATGGCCGTGGCCGCCGCAGCACTCGTGGTCCTCGCCGTGGTGGTGGCCGCAACCGCACTCGTGGTCGTCGCCGTGCTCGCCGCAACCGCAACCTTCCTCGTGAGCACCGTGCTCCTCGGGACGATACTGCGACCAGTCCAGACCGGCGGCAATGGCGTCGGCCTCCTCCTTATAGAGTACCGTGATGGCCTGGGTACCCAGCTTGGCGCCACCGATGGCGTCGAGCATGTCGTAGAGCGTAAAGGCCACGTCGGCACCGGGCAGCGCGAGCTCGCGATCGTCGGCGTAAGCGAGCGCCAGGCGCAGGTCCTTAATGAAGTGCTCGACCATAAAGCCGGGCTTGTAGTCGCCGTCGAGCGCCTTGGGCGCCAGGCTCTCCATGGCGCCGGACTTACCGGTGCCGCCCAGGATCATCTGACGGGTCTTCTCCAGGTCAAGGCCGCTCAGCTCGGCAAATGCCATGGCGTCTGCCATGCCGACCATGCAGGCGCCCAGCGACACCTGGTTGGCGAGCTTGGCAGCCTGGCCCTTGCCGGCGCCATCGAAGCAGCAGATGGTTGCCGCAAAGGTGGAAAGGATATCGCGGACCGGCGCGATGTCGTTCTCGGTAGCGCCCACGATAGCCGTGAGCGTACCGGCGATAGCGCCCGACTCGCCGCCGGTGACGGGGCAGTCAAACGCCATGCGACCAGAAACCTGGGCGGCCTCGGCAATGTCGCGCGCCAGCTCGGGCGAGCTCGTGGTGAGGTCGATCAAGACCGCGCCCGGCTTGGTGCACGCGAGCAGGCCGTCGCCCGCCAGGTAGAGTTCCTCGACCTCGGAGGGATAGCCCACCATGGTAAAGACGACATCGGCGTTCGCCACGGCGTCGGCCGGCGTATCGGCCCAGGCGGCACCGCGCTCGATAAGCGCTGCGGCCTTGGACTTGGTGCGGTTATTGACCGTGACGGGATAGCCGGCGTCCAGGATGTGGCCGGCGATGGGGGCACCCATGATTCCGGTGCCGATGAATGCGACGGAGAGCTTGTTTGCCATGAAACCTTTCCTTTTGGGTTGGGTGTTGTTACCAGGTTAAATACTCGGTGCCAGCGTTTGGGCTGTGACTTGAGGGCACTTGCAGCCGCAGCGCCTGTCTACTCACCGCGCACACGGCGCGCGATGCGGTCGGAAAGCGAGGCTTTCTCGGCACGGTTCTTGCCCCAAAACGCGCAAGCCACCATGCCGGGGCCCACGTGCGAGCCGATGGTGGGACCCACGGAGCTGCGAATGATCGTGACGTCGGCGCAACCCTCCTCCTTGCGGATGGCAGCTTCGAGCCAGTCACCGTCCTTTTCGGCATCGGCAGTCATAATGGCGACGGGCATGGTGCGGTCGGGCACGTAGTTCTCGCGGAACGACTTGAGGATGGACTTGAGCGCCTTCTTGCGGCCGCGGTTGACGCCGATCAGCGACAGCGAGCCGGCAAGGTCGTAGGAGAGCTCGGGCTTGACATCGAGCTTTGCCGTGAGCTGCGCCGCCGCGGGCGGAATGCGGCCACCGGCAGCCAGTGCGTCAAAGCTCTCGAGCGTAAAGTAGCCGTGGACATAGGTCTTTGCCTCGTTTGCCCAATCGACCAGCTGCTTGGCGGTCAGTCCCGCCGAGCGCTGGCGCACGGCCTCGAGCGCCAAGAGCGCGCCGGTCGCGCAGGGCAGGGCGTTGTCGACCACGTAGAGCTCAAAGTTGGGATACTCGGCGCGCACGGCATCTGCCGCCTGGCACGCGGAGTTGTAGCTCGACGACAGCGCCGAGGTAAAGCACAGATAGACCGTGGGCGTGCCCTCTTTGGCGCACTCGGTAAAGAACTCGATATAGCGACCGAGCGACACAGCCGAGGTGGACACGCGGGCACCAGCGCGCATGCGGTCGTAGAACTCCTTGGGGCTCATGCTCGACCAGATGTCGTCCGTGCGCTCCTCGCCATCGATAATGAAGGGGAAACCCAGGATATCGACATCAAGGTTCGCGGCGACCTCGGGGCTAAAGTCGCAGCAGGTATCGACGACGATGCGGCAGCGGTCAGAATGGCCGGTAGATGCAGCCTTGTCCATCAAAGCGACTCCTTACGTAAAAAAGGCGGCCATCCGCATGGGATGGCCGCCGGCCGTTAACTCATGCAAGTTAACGTATTTTACTCGTCAAGTGTTTCGATACGGGGCTTGATGATGCCATATCCACCATTCTTACGGTGATACACCACATTGATGAGGCCAGTCGTCGCGTTCTCGAACACGTAGAAGTCGTGGCCCAGCAGATCGGTCTGCACCAGCGCCTGCTCCTCAGTCATCGGGGTGACATCGATGACCTTCTCGCGGACGAGCAGGTCGTCCTCCTCCTCGGGCAGCAGCAGGTCGGCCAGATCCTCGACGCGCTCGACCGGTGCGACATCCGCCGCGCTGGCACCGCCCTGGCGGTTGTCCACGACCTTGGTCTTGAACTTGCGCAGCTGGCGGGTGACCTTATCGGCGGAGAGGTCGATGGCGGCGTACATATCTGCACCGTGCTCGGCAACGCGAATCACCGAACCGCGGGCACGAACCGTAACCTCGACGATTGCCGGGTTGGGGTTCGAGGGGTTCTTCTCATAGCGAAGTACAACGTCGACCGTCATGGGCTCGATATCGAAAACCTTGAGCGCCTCGCCGATCTTCTCATCCACATGCGCACGCAGAGCATCGGTTACCGTCGTCTTGCGTCCAGAAACCTTGATATCCATACGTGGCTCCAATCTGCCTCGGGGACTTACTGTACTGGCTATGTACCCATTGCCGTGCATTTAATCACGCGAATTCCCAAAGACCCGAATAACGATTGCTTGATACCGCATACCGAAGTCTCGCACTTTTCTGTGGCAAAGTGCGCTATGGGAGGGCGACGGCGACTTTGGTTTTGTACCTAAAAAATGTCTTTGAACTGCTGGTTTTATGGAAACGAAAAAGCCGGGCTCCCCTGTTGGGAAAGCCCGGCAATGCGTGTTGAAACCGTGAAGAGGCGTCTCTCCTAGCGCATAGGAGACGCCACCCCTAGCAATAACTAGCTATTGAGCTTGTTAATGTCGTCGTCGGTGATAGTGCCCTCCTGGCTGGACGATTTATCCTCGGAGGTTGTACCCTCGCTGTTCGAATCGGAGGATGCGGACTCACTGGATCCGGTGTCGGTCGACTGTACGTCGGCGCCCGAGACCGTCTTGGTGGTGAGGTCATAGGGCATCGTGCCGTACCAGACGGAGTGGACCGCCTCGAGCGTGCCATCGACCGTGATACCGTCGAGGGCATCGCTCACGGCACGGCATAGCTCATCGTTGGCCGCGAGGCCCGCGACGCCGAGCGTCGAGGGCGTCTCGAGCGCGCCGACGTAAGAGATCTGGCTCATCAGGCGCGCAAGGTAGCCGCCGGCCGTGGAATCGCAAATCACGTAGTCGATCTCGCCGGACTCGAGCGCCTCAAAGCACTCGTTGATGTTGGAGAAGGTCTTTTGGTTGGCCGTGATGCTCTGCTTAGCAAGCGCCTCCTGCGAGGCCGAGGACATCTGAACGCCCAGAGTAGACGTGTTAAGGGTATCGGTGGAAACGCTTAGCGACCCACCATCGCTAGTTTTACCGAACACGGAAGTGGCATCGTACAGGCAGGTGCCGAGCGAGCTAATGTCCCCGTCCGTGGAGTTAATCTCGCCGATAAAGATATCGGCCTTTTTGTCGCCGAGCGCGGAACCTGCCGAGGACGCATCGACAAAGGCAACCTTAAGGCCCATGCGGCTTGCGAGGGCGCGGGCAGCGTCGACCGCATACCCCGTGAGCTCGCCGTCGGCGTCCTGCATGGCCTGCGGCGCATCGGAAGTATCGAGGGCGACCGTCAGGGTTCCGGGAGTGACCAGGGCGTCGTCCGACACCGCCGGCGTGACGGTCTCGTACTCGATCTGGTCGATCGTGGGAGTCGTGAACGTAGACAGCGGGTTGAACGCGCATCCGCTCAGGCCCAAAACGGCGATGACCGCTGCGGTCCCAGCACCTAACCGAGCCGCGTGCATCAAGCTGCCCCTCACCATGTCCACTACCCTGCCTTCTGTGTCGTATACGATCCGTGCGTTGCGCGGAATATCAGGTTGTTCCCACCAGCTGACCTGGTATTTGACCCCACACTTGCGCACCGGGGTGTTTGCTCGGGAGGCCGCAGCCACCTTCACGACTGGCCCGCTCGCCCGCGAGGCGGTATTGCCCCAAAGAAAGTAGAACGGACGGTGCGGCTTACATCTAGGACGCGCCATGATCGCGCCGCGCGCACGCGGTCGCTTACGTGGATCCCTTTGACCGCGTCTGTCTTGGACTAGGACGGGCATTTCGTCCGTCCGCAACCACAGCCTGGTAGGAACGAAGCGCATTATAACTAAGTTCAAGCTAAAGTTTAAGGTTAGGGGCGTTATTCGCATCGCGAGTACAGATTTCGCAGGTCAGGACGGACCGCACGTGCTCTGATTGAGCCCGTCGCTCCCCTATGGAAAGCCCCAACACACCCGTCTTAGGGCGCCGTGGCCAAAAAATAGCAAATATGAGTACTGTTACCAATTTAGTAGCAGGAGTTTTTGGCTCTGCAAGCTGTTTTCACGCTCTATAACGTCAGATTGATGCCAGGATATTCCACATTTGTTTAATAACTTTCTAATTTACCCCCTCTTCCAGTCCCAAAATCCCTGATTTTGCTGTTACTGAATTTGTAGCAGTACTCATATTTGCTATATTTTGGCCAGAGCATATATCCAACCCTCTGTTTCAGAGCATTGTTAGGCGGGTTTAAGCCCAAAACACGCCCGCAGCGTGTTAAGCAGCGCCTCTTGCTTTTTCCTGCGGGCATCGACACGATTCCGGTACCGCTTTCGCATACGCTGGTGCATGCGCCATGCGAGCGCCTCCATTGCTTCCATGTCGCAGAGCATCTCGTTATTGACCGTCGCGACCTCGATTCCCATAGTAATCAAGCCCGTGTTGCGTTTTTCATCATGGATACGTCCCCTCCGGGAGGAATGGCCCAGCTCACCGTTGTATTCCAGGTCAAACTGGGCTGCTTCCTGATACGCATCGCAAACTGCATGCGGCATCCCCGAGATTGCCTGCGCACGGTCATCGAACTCGATCTTGTAGTCGGTCTTAAAGGGACCGCAGGCAAATCCGCCATAGGAAAACGGAAGCGAAAACAGAGCGAGCATGATGCACTCCATGGGCGAGCGCAGATTTTCTGACAGGTAGGGACACAGGCGCAGCAGCTGTTTGGCCACATTCCCCTTGCATGCCGCGAGGTAATCTACCAGGCAATCGGGTGTCAGCACGGACTCGACCTCAAAGTAACCGACATCTGGCGGCTGGTCTTTGTCCTTTGCCAATTTGTTCACGACAGGCGAGGTGTAGGGAGGCAGATACTTCCCGCGGTCACTCAGTGAAATCTTAGAGCACAGCTCCTGGGCCAGGGCAAATGCCTGGATGCAGCCGACCTCGCGCGCGACGGCTACGCAAAGGGCCTCGGGAGATAGACTGTACACCCCCGGTTCCACCTCTAGAATCGAGCCGGCGGGCAACTCGGAGCATACGGACCAGCTCACGCCAAGAATACGGCGGCGCTGCGCTGCAGATCCTACCAGCAAGCACAAATCCTCTTGCACCTCGCCGCTTGCGGCCCCAATCCGCACCAAAACGGGAAGATAGATGTCCTCGGTCGAGGGCGACGACGTGCGCAGCACACGGCGCTCTTCATCGGGATCAAGGTCCTTCCAGCTTATGTAGCCCATCTGCCGGCGCTCGGCGCGCATCATGCGCAGCGCCGAGGCGCCGGTCAGGATTATGGAAGCCGCTAGCTGTTCGCCTGTCGGCTCGTTGCGCCGCTCAATCTTTACTGCCACAAAACCACCCCTACCAAACACGTGCGATAGCAAGGCCATCGACTGCTGCGGCGCCGGCGCGCTTGAGTTCCGCCGAAGCCGCTGCCATCGTCGCACCCGTGGTGATAACGTCATCGATAAGCAGCAGGCGGCGGCCGTGCACATCCTCAACCGTCTCGTACATACCTTGGACACGCTCGCGGCGCTCCTCACGACCGAGTTCGCGCTGGTCGCCATGCCCGTACTTGACGAGAGCATCGAACAAGGGAACACCCGACAGCTCGCAAAATGGGCGCGCAATGGCCTCCATATGATCAAAACCACGCCGCCGAAACGCTGCCGCCGTCGCAGGCACAAACACCACCGCATCCGCACCGGACAGCACACCTCCGTAGCGATCGGGCGCTACGACCTGGGCATGCAGGGCGGTGTCGTAGAGCAGCTCCGCCAGATACGGAGCCAGGCGTCGCTCGCCCGCATCCTTGTACGCTTTAATGATGCGCGGCAGCGGATGCGCATAGACGGCGCACGCCAGGCAGCGGTCGAGCGCCTCTGCCATTGCCGAGGACGTGCCCTCGACCGAACACTCAGTGCACAGCAAATCCCCAAACGGGGCGCCGCATCGGGTGCAGCTATGACACGGGTCGATGAGCGTGAGCGCAGCCAGACAGTCTTGGCAAATAAGCGTACCGGCGCGCTCGCAGCCGGCACATCGTGTTGGCGACAATGCCTCGAGCGCCTCGCGTGCCACCCGCTCGGCAAACGGTAGCAATTCGTCCGCAAACGGTAGGGCACCGGCACCCTGCAGACAGCTCAATATGTTCAGATGGCTCTTCAAGACACAACCCTCCCTACGTTCGGTCGCAGGGAGGGTTGTTGATTCGGCGCTATGATACCCCGATGCGCTCGGGGCAAGGCGAGCTAAATCCGCTCGCGGGCGTTATTCGCCGGCGGGCGGTTGTGGTGCGGACGAAGACGGGGTCGAACCCTCGCCACCATCCTGGCGCGACTTGCGGGAACGGCGACGGCGACGGCGCTTTTGACCCTGGTCGGCCGTGCCCTCGCCACCGCGATCCTCGCGCGGCTCGCGCTCGTCGCGAGCGGCGCCACGCGAAGCCTTGGCAGCCGCTCCCCCGCCATCTCCGGGACGACGGCGCGTGACCTTGACCTCGCCGTCCGAAACCTGATCGGCCACGGAGGGCACTGAGGGCTTCTGTTGCGCGCCCGAGGAATGGCGACGGCGCGGACGCGGCGCGCGCTCCTCCTCGCCACGTGATTTGCCGCCCTTGTCGGCAGGCGCGTCGGAGGCCGAGGCGCCCTTGGGAGCGGCACCGGCCTCGCGAGCGGCTGCGGCGCGGAAGGCGTCCTCGCGCTCCTCGCTCGACAGATGACGACGGCGGCGACGTGTGGGGTTCATGCCACCGCCGCGATTCTGCTGCTGGGGCTGCTGAACCTCGCGCTCGCGAGAAGCGTTCTTGCCCGCGGGAGCGGCCTCGCCGGCATCGCCCGAACCCGCGCGCTTGCGACGGCGACGGCCATCGGCCGCCCCCTCGGCCTCGGGTGTCTCGGCCTTACCGCGGCCCTTTCCGCGGCCACGGCCCTCGCCCTGGCTCTGAGCAGCGCGAGCATCGGAATCGGCATCGCGACGACGGCGCTTGGGCATCGACGTGCCGGCCAGACGGTCGGCACTCGACAGGCCATCGCCCACATCGACGCCGTTTTCGCGATCGAGCTCCATGAGCGCCAGGCGCATCTCGGGCGACTCGATGCGCTCGAGCACGTCGCGCGTCACGCAGTCGGGGCGGCAGTTGCAGCCCTGCTCGGCGGCCTTCTTTTTGCAGCCCTCCGAGCACGTCATATCGGCTAGGTTGACCTTAAAGACTTTGCCGTTCTCCAGGCGCAGCACCAGCTGCTCACGCGGCGTGTCATACTCCTGGATACGCGCCTTGCCAAGCGGCGTATCGATGAGCGTCTTCTTTTTGGGCGCACGGCTCTTAAAGTCCTTGTAGGCCTCGAACTCGTAGCGCAGGCAGCACATCAGACGACCGCACACGCCGCTGATCTTGGAGGAATTGAGCGGCAGGTCTTGCTCTTTTGCCATGCGAATCGAGACGGGCTCAAACTGTCCGCCAAAGCGCGTGCAGCAGAGTTCCTGTCCGCACTGGGCATAGCCGCCCACCAGGCGGGTCTCGTCGCGCACGCCGATCTGGCGCATGTCGACGCGAATGTGCAGCGTCGAGGACAGATCCTTGACGAGCTGGCGAAAATCGACGCGCTCCTCGGCCGCAAAGTAGAACACGGCCTTCTCGCCGCCAAACAGGTACTCGACGCCCACCGGCTTCATCTCGAGGTCGAGCTCCTTGACCAGGCGGCGGAAGTCGACCATGGCCTCGTCGCCCTGGATGGCCAGGTCGTCGGCAAGCTGGAGGTCGATGTCGCTCGCCACGCGCAGCACGGGCTTGAGCGGCTGACCGATCTCGTCTTGCGGCACCTCAAAGGGATCGGCCGTGACCAGGCCGATCTCGGTTCCGCGCTCGGTGGAGCAAATGGCATAATCGGCCTCGAGGATATCCAGATCCTGCGGATCGAACCACAGGTCGCGCGAGGCGTAGGTAAACTTAACGGGTACGACTAACGGCATTTCAGTGCCTTCCTGATATCGAACAGCATGACCTCGATGGCCAGCTGGGGAGTAACGTTTCTGGCGATGTTGCGCTCGGCGGTTGCGACCGCCTCGAGCGCCCGCGTGGCACCCGCAACATTCGTCGCGGCGGCAAGCCGCCCGATCGTGTCGCGCACGTCCTCGTTCACAACGTCTGCCGCCTCGTCCTGAAGCGTCAGCAGCACGTCGCGCATGAGCGTCCGCGCGCTCGCCAGCGCTTCCATAATACCCGAACGCTCGCGCGCGTTGAGTTCGCGCTTGTTGCGGTCCTCAAGCTGCTTCAATGCTCCACGCGACAGGTAGTCGGCGTTTTGCTCGAGCACCTTTTCCTGCGTGGACTTGACCTCGGCGAGCGGCGCCTTAACGGCGACGATGAGTGACTTGGCACGGCTGAGCACGTCGGCCTCGTCGGCGGCGATGAGCGAATCGATGGCGCGAACCATCTGACGGCGGGCGTCCTGGCGCTCGGCGCTCTTGAGGAACTCGATGCCACGCGTGGGGCTTCCCGCCACGGCGACGGCCATGCGGCAACGCGCGGGGTCCTGACCGGTGGCGCGGCTCACGGCCTGCGCGGCGACGGCGGGCGATACCAGCCGAAACGGCACGCACTGGCAGCGGCTCACGATGGTGGGCAACATCACGTCTGCCGAGGTGCCCAACAAGATAAACATAACGCCCTCGGGCGGCTCCTCGAGTGTCTTGAGCAGCGCGTTGGCGGTGTTGGCGCGCAGCTGCTCGGCACGGTCGATGATGTAGACCTTGGCCTTGGCGCGGATGGGTGCTAGCGGCACGTCGTCGAGCAGCTCGCGGGTCTGGGCAATGAGGTAGCCCGTGGCGCTCTCGGGCGTGTAATAGTGCACGTCGGGGTGCGTATGGCGAGCAACGCGCACACAACTGTCGCATGAGCCGCAGCCATCCTGCTCGCACAGGAAGGCTTGGGCGAGCGCCCACGCGGCGTCGAGCTTGCCCGCGCCGGGCGCGCCCAAAAACAGGTAGGCGTGCGATGCGCGACCGCTGGCGACGGCATTGGTCAAAAAGTCGCGCACGCGCTCTTGGGTGTCGAGCTTGGCCAGCAGGCTTGCCTGAGCGGGGGCCATGTTACTCGGCCTCCTGGGCAAGCGCGACGGTGACGGCGTCCTGGGAAATGTCGAGGCCGTAGGCGCGAACCCGCTCGACCGTCTGCGCGAAGACTTCCTCGATGGACGCGGTCGCGTCGATGAGCTTTACGCGGTTTGGTTCCTCGGCGGCAATGGCGCAAAATCCCTGGTAGACGCGCTCTTGGAAGGCCATGCCCTTAGCCTCCATGCGGTCGGCCGCACCACGGGCTGCCATGCGCAGCGCCGCCTGCTCGGGCGTGATGTGGTAGACGAGTGTGAGCGCCGGGTGCGTCCCCGCGACGGCCAGGTTGTTGGCGTCGCGCACCATCTGGCGATCGAGGCCATCGGCAAACGCCTGGTAGCAGGTCGTGGAATCGTAGAAGCGATCGCACAGGACCACCTTACCGACAGCAAGGGCGGGCACGATGACCTCGTGCACCAACTGAGCGCGCGCCGCCTCGTAGAGCAGCAACTCGCAGGTGTCGCCCATCGCTGTATTGGCGGGGTCGAGCAGCAGAGCACGGATCTTTTCGCTGATGGCGGTACCGCCCGGCTCGCGCAGGCTCACAACCTGGTAGCCAGCGAGTTCAAGAGCGCGGGCAAGCAGGCGCGCCTGCGTGGACTTGCCGGCGCCATCGACGCCCTCGAGCGTGATAAAGCTATGTTGAGCGGGCTCAAAAGCCATGGGCGCAGCCCCTTCCTACAAGGCGCGTAAATGCAGATATATCAACCAAGCCATGATACCCCAGTGCTCGGCGCGTCCCCAATGGCTAAAGGTGCCTTTCCAAAGTTGCGGTGAAATAGGGACTGATTGAAGCTCTGAGACCGCCAAACAGTCCCTATTTCACCGCAACTTATGATGGGGAATTTTGTGCGCTGGGTATAATCGTCATATTGCATTGAAATGTGGCGAAAGGAGTGGCAATGTCTCGGTATTGCGCCTCGTGCGGCAAGCTTCTTGCAGATAATGCCAAGTTCTGCACCTCGTGCGGTGCACCCGTTGAGCAAACAACCGCGAGCGATAGCCAGCCCGCTTTTGAGCAGACCGGCTCCCTTGATACGCCGCAAGCCAAGGCGGACGACCCCCTCGCCTATCGCCCCGACCCCGCCGCAAGCCCTGCGGCCGTCGAGACCACGCAGCGCATACCCGTCGCGAGCGGCTCGCCCCAACAGGAGCCGGCTCCCGCATACACGCCCGCTTCGCCACAGACCCCCGCTCCCAAAAAGAGCGGCACCGGGCCGCTTATCGCCGTTATTGTTGTGCTGGTGGCGATCATCATCGCCCTGGTCGTTTTCTTTGTGATCAAGCCTTTCGACAACGCCGCCACGCAGACGACTGCCGAGGTAGCTAAGCTGCACCATGACGTCGACGACGATGACCTAAAGCCTCTCGGCGATCCCAACAGCCTGTACGACGATGATGACGATGACGACGAGGATGGCGGCGAAGCAACGCTCTCCGAGCAGAATCTCTACCGCCGACTGAGCGAATACTACGACTTGCTCGAAGACCTCGACAACTACGTCCGTGGCTGCGCGCAGAACTTCAACGGCAGCTATCTGGAAGAAGATCGCACCACCCGTCAAAATCTCGCCGACGTCGCCGAGCGCACAGAGGACACCATCGAGCAGTATTACGACATCGTCGAGGACCTGGACGTCCCGACGAGCTCTAAGAACTACAGTTCCTGGAAAGACATCGTTGCCCTGTATGACGACCTGGATCACCGCATTGACGCAATCTGTGATGCCTGGGAGATCAGCCTGAAATACACCAAGCCTGCGGATCACAAGAATGAGATCGTGGCGCCGCTGTCGCGCGACAACGTGGCGGGCACCAATGACAATAAGTACCGCCTAGATTTTGAGAAGCGCTATCCCGGCGCCAAGCCTGTCGAGGTGAAGTAATCCCAACAACTGATCAAATCTTGATCGCGTCGGAAATGTTGGTGTAAGCGCGCCGACGGCTGACCGCCAAACGCAAG
>CABQJV010000020.1 GCA_902464565.1 uncultured Collinsella sp.
GGTCACCAAGCACAACCTCAAGTACCGCCGCTACTACCACCAGTTCGACTACTAAGAGCTGGTCGCAGGGCCGATATCTTGGCTGGTTGATATCTCGACCCTACACAAGGGCGTCCGCATTCGCGCGGGCGCCCTTTTTGCGTTGCCGTCGGCGCAGGGTGTCCTCGGCGGAAATCTCATCCCGGAATTTCGGCTCAGAGTGGGATGCGGTTTCCGGATGCGTCCCATTCTGAAGCCCCGAAACGGGACGCGCTTTCCGCTTGGGGTCCGATCCGGAAAGCTCATCCCGTTCCGAGCATCAAATCCGGGACATGCTTTCCGCGCTCCGCCCCTTGCAGAAAGCGCGTCTCCTTCCAAACACAAATCTTGCGGTACAGCTTCTGCAAAGACGCGAAGTGGCCGCTGACAGCAAAGAGGGGCTGCCGAGACAATGCCCGACGGCCCCTCCCCTCATAACTTGCTATCGATGCCAATCGCCACAAGGGCGCGGCTGCCTACTTGCTGATCGCGCCCGTCATATAGATAAACTGCACGCGATTTATATGTCCGCCCTGCTCGCCGTTGACAAAGTCCGTCGGCGTAAAGCCGGGGTTGAGCATTTCCTCGATCTTGTCCTTAACGGTGTCGATGACCTGAGTATCGAGATTGCTCGTTCGGTCGGTAAGCTCCTGCATGCCGTTGCCGAGCTCGGATGCGCCGCTGGCAAGCGTACCTGCACCCGAGGAGAGAAGATTCATGCCGCTAGCAAGGCTAGCAGCACCTGTCTTGAGCTGCGCCGCACCGTTGTTGAGCTGTGATGCGCCGTTGGCAAGCGCGGGCGTGGCACCGTTGAGCTGCTGTGTGCCCGCAGCAAGCTGGTCGGTGCCCGCGGCAAGAGCCGCGGCGCCATCGCTCAGCTGACCCGCGCCCGTTGCTGCAGAGCCAACACCGGCGACAAGACCGGGGTTCACGGCCGTGGGGTTTGCCGGGTTGATCGCGCTGTTCATATAGGCGATGGCTCCGGCCAGGCTCAGCTGTTGGCCATCCTGGACAGTGGTGTAGCCCTGAATGGCGCTATCGAGCGCGGTGACGGCACCCTGGGCGCCGCCCTGGGCGCCGGCCGCCTGGGCCAAAGTCGTAACCTGATCGGTAAGCGTGCCAAACATGGACTCGGCACCCTTAAGGCCCTGCGACACCTGCGTGTTAAGACCCTGCGCGCCCGCAACGGCATTGAATGCAGAATCGAGAAGCGCGGTAAGACCCGTCGCATCGGCGCTCGATGCCGCCGTGGCGGCGGCACCCGCGCTGGTAGCAGCACTGCCGGCACTTGCGGTGGCGGCATCCAGCTGTGCCGTAGCCTCGCTTAGCTTGGCTGCCGCAGCCTTGGCGGAGTCGAGATCGGCCGCGTTATCCAGCGCGTCCTGAGCATCGGCGACCGCCGCCTTGGCAGCGGCAATAGATGCAACGGTGCTCTCGGCGCCAGCCTTTGCGCTCTCGGCGTTAGCCTTTGCCGCATCGTTGCCCATGGCGCTCGCGGCCTGCTTTGCCCCGCCGAGCGCCTGCTGTGCACCGGCAAGGTACTGCCCCTCGCCGCTGAGCGCCGCCGTAAGACCCTGCGGCCCGTACAGCGCGCTGTAGGCGTTGCCCGACGTAGCGGTCACGGCGTCCTGGGCCGCCTTGGCCGCAGCCTGCGCCTTGGCAAGGTTTGCCTCCTGAGCCTGCTTGCCCAGCGTCAGCGCGTCGACGTACGTATCGGACCCAGCGGCAATTCCACTTATGCCGCCCGAGATCTGCTGTGCGCTCCCCTGCAGCTTGGAAAGGCCCGCCGAAAGATCGGACGCACCGCCCTTAAGCTGCACGGCACCGGCATTAACCCCCTCGGCACCGGCATTAAGGTTGCTCACGCCTTCGACCAGCGTGGGGACCTGCGCGTTGAGCTGACTCGTACCCGCCGCGAGCGCAGCGGCGCCACTGGACAGCGTGCCGGCACCGGTATTGGCCGTGGCAAGCGAGGCCGCGAGCGTCTTGACACCGTCGGCAACCTGGCCAGCACCGCTATTGGCCGTAGCAATACCGTTGGAGAGCTCCACGAGCTGGCTCGTATCCATGCTGCTCGAGTCCACATCGATGGCAAGATTCAGCGGCACGCCGACAATCTGCCAGCCATCAAACTCAAAATCCTCAACATCGGTCGTAATGGTGTAGTCTCCGGTGCTGCCGGGAATCACCATGTAGGTAAGCTGCGTGTTGGAGCCGTTGGCAGCAACCGTGGCGCCCTCAGCCTCAATATCGTGTGCCTCGGCATCCTTAAGCTGACCGGTAATCTGAACCAGGTAGTTATCGGCATAATCGCCACCGGTATAGTCGTCATTCTTTTCGACCTTGAGCTTCATGGTGAGCTTGCCGCTCTTGCCCGCCAAATCCTTGGCGTCGATATCGCGGCCATCGAGCTGGTATGCCACGGTGACGTTCCACGGCATCTGAGTGTTCTTGTCCAGATCGCCCTGGTAGACAAAGTCCTGCACTCCCTGGCCCGTAACGGCAACCGACCCGCTGTCGCCCGTTAGTTTTTGAGTCGTCGATAGGTTGGTCACTTTGTTATAGGTGCCGGCATCGTCGATCTTGACGCCCTTATTGGCCTCGAAGCTATTGACCACGTAAACACCCGTGCGATTGCCGTCGGCATCGGTTTTGACGTATACGACCTGGTTTTTCTTATATCCCGGCGTGCTGTTATCGGAGTCCGTCGCCATCTGTTCACTCGTAGCCGAGGCAGCGCTCGTCGACCCTACGCCGTCGGCGAACACAACGGCACCGGGAACGGTAAGGGCCACGGTCAGACCGGCGGCAAGAGCGAGCGCAGCGATGCGCTTATGGGGACGACGTACAAGATCGCGTTGGGCTTTGAGCTCTTTCGAAGCGGTATCAGTGGTATGGGTATGCATTGCGGTATTCCTTCCAACTGCTTTGTAAAACGTTACTGAGCGGAGCCGTCCGCAGCCGATGCCTCGGTGGTATCCGAAACCGGATCCTGGGCATCCTTGGGCAAAAAATGAGCTTTGAGCGTGGTCTTGCCGATGAGGCCATCGAGCACATACAGGAAACCCGGCAGCGCAAAGAGTACGGCGACTAGGGAGATGCTCACGCCGACGCCCAGGAACCAGCCGATCTGCTTGAGCACGCCGTGGCTCGAGATCGCATGGATCAGGAAGCCACTGATTAGCAGAACCGATCCAGAGGTCAAAACAGGAATCGTGCAAGCTTCCATGGTCTCGAGTAGCGCTTCGCGCTTATGCATGGTCACGCGGTCCTCACGATAGCGGTCAGCAATCAGGATGCCGTAGTCGACGGCAACGCCCAGCTGGATGGAGCTCACAATTAAGTAGGCGAGGAAGAACTCGTGCATACCGGTGTAGAGCGGTGCAGCAAAGTTGACCCAGATCGAGGTCTCAATCACGAGCACCAAGATGATCGGCAGGCTCAGCGACTTGGTGGCCAGCAGCAAGACCGCGAACACGGCCACGACGGCGATGAGGTCGACCTTGCCCTTATCGACGGTGATGGTGTCCTTAAGGTCGGTGGTGCTCACGCCCTCGCCGGCGAGCATTGCCTTACCCGGATAATGTTTGTCCGCGATACAACGAATCTTCTTGACCAGCTTAAATGTACTCGGACCCTCGTAGGGCGCGGTAACCGTGAGCACCAAACGGCTGTAGTGCTCTCCCTCCACCAGATCGAGCGTGTCCTTTTCGGCCATGCCCGTGGGGATATAGGGACTCGCAACGTCAACATAGCTCTGGATGGACTTGACCTCGGGGAGCGCCTTGAGCTCATTGGAGAGTGCCTGCTCCTCGCTCACCTCTCCACGGGGAACGAGCACAACGTAGGTATCGGAGTTGCCAAAGACCTCCTTGACCTTGTCCATATCCTGACCAAGCCGCGTATCCGAACCAAAAATGTGCGAAGTGCCGTAGTAGTACGTGATATCGCTGGAGGTCGATGCCACACGCGCAGGGTAAACCACGGCGAGGATCACGACGGCAGCGGGGATACAGACCTTGAGCACCAGACGGGCGAACTTACCCAGCGGCGGGACAAAGGGCCTGTGCTGCGATTTTTGCACAAAGCCATCGAACTGAACGAACATCGAAGGAACAAAGGTAAAGACCGATACCAGGCTGATGGCGATACCCTTTGCAAGGGCAAGACCAAGGTCGGGGCCGATCTTAAACTGCATGGCGGCAAGCGCGATAAAGCCGATGCAGACCGTGCAACCGCTCGAAAACACGGCGACCGAGGACAGGCAGCACGACTGCACCATGTCTTCGGCAACGCTGCCGTGGCGGCCACGCTCCTCGTTAAAGCGGTGCAGCAAAAAGACCGAGAAGTCCAGCGCGATGGCAACCTGCAAAATGGAGCCCGCAGAGTTGGTGACAAAGCTAATCTCGCCAAAGATGAGGTTGGTGCCCCAGTTGATAAACACCGAGACGCCCAGGCCCAGCAGCACCAGGATGGGTTCGGCCCAGCTGGTAGTCGTGATGACCAGAATCACGAAGATAATCGCTATGACAGCGACCGTGATAATGCTGATCTGCTGCTCGGTCGATGTGGTGGCGAGCGCGTTAGACATGGCCGAGCCCGTAATGGCGCCCTCGTCGCCCACGATATCTCGAATAGCGTCGGTTGCCTCGATCTCCTTTTCGGAATTAACCGTCACCGTAAACAGGGCGTTGTTCTTTTTGTAATAGGTCTCAACGGTGTCTTTGTCTTGCGTGGCAAGCGGCTGATCGATATCTGCCGCGTCGTCAAGCCATAGGACCTCCTCGACGCCGTCGACCTTTTTGATTTTGTCCTTGTATTTGAGCGCCTGAGCGATCGAGACATTGGGCACCATAACGCGACAGTTGGGAATGTCACCCTCAAACTCATCACCCATGGTATTCAGAGCGACGGTCGACGCCGCTTCGTCGGGCAGATAGCTCGTAATGTCGTAGTTAACGCCTACAAACTGGCGCAGGAACAGGCATACCAGTGCTGCCACCGCATAGAACGCGATGATGGGTTTGCGGTGCTTCACGACCCATCGAAATAGCTTCTCTTTCAACCTCAATCCTCCATAACGCTCAGCCTATGTTTTGCTCTTTGTTATATTCCACATTTGGTAGTTATACAACATGTGTAGGATAAAGGCGCCATAAAGATATGCGATTGACGCGGTCCCGGAGCCAAAACAGCCGCTGCAGAAGCAGTTCGGAAAAGGTCCTCAGCGGAAACTGCATCCCAGTTTTTAGACGAAAAACGGGATATGGTTTCTGGTTGGCCTAGATAATCGTCAGATTTAGCTGAGCGTCTGCCCCTATGTTTCCAAATGAATACGGTGTGAGCTGCGGACAAGGATTTTCCCCGCAAGCACTCTAGTATGCTAAAGTACCCAAAAGACCGGCGGAGCTATGCCGGTCGTTTGTTCTGTATGCAACACAGCATGAGGAGGCTCACCAGATGACGGCCACACCGTGGGGATTCCGGGACATATTGCCCGAGGAGGCTCAGGCGCGCGAGGAGATCGCGCTGACGGTGAAGGGCTGCTTTAGGGAGCATCATTATCTGCCGGTTGAGACGCCGCTGCTCGAGGACAAGGGCTCGCTCGAGGAGGGCGGCCGTATCGCGGACACGCCGTTTAAGCTTTTTGACGATGACGGCCGCTTGTTGGTGGTTCGTCCCGACAATACGTTGCCGATCGTGCGTTTGGTCTCGACCCGCATGCGCGCGGCCGACTTGCCGCTGCGCCTGCGCTATGAGGCGCCGGTGGTTCGCGAATGCCAGCGCAATGCCGGCGGTTCGCGTCAATTTACCCAGCTGGGTTTTGAGCTCATCGGCGCGGGCGATACCGCGGGCGATGTCGAGATCGTCTCGCTGGTGGCCGAGGCCGTTCGCAAGTTGGCGCTGCCCGATGCGCGCATTATCGCAGGTAGCGTGCGCCCGTTTAAGGAGCTGCTCGCGGCGTGCGAGGATCGCGAGCTGGCTGCCGAGGCTCTGCGCTGCGTGCACGCCAACGACTTTGTGGGCCTCGATGCCCGCGTGGCGGCAAGCGCCGAGACCGATGCCGTTAAGGCCGCCGTCAGCGAACTGCCGCGCCTGCATGGTGGGGCCGAAGTGCTCGATCGCGTGGATGCGCTGCTGGCGGCTGCCGGTATTGTCGCGCCGCTGACGCGCGAACTCCGTGCCCTGGTTGATGGTCTGGCTCCCGAGGACGCCCAGGTGCTGTCGTTCGACTTCTCCATCATGAACTCTTTCGATTACTACACGGGCCTGGTCTTTAAGGCCTATGCCGGTGGCCTGCCCGATCCGGTGGGCTCGGGCGGTCGCTACGACTCTATCTTTACCGGCGCGTTCGGCGACGGCATCGAGGTGCCGGCGGCGGGCTTCGCCTTTTCGCTCGAGCGTCTGGAGGCCGCGTGCACCTCTGCCGAGGACGCCGCCTCCGATGGTGACCACGCCGTGGGCCGCGGCGCCGAAGGCCCGCTACGCATCGCCGTGCCCAAGGGCTCGCTTAAGGCCGACACGCTCGACGTGCTCGAGGCCGCGGGCCTGGACGTCTCTGAGCTGCGCGACCCCGGCCGTCACCTGATTGTGCGCGGTCGCGACACGCGTGCCGGCGAGGGCACGGTCGGCGATATCGAGTTTGTCATCGTGCGTCCCAGCGACGCGCCCGCTTTTGTGGGCTGTGGTGGTGCCGATTGCGGCATCTGTGGCTGGGACTCGCTCATCGAGGCAGACCTCAACTTGCTGCAGCTGGTCGATCTGGGCTACGGCCTGTGCACGTTTATCGAGGCAGAGCCCGCGTGGCGCGCCGGCCAGGCCGAGCGCAACTATGCCCGCCGCGGGTCGCTTCGCGTGGCCACCAAGTATCCGCGCATCGCGAGCGCCTGGTATGCCGAGCGCGGCGTGAACGCCGACATCGTTTCGCTGCACGGTAACATCGAGTTGGGCCCCATTGTCGGTATGACCGACCGTATCGTGGACATCACCGCCACGGGCGCCACGCTGCGCGATAACGACCTGGTTATTACCGGTCGCATTATGGACTGCACGGCGCGATTCTTCGTCAACCCGGGTGCCGCGCGCCTGGACCCGCGTGTGCGCAACTTGGCCGATCGCCTGGCGGCGGCCGTGAAGGACAAGCATTTTGAGCCCGTTGCGGGCTCGGCACAATAGCGCGAGCACGCACGGGCGTCCCAACGTCTGGGCTGCGGGCCGATTGGCGCCGCCGCCCGGCCTCTCGTTTTTCGAACACAACCTCGACCGATAGGGGATACCGATATGAAGACCATCAAGCTTGCTCCCGGTGAGCGCCTCGTTACCAACCAGCTCAACCGCAAGGGTGTGCTGCCGCAAAACATCGTCGACGCCGCCCGCGATATCGTGGCCGACGTGCGCGCCAACGGCGATGCCGCGGTGCGCGATTACTGTCAGCGTTTTGACGGTGTTGAGCTGCAGAGCTTCCGTCTGCCGCAAGAGCAGATCGATGCCGCGCTCGAAGGCCTCGATCCCGCTTTTGCCGCGGCGCTCGAAAAGGCTGCACGCCAGATTCGTGAGTTCCACCAGCGCGAGGTCGAGCAGAGCTGGTTTACCACGCGTGCGGACGGCACGATGCTCGGCGTTAAGGTGACCCCGCTCGCGGCGGCCGGCATCTACGTGCCGGGCGGTCGCGCGCAGTATCCCTCCACGGTGCTCATGAATGCCATTCCCGCCAAGGTTGCCGGCGTCAAGCGCGTGGTCATGGTGACCCCGCCGCAGAAAGATGGCCTGATCAGCCCGTATACGCTCGCCGCGGCAAAGCTCGGCGGCGTGGACGAGATCTATATGGTGGGTGGCGCTCAGGCCGTGGCCGCGCTGGCGTACGGCACCGAGACTATTCCGCGCGTCGACAAGATCACCGGCCCGGGCAACGCCTTTGTCGCTGCGGCCAAGCAGATTGTCTCGGGCGACGTGGGTATCGACATGGTCGCTGGCCCCTCCGAAGTCTGCGTGCTGGCCGATGCCACGGCCAAGCCCATGGTGGTCGCGGCCGACCTGATGGCCCAGGCCGAGCACGATCCGCTGGCAGCCTGCTATCTGGTGACTTGCGACGAGCAGTTTGCGCGCGAGGTCGAGGCTGGTATCGACATTCTGGTGGCGCAGTCGCCGCGTGCCGAGATCACGCGCGCCTCGCTCGACAACGAAGGCACCATCGTGGTGGCCGCCGACATGGCTGCCGCCGTCGAGGCCGTGAACACCGTGGCGCCTGAGCACCTTGAGCTGCACTGCAAGGATGCGATGGGCCTGCTCGGCGGCATTCGCAACGCCGGCGCCATCTTTGTGGGCGCTTGGAGCTCCGAGCCGCTCGGCGATTATGTTGCCGGTCCCAACCACACGCTGCCAACCGGCGGCACGGCCATGTTCTCCAACCCGCTTTCGGTCGAAGAGTTCGTTAAGCGCTCGAGCGTCATTTGCTATACGCCCGAGGGCCTGCTCTCTGACGCTCCCGCCACACAGCGTCTAGCCGAGGCCGAGGGCCTGTGGGCGCACGCGCTTTCTGCTGCCCTGCGTCGTCGCGTGCTGGAGCAGGGCGAGGATGCCGTGAGTGCTGAGTCACTGGCTGCGGCCGACCTGACCAAGGTCGCCTGGCCGGGCGACGCCGTGGCGACGGTTGCTGAGGGCGTGGACCTGGCGGCGGCTGCGGACGGTGCCGCTGGCGCGACCGGCGAGGAGGCCTAATATGGCCGAGCTGACGCCCCGCATGAAGGAACTCGTCCAGCCCTACCTGGCCGGCATCGAGCCCTACGATCCCAACTTTACGCCCACGCGCATCAATCTTTCGGCAAACGAGAACACCTATCCCGTGCCGGCTGGCGTGCGCGAGGCGGTCGACGCCGCCCTGGCCGCTACACCGCTCAACCGCTATCCCGATCCCATGTCCAACGATCTGCGCGACGAGCTGGCCGCTTGGCATGGTGTTGTGCGCGAGAATGTCTGCGTGGGTAACGGCGGTGACGAGCTGCTCTATAACTACCTGCTGGCGTTTGGCGGCGCTGGGCGGACCCTGCTCAACTGCCCGCCGTGCTTTAGCGAGTACGCGTTCTTTGCGTCGCTCTGCCAGACCGAGGTGCGCGACGTGTGGCGCGACCCTGCGACCTTTGAGCTCGACCAGGCGGCTGTGTTCGCGGCCGCACCCGAGTGCAACCTGGCGATCGTGACCTCGCCCAACAATCCCACGGGCGATGTGGCGCCGCTCGACTTTGTCGCGGCGCTGTGCGATGCGTGCCCCGGCATGGTAATGGTCGACGAGGCCTACGTTGAGTTTGCCGACGATTCGTTTGGCACGGCCACCACGGCGCAAGGCCTTATCGCCGAGCATTCCAACCTGGTGATTCTGCATACGCTGTCCAAGGCGTTTGGCGCCGCCGGCACGCGTCTGGGTTACGTGATCGCGGCGCCCGAGGTCATCGACGTGTTCGCGGCGATTCGCCAGATCTATTCGGTCAACGTGCTGAGTCAGGCAACCGCGCTTGCCTGCGTGCGTGCCCGCGATGCGTACACGCCCGTGGTGGCGCAGGTCGCATCCGAGCGCGAGCGCGAGCTGTGCGCCCTGCGCGCAATGGCTGCCGAGGGCCTGCCCGTGGAGGCATGGCCGAGCGCGGCGAACTTTGTGCTCGTGCGCACGCCGCATGCCACGCGCGTGCGTGAGCGCCTGCGCGACGAGTATTCGATTTTGGTGCGCGACTTTAGCTACGCGCCGGGGCTCGCGGACTGCTTGCGCATTACCGTGGGTACGCCGCGGGAAAACGATGAGGTGCTGGCTGCGTTTGCCGCGCTGGTGAAGGAGGAGATGTAGATGGGCCGTTATGCCGAGGTGACCCGCAAGACGGGTGAGACCGACATTGTCGTCAAGCTCGACCTGGACGGATCTGGCGTGTGCGATATCTCGACCGGCGTGCCGTTTTTCGACCATATGCTCAACGCCTTTGGTCGCCATGGCCTGTTTGATTTGACGGTGCATGCGGTAGGCGACGTTGAGGTCGACGCGCACCACACCGTCGAGGATACGGGCATTGTGCTGGGCGAGGCGTTTTGCCAAGCGTTGGGCGACAAGGCGGGCATTACACGCTTTGCCGATGCAGCGATTGCCATGGACGAGACACTCGTGATGGCTGCCGTGGACATTTCGGGTCGCGGCCAGGCCTACTGCGAGCTGCCCGTGCCGACCGAGCGCGTGGGCAGCTTCGATACCGAGCTGGCCGTCGAGTTCTTCTATGCCTTCGCACGCGATGCCAAGCTCACGCTGCACGTGCGCGAACTGGCGGGCGGCAACTCGCATCACATTATCGAGGCCGCCTTTAAGGCCGTGGGTCGCACGATGCGCCACGCCTGCGAGCTCGATCCCCGCGTGCAGGGCATCCCCAGCACCAAGGGCTCGCTGTAACCGCCACAAAGGCAAAAACCACCACGAAAGTGCCTGTCCCCTTTGTGGTGGTTTTGGATGATGAGAAGAGGAGGGGTCGCGTGGGCGAACCGAAGATCGTGGTGGTCGACTACCACAAGGGCAACTTATCTAGCGTTGCGCGTGGGCTTGCGCGCGCCGGTGCCGCCGCCTGCACATCGGACGATCCGGAGCAGATCCGCAATGCCGACGGCCTGGTCATCCCGGGCGTGGGCGCGTTCTATGACGCGATCGCCTTTATGCGCCAGAGCGGCGAGGCGGACGCGGTGCTCGATGCCGTCGCCGCCGGAACTCCGCTGCTCGGCATCTGCCTGGGCCTTCAGCTATTTTTTGAGCGCGGCAACGAGGGCGTGCCTGCGGACGAGGGCGCGGTCGCCGACGGCAACGCCTCCAAGCAGGCTGGCGGTCCTTGGGTCGATGGCTTGGGTATTATGCGCGGTTCGTGCACGCGCCTGGAGTCGAGCCGCCTGAAGGTGCCGCACGTGGGCTGGGACCAGGTGCACATGACGCCCGCCGGTGCGGCCGATCCGCTGCTTACTGGTTTTGCCGAGGGTGCCAACATGTACTTCACCCACAGCTACGCGGTGTCCGACGATGCCGATGCCGCCGATGTGCTGGCGCGCACGCACTATACGCGGAGCTTCCCGTGCATCGTGCGTCACGGCAACGTGTGGGGCTGCCAGTTCCATCCCGAGAAATCCTCAGCGCTGGGTCAGCGCATCCTTAAGAACTTCGTCAACATCGTCGAGGAGGCCGGCCGATGATCCTGTTTCCCGCAATCGATCTGATCGGCGGCAAGGTCGTGCGCCTGGAGCGCGGCGACCGCAGCCGCTGCAAGGTATATTCCGACGACCCCGTGGCAGTCGCCCGCTCGTTTGCCGAGCAGGGCGCGAGCTGGGTGCACGTCGTCGACCTGTCCGCCGCCTTTGGCGAGGACGAGGACACGTGCGCTGCCAACTCGGCGGCGATAAAGGCTATCTGCGGCGTCGACGGCCTGTCTGTGGACGTGGGCGGCGGCGTCCGCTCGCTCGCGCGCATCGACGAGTTGGCCGGCCACGGTGCGCGTCGCATTGCGCTGGGCACGGTGCTCGTGACCGAGCCGGGTTTTGCCGAGGTGGCAGCCCAAGGTTTTGGCGAGCTGTTGGTGGCTGACATTGCCGCACGCGACGGCCAGGTCAAGGTGAACGGCTGGCGCGACGGCGCGGGCGTGGCGCTCGACGATGCCGTGGCGCAGCTTTCCGAGCTGGGCTTTAAGCATCTGGTGTATACCGACATCGCGCGCGATGGCATGCAGACGGGCATCGATGTGGCGGCGTATCGTCATGTGGCCGAGGTCGCGGGCTTTCCCGTCGTGGCTTCGGGCGGTATCTCGACGCTCGACGACATCCGTGCGCTTGCCGCGGTGGGCGGGGATGCCATCGAGGGTGCCATTACCGGTCGCGCGCTCTACGAGGGCAACTTTGCGCTGGCCCAGGCGCTGGCCGCCGTCCGAGGGGAGGAGTAGCCTATGCTTACCAAACGCGTAATTCCCTGCCTGGACGTCAAGGACGGCCGTGTGGTCAAGGGCGTCAACTTTGTGAGCTTGCGCGATGCGGGCGATCCGGTGGAGCTGGCGCGCGCCTACGACCGCGAAGGTGCGGACGAGGTCGTATTTTTGGACATTACCGCGACGAGTGACAACCGTGTGACGACCATCGAGATGGCGGCGCACGCGGCCGAGGAGCTCGCTATTCCCTATACCGTGGGCGGCGGCTTTCGCGACTTGGCGGGCATGCGGACCATGGTTGCCGCCGGTGCCGACAAGGTGTCGCTCAACTCGGCGGCCGTGCGTGACCCGTCGCTGATTAGCCAGGCTGCCGCGGCTTTTGGCAGTCAGGCCGTGGTCGTGGCGATCGATGCCAAGCGCGTCGGTTTGCCCGGAGAGCCGGGTGCCGACAAGTGGGAGGTCTTTACCGCGGGAGGTCGCAACGCCACGGGTATCGACGCGGTGGCGTGGGCCGAGGAAGCGGCTCGTCGCGGCGCCGGCGAGATCTTGCTGACCAGTATGGATCGCGACGGCACCAAGGCCGGCTTTGACCTGGCGCTCACCCGCGCCGTGGCGCGTGCGGTGCCGATTCCCGTCATCGCGAGCGGCGGCGTGGGCACGCTCGAACATTTTGCCGAGGGCGTGATCGAGGGCGAGGCCGATGCCGTGCTGGCGGCGAGCGTCTTTCACTTTGGGACGTTCAGCATTCGCCAGGTGAAGGAGTATATGGCCAGCCAAGGCATTCCTGTGAGGCTGGACTTCTAATGCTGCGGCTTGCCCAGGCACCCGACCTTTCGGCTCCAACCCTCCTCGCGTACTTAAGTACGCGTCGTCGGGCTTGTCGCTCGGAATCTCGGGCACCTGGACAACCCTCGCCGACCTGCGAAGTTTGAATTTGGGAAGAGAAATGGAAGAGATAACCGATCCTTCAAAGCTTACATACGACGCCAAGGGGCTGATTCCTTGTGTTGTTCAGCAGTATGACACCGGCGAGGTGCTTATGGTTGCCTGGATGAACGAGGAGTCGGTGGGGTTGACGCTCAAGACCGGCACCACGTGGTTTTGGAGCCGTAGCCGCCAGGAGCTCTGGAACAAGGGCGCGACGAGCGGCAATATGCAAGCGGTCAAGGAGCTCTGGGCCGACTGCGATAGCGATACGCTGCTGGTCAAGGTTGACTCGCCGGGTCCGGCCTGCCACACCGGCAACCGTACCTGCTTCTTTAAGAAACTTGCGTAGGACGGGCTCTCGACTAGGCGCTTGGCCAACCAGAAAGGATTGAACTATGGGTGTGCGCACCGCAAACGTTCAGGATGGAAATATCGGTGAGACGCTGACAGGTCTGGCCGAGGTGATTCACGGTCGTCGTGATGCATCGCCGCAGGAGAGCTATACCGCGCGTCTGCTGACCGACGTCGAGGACGAGCTGCTCAAGAAGCTTGCCGAGGAGGCAAGCGAGGTGATCATGGCCTGCAAGGATAACGATCACGATCACATCCGCTACGAGGCCGGCGACCTGGTCTACCACCTGCTCGTGACGCTCGAGCGCTACGGTATCACCCTCGACGAACTCGCCGGTGAACTCAACGCCCGCCGCCACTAGTCGTTTGGGACAGTCTTTGTTGGTGTAACGGGGTCATGGAAGTTGCGGTGAAATAGGGACTGTTTAAGCGCTTCATCAAGCAAAACAATCCCTATTTCACCGCAACTTATGAAGGGATGGCTAGGCGAGGGGCGTGGATTCCCATTCGCCGGTGGCGTGGGGGATGTCGAAGGTTCGATAACCGCAGTCGTAGGCGTGCGCCTGGGCCTCGCGGATGTTCCAGCAGATATCGCAGGCGCGGTGCGCGTCCGAGCCAAAGGTGATCGGCACTTCGGCATGGGCAAAGCAGCGCAAAAGACCGGTTGCGGGGTAGTAGTCGCCCAAGCCCTTGCGCGGCGCGGCCGTCGAGACCTCAACGCGGCGGCCCGTATCGTGCGCGCACTCTGCCATCTGCTGCCAAAACGGTGCGGGGTCAAAATCGGGCGCAAAGCCTTCCTTCGAAAAGCGCATGACCAGGTCGGGGTGAGCCATCACATCAAAGTTGAGCGGGCTCTCGCAGGCGCGGCACCAGTCATCGACATAGCGCTCCCACACGCCGCGTACCCCCAGGTTTTCCCAAACGTGCAGGTTGGTGTCATCGTCGATCCAGCCGCAGCGCGAATCGGGCGTATCGGGACGAGCGACGTCCTCCGTTCCCGCCGTACCCGCGGCACCGGCCATGATATCGCCTGGGTTGCCAATCCAGTGCACACTGCCCAGGCGCACGACGGCGCCCTGGGACCAGCGCTCAACCAAAGGCTCGCAGCCCTCGTACCAATCGCATTCGAAACCGTAGATAAAGGTGAGTTCTGGCGCAATCTGAGCGGCAAGATTGAGAGCGTCCTCAAAAGCCAGATGATGTGCCGGCAGGTCGCCCTCAGTAACCTGCACTTCGCAGTTGGCATCCATGCTGGCGGGCAGGGTGAGATGGTCGGTCGAGACCATGACGCGGCAGCCGGCCGCAGCAGCGGCACGGACGTTGTCCTCAAACGAGGCATGCCCGTCCGAAAACGAGGTGTGGGTATGGCAATCGACCAGCGGGCATGCGGGCATGGCGACTCCTTTGCATTTGGCGAATCCGCTCCATTGTAATGTTGCAGCTCTCAACACGCCGCGCGCGCCGGAGCTCGAAATCGATTGGAAAGGCTGCGCGGCGCGGCCTCGCTTGCTCCAATACATGTACATCAGCCTCCAAAAGCTGCAAATAATGACATGTTTGGAGGCTGATGTACATGTTTGGCCGGGGCGGTGGAGTGTCGGTTTCTTGTCGACAAGGAAAATCGCGCTCATCACGCGCCGTCACACTCGCGCAGCCTGCGATGTGCTAGCGTTTGGGTGAACAAAACGAGCCCGCGCGGAAAGGAACCGGACCGTATGCAACGTGGAAGTACATCTCCGCTGTCCCGCGAGACCGATGCGCCCGAGACCATCGTCAAGCTGGAGTGCGACATCGACGATGCGTCGCCCGAGGTACTCGCCTATGCCGCCGACCGCCTGCGCGAGGCCGGTGCGCGCGAGGTGCACTGGCTGCCCGTCTATTGCAAGAAAGGCCGTCCCGGCTGGCAGCTGCAGGTGATCTGCTCGCATGAGGATATCGAGCGCCTGCAGACGATCATCTTTTTGGAGACCACGACCAACGCCATTCGTCGCCAGGTGATGGAACGCGTTTGCCTGCCACGCCGCTTTGAGCGCGTAACGACGCCATGGGGCGAGGTATCCGTTAAGGTGGCGACCCTGCCCGATGGCAGCGAGCGTGCAGCGCCCGAGTACGAGGACTGCGCCCGTCTCGCTCGCGAGCATAATGTGCCGCTCCAGCGCGTGATGCAGGCGGCACAAGCCGCGGCACTGCGATTTGAATAGCGCGGCCGGTGGCACGCCACGCCCAGTCCCATCAACCCCACCCGAAAGGACCACCATGAAATACCTCATCGCTTCCGACATCCACGGCTCGGCATACTGGGCCGAGCGCCTGGTCGCCGCCATCGAATCCCAGCAGCCCGACCGCATCGTGCTGCTGGGCGACCTGCTCTACCACGGTCCGCGCAACGACCTGCCGCGCGATTACGCCCCCAAGCACGTGATCCCGCTGCTCAATGCCCTGGCCGACCGCATCATCGCGGTGCGCGGCAACTGCGACGCCGAGGTCGACCAGATGGTGCTCGACTTCCCCGTCATGGCCGACTACGCCACGCTGTTCGACGAGACCGGCCGCGAGCTGTTCCTGACGCACGGCCATGTCTTTGGCGCCGGCATGCACAACAGCGTCGACCACGCGCCCGCGTTGCCCGAGGGCTCCGCGCTCGTCTACGGTCATACGCACATCAAGGTCAACGAGGAAAGCGCCGCGCACCCGGGCCTGTGGCTCTTCAACCCCGGTAGCGTGAGCATCCCCAAGGACGGCTCGCACAGCTACGGCATCTACGAGGGCGGCGCGTTCCGCCACGTGGTCATGGAGGAGGAGTAGCCATGGCGCAGCACATGGCTCAGCAAAATGCCGAGGGCTCGCGCAATCTGTCCACGCTGGTCGACGCGTCGGCCGAGCTGCAGCATCTGGTGCAGACCGTCTGGCGCTTGCGTCAGCCCGACGGCTGCCCGTGGGACCGCGAGCAGACGCACCGCAGCATTGGCAAGAACATGATCGAGGAGGCCTACGAGGCGCTCGACTGCATCGAGGCGGACGACGCGGTTCACCTGCGCGAGGAGCTGGGTGACGTGCTCATGCAGGTCGTGCTGCATGCGCAGATTGCTGCTGACGCCGGCGAGTTTACGCTGACCGACGTGGCGCGTGATATCGATGCCAAGCTCATCCGCCGTCATCCGCACGTGTTTGGCGATGTAGATGCCGACAGTTCCGACGAGGTACTCAAGATTTGGGACGAGGTTAAGCTTGCCGAGAAAGCCGCCAAGGACAAGGCCGTGGCGGCTGGCGAGGCTGCGCCCGAGGGCCTGCTCGACGGCGTGCCCACGCATCTACCGGCGCTGATGCAGGCTCAGAAGGTGTCGCGCAAGGCGGCTGCCGTGGGCTTTGAGTGGGAGACGGTCCAGGACGTGTGGGACGAGGTTGCCGAGGAGCGTGCCGAGTTTGAGGCCGAGGCCCCTGGCTCGCCCGAGCGCGAAATGGAGTTTGGCGACCTGCTCTTTGCCTTGGTCAACGTCGCGCGCAAGGAGGGCATTGACGCCGAGAGCGCCCTTCGTGCCAGCACGGCAAAGTTCCGCCGTCGCTGGGCCGCGATGGAGCAGATGGCGGCCGATGCTCACGTGGATCTTGCCGAGCTTTCGACCCACGGCCTCAACGACCTGTGGGATGCCGCAAAGGCGGAGGAGTAAGACTGCGGGAACGACGGGCTGACACGCCTCATCGTTCCCGCTAAATTTTTCGAAAAACAATTGTATCCCTCGGCTAACTTAGGGCATAATGCAAAAAGTGCGACATGGCTAACTTACGGAGGCGCACCGACGGTGCACCGTCGGCCAGTCGCTTGCATCAACTACGTTTCCAAGTGAGAGGGAGACAGCATGAGTGACATTTTGGACGTCTACGGTCGCGAGGTACTCGACAGCCGCGGCAACCCCACCGTCGAGGTCGAGGTCGTGCTCGAGGACGGCAGCTTCGGCCGCGCGATGGTGCCTTCGGGCGCTTCGACCGGCGCTTTCGAAGCTTGCGAGCTGCGCGACGGCGACAAGGGCCGCTACCTGGGCAAGGGCGTCTCGCAGGCCGTCGAGCACGTCAACAACGAGTGTGCCAACGCCGTCGTGGGCCTCGACGCCTTCGACCAGCGCGCTGTCGATGCCGCGCTGATCGCCGCGGACGGTACCCCCAACAAGACCAAGCTCGGCGCCAACGCCATTCTGGGCGTGTCGCTGGCCGTCGCCCGCGCCGCTGCCGAGTCGGCGGGTCTGTCGCTGTACCAGTACCTGGGCGGCGTCAACGCCCACCTGCTGCCCACGCCCATGATGAACATCCTCAACGGCGGCGTGCATGCCGACAATAACGTTGACTTCCAGGAGTTCATGATCATGCCGGTGGGCGCCCCGAGCTTTGCCGAGGGCCTGCGCTGGTGTGCCGAGGTCTACCACACCCTCAAGGGCGTGCTGCACGAGGCAGGCCTGGGCGGCGGCGTGGGCGACGAGGGCGGCTTTGCGCCCAACCTCAAGACCAATGCCGAGCCGTTCGAGTACATTACCAAGGCCGTCGAGAAGGCTGGCTTTAAGCCCGGCGTTGACTTCATGTACGCCATGGATCCGGCCTCGACCGAGTTCTACAACGCCGAGACCGGCATGTACGAGCTCAAGGGCGAGGGCGTTGAGTATACGAGCGCTCAGATGGTCGATTACTGGGAGAAGCTTGTCGACACCTACCCCATCATCTCCATCGAGGACGGCATGGCCGAGGAGGACTGGGACGGCTGGGTCGAGCTTACCCGCCGCATTGGCAACAAGGTGCAGCTGGTGGGCGACGACCTGTTCGTCACCAACACCGAGCGTCTCAAGAAGGGCATCGAGCTGGGTGCCGCCAACGCGATCCTGGTCAAGGTCAACCAGATCGGCACGCTCACCGAGTCGCTCGAGGCCATCGAGACCGCCAAGGAGGCCGGTTACGCTTGCATCGTGAGCCACCGCTCCGGCGAGACCGAGGACTCCACGATTGCCGACCTGGTCGTGGGCGTCAACGCCGGCCAGATCAAGTCGGGCGCCCCGTGCCGCAGCGACCGTATCGCCAAGTACAACCAGCTCATCCGCATCGAGGACGAGCTCGAGGGCAGCGCGCACTACGCCGGCAAGGCCGCGTTCTACAACATTCGCTAAACAAGTGGCGCTCGGGGGGCGGGGTTGACTCGGCTCCGTTCCACTTCTGATGGCCGCCGTTGGGCGCTGGGCCATATGGCTCAGCGCCTTTTTTATGTCGAGCAAAGGCTGTCGAAGGTGGTGCGCGCGCTCGTGCTATAACTAGAATACTTAGCGCAAACAAACCTCAACCGCACAAGGCGCACATGGATCAGATTTACGACAACAGGTACTATTCCGCCGGTTCGCGTGAGCCGTCGCCTCGCCGTGCGCGCACGGTGCAGCTCGGTGGGTCCGCCTACGCCGGCGCCGACCGCTCCATACAGCGCCCGACAAGTACCTCGCGCCCCAATGCTCAAGTGGATACTTCGACAGATGGACCAGTGCGCCCGGCACGTTCGTCGCATGCTCAGTGCTCGTCGGCTCAAACGCACGATAGGTCGAGCAGGCCCTCGAACCGTTTTTCGGGCTCGGACTTTATGCGCTACGCCAATGACAATGCGGCGGTCAAGGCGATCTATGACTTTACGCATGGCTCTCTGCGCCCGCTGTTTATCGGCATTGTCGTGGCGCTGGCGCTCGTGAGCCTGTATTTTCCCGTACGCGATCTGTACGTGGCTAAGCGCTCGAGCGACATCTTGGCCAAGCAGGTCGAGATTCGTCAGCAATACAATGATGAGATGAAAAAAGACACTGATAAGTGGTTCTCGGAAGAGGGCATTAAGGATTCGGCACGGGGCCTGGGCATGGCGATGCCCGGCGAGAAGAGGATTGAAGTGCTGGGCCTGGACGGCGATTCGGATTCGTCGTCGAGCAAAAAGTCCTCAAACGCCAAGAATGCCAGCGAAGTGGCCAAAGAGATCGAAGAGGTCGGCAAGGACGCACCGTGGTACATCAAGACGCTCGATATGCTGTTTGGATTTAACGGCGTCGAGGGCCAGACGGTCGCGTCCAGCGGCGAGTAGGCGAGTAGCGCCCGGAGGGGAGCCCGCAATGGCAGATTGCAAACGATATAAGGTGGCCGCGATCGACCTGGGAACGGTGTCGTCGCGACTGGTGCTGGCGCAGGTCGAGGACGGGGCGATCGTGGAATCGTCCAAGCATACCGAGATTACCGATCTGGGCGAGGGCGTCGACGCGACGGGCCGCTTTTGCGAGGCGGCTGTCGAGCGTGTGCTCGCTGCGTGTCGCATATTTGTGGATGAGGTGCGTGCCTTTGGGGCCGCGTGCGTCTGCACCACCTGCACGAGTGCCGCGCGCGATGCGTCCAACGCCGCGCTGCTGCTGGACGGCCTGCGCGGGCTGGGGCTCGAACCGCAGGTGATTCCGGGCGAGGTCGAGGCACGCCTGACATTTTTTGGCGTGGCGCACGACTTTGCCGGCGAACGCATTATCGTCGCCGATTCGGGCGGCGGCTCTACGGAGCTCGCGACGGGCGTGTACGCGCCGGAGCGCGGGGTCTTTGCGCTGGAGGGAACGCGTTCGCTGGACATCGGTTGCCGTCGCGTGACGGAGCGCTTTTTCTCGGCGTTGCCGCCCGCGGACGACGAGCTCGCGGTTGCCGCCGCGTGGGCGGGCGAGCAGTTCTCCGCCTATTTTGAGGGCCTGCCGAGCAATTTTGAGCGTGCAGAGCGCCTGGTCGCGGTGGGCGGTACCGTCACCACGCTCGTGGCGCTGGTCCACGAGCTGGAGCCGTACGACTCGAGCTTTGTGCACCTGCGCGAGCTTTCGATGGAGCAGATCTCGGACGCCATCGATCGTATGTCTACGCTGGATGTGGAGGGTATCGCCGCGCTACCGGGTGTACAGCCCAAGCGCGCGGGCGTGATTCTGGCCGGCGCCGTGGTGATCCGTGAGCTCATGCGTGCCGGCGGCTACAAGACGCTCACCGTAAGCGAGAACAGCCTACTCGCCGGTATGGTCGCCACCATCAACGAAACCCTCGACGGCGAGCTACCCACCATTGGCTGGACCCCTACTCTCAGCACCCTCTAAATAAGTTGCGGTGAAATACGGACTAAAATCGCCCTTTCGGGCACCAAACAGTCCCTATTCCACCGCAACTCAACAGCCGGCACCTGGGGACGTTCCTTTTCTGCCGGCACCTGGGGACAGTCCTCGCGGGGCGTCCCCACGGCGCCTATGCCAGCTTGTCGATTTGCCCAATCTCCCAAAGCGGAATATTGACGAGCATGCCCTCGTCTCTATATGCCGCCAGGGAGCTCCTCACGCAACGCTCGAGCTTGAATTTTTCGCAGGCTATTTTCAGACTCTTCGCTTTAAGGTTCTCTGCCGCCTTGACCTCAAGCGGAAGCACGGTTCCCGCATGGTCGATGGCAAAGTCGGTTTCGGCATTGCCAGAGGTAGAGGACCAATACGCGGGAGTTTTGTCCTGGAGCAAAAGCTCCTGCGCGACGTATTGTTCGGTCAGCGAACCTTTGAACTCGGTAAAAACAGCGGATCCGTTAAGAACGATGGCCGGAGAGAGACCGGAGAGCGCTCCGAGGATGCCGGTGTCGATGCAGAACAGTTTGAAGCCCGAGAGGTCTTCGTAGCTCGAGAGCGGTGCCTTTAGAGCGGAAACACGTGGCACCTTATGAACGATTCCGTAGTCCGTGAGCCACTGGAGGCTTTCCTCGAAATCGCGTGCGCGCGCTCCGGGGCGAAGGGCGCCATAGACAAACTTCTTGTTCTCCTTTGCAAGCTGGCCGGGAAGGGATTTCCAAACCAACCTCATGCGCTCGACGATGCGGGCGGGTGCATGTTTGCCAAAATCGGATTCGTAAGCCTCGATGATTTGCTGTTGAAGCCTTCGGGCTTCGATGAAGTCGCGTGTCTCGGCGAAAGTGGAGACAACTTCGGGCATACCGCCGACAACAAGGTATTCCTTGAGCAAGTGCTCGAGCTTTTCGGTAACGTTTGCTAGAAGGTTCATGTCTGCGGCAAGGATGGCGTCGGCGAGCGGGTTGCCGTCGACGGCACGAACGAACTCAGCAAACCCCATGGGACGCATGGTGAGCTGGTCGATTTTGCCGACGGGAAATGACTCGTTTTCGCATCGGAGCGCGAGGCCCATATAGGAACCGGCTGCTACGATGTGGTATTCGGGTGCAAGCTCGTTGAAGTACTTGAGCGAGGTGATCCCGCGTGGCGCCTCTTGGATCTCGTCGAAGATGATGAGCGTGTCTTCCGGCGTTACGGTTTGGCCACGTAGGAGTTCTATCTGGGAGATGATGCGCTTGGGGTCGAGGTTCCCATCGAACAGCGAGCGTGTGCTCGGCTCGAGCATAAAGTCAAAACGAATGACGTTTCGATACTGCTGGCTTGCGAATTCGTTAAGAAGCCAAGTCTTTCCTGTCTGGCGGGCTCCCTTAAGCAAGAGAGGTTTGCGATTCGCCCTTGATTTCCAAGCGATAAGTTCACTCATAAGCTGTCGCTGCATATTGCCTCCCAACCCTCTCGGCTAGTATAAGGCCATTTGGGAGTTTCCATCGGAAAATGTGGGAGACAACCACGTTTTTCCATCGGAAAATGTGGGAGACAGCCACGTTTTTCCATTGGAAAATGTGGGAACACCAACCTAAGTTGCGGTGGAATAGTTCCTAAATGGGCTGGTAAACTGCCAAAACAGGAACTATTCCACCGCAACTTAGAGCCCCACCGGCGTGTAAAAGAAACGAACCCGCATCCCTTGGGGACACGGGCTCGAACGCTTCATATGGTAGGGGCGGTGGGACTCGAACCCACAATCCTTGCGGCGAGAGATTTTAAGTCTCCTGCGTATGCCAATTCCGCCACGCCCCCGTGAGACTAGAAGTCTAGCACAAGCCGTCCGTTACGCGTTGACGGCCATCGAGTGTTGGCCCGACTTCTCCAGGAACTCTTGGAACTTGGCTTCGTCGCCCTTGTTTTGGTACTGCAGAGCCAGCAGATACTCCAGGCGGCAACGCTTGACCGGGTCGTCGCCGGCCTCCTCGAGCATGCGCTCCAGCTCGGGAATGTCGTTGTGGCGCTTGAGGATCATCGTGTCGTACATTAGCTGGCACTCGTGCGCAACTGCCTCGGCCTGACCGCCCTCAAAGCCTTTGATCTCGTGCAGCAGCTCCTTGGACTTTTTGCGGTCCTCCTGGCCAACGTAGTAGTTAAAGGCCTTGATCACCAGGTCGACGCGCTGCATCTTGGGGAGGTTGAGTCCCAGCAGCAGGTCGAACATCTCGCTGGCGCGCTCGTGGTCCTCGCGCAACAGATAGGAGTTCAGGCGCAGGTAGTCGCGGTTGTAGCGTGGGTACAGCATGCTGGTGAGTTTGCCGTCGAGCAAACGATCGAACTCGTCCCACTGCTTGGCGGCCATGAGCTGCTGCAGGCGTTTAAACGTCGTGCGTTTTTTGACGCTAAAGAACACCGACACGGCGATGCAGATGATAACGACGGCGGTCCAGAGTGTGCGGGAATCGGGCATATTAGGGTCCTTAGTCGCTCATAAAGCGAGCGGTATGACAACACGTACTAGATGTATTATACGCAGCACGCAAGCAAACTGGCATAAAAGCTCATCGAGGCTGAGTGCCATCGCTCACTGCGGTACACTTACCTAAAGTAAACCATGAAGGGAGACACTACCTATGAAGAAGATCGTTTTGGCTTGCGGTGCTGGCGCTGCTACTTCCACGCTTGTTGCCCAGAAGGTCGCCACCCTGCTCGACGCCAACGGTTACGCCGACAAGTACGAGATCGTGCAGTGCGCCATCTCCGAGGCCAAGGATTACTGCGACGAGGGCGCTGACTTGTTGATCGCTACCACCGTTGCCCCCGAGGGCCTCACCTGCCCGTACGTGAGCGGCGTGCCCTTCATGACCGGCATGAACCGCGTTGCTGCCGAGAAGGCCGTCCTCGACGTCATGGCTCAGTAGGCGCTGACTGTATGAGTGAGCAGAACGCCAACCCGGTCGAGCTTTTTGGCATGCGCGTTGCCCATGTGGGCATCAACGCTACCGACCCGGCAGACGCCCTGGAGATCGCGGAGCTGTTCTCGACGATGATGGGTCTGCCCGTCATCGAGACCCCCGTTTCGTACTTTAACGATTCGCTGGTCGAGATCATGAAGCAGAACGGTCGTGGCGCCAAGGGCCACATCGGCTTTGCCGTCAACGACATCGATGCGGCGGAGAAGTGGTTTGCCGAGCGCGGGCTCGAGGTCAACGAGGAGTCGCGCGTGCTGCTGCCCGACGGAGGCACCAAGCTCGTATACTTTAAGCGCGAGTTTGCCGGCTTCGCCGTGCACCTGTGCCGCGAGTAGCGCACAAGCTGCTATAGCTAGCAAAAAGGGATAGGGCCGCGTGGCCCTATCCCTTTATTTATGCCGAGGGGCTTCCTGCCGCGGCAGGCGAATCGTAAAGCGGCTGCCGACGTCCTCGACTGAGGTCACGCCAATGACACCGCCATGGCTGTCGACGATCCACTTGGCAATGGCAAGCCCCAGACCCGAGCCCTGCGCACCGGCATCGCGCGCGTTGTCGGCGCGGTAGAACCGTTCAAACGCGTGAGCTGCGGATTCCTGGTTCATGCCGATGCCCTCGTCCTCAACACTTATGTCGATCGTGCCCGCGCCCGCATCCGGCGTTATGCCAAATGTGATGGTCGTTCCCGCATCCGAGTACTTGGCGGCGTTTTGCACGATCACACGCAGGGCCTGCTTCACGAGCGCCACGTCGACAGACGCGTTACAGCGCGGGTCGCTGGCAAGCGTAGCGTCAGAAGCCAGCCGATACGTGTGCTCGGTATCGATCATCTGCGATTCTTCGCATACCTCACCGACCAGTGCGGCCAGGTTGGTATGCGCACGCCGCAGGACCGTGCGCCCGGCATCGCCGCGCGCCAAAAACAGCAGCTGCTCCACGAGCTCCTGCATATGCTCGCTTTCGGCCTTGAGGGATGTGATGGACTCCGCCAGCACGGCCGGGTCGTCCTTACCCCAGCGGTCGAGCATGTTCACGTAGCCCTGAATCACCGCGATGGGCGTGCGCAGCTCGTGGCTCGCGTCGTTGACAAAGCGCATCTGCTGCAGCTTGGCCTCTTGCATCTGGCGCAGTAGGCGGTTGAGTGCAACCTCGATGCTTGCCAGGTCGGCGTCGCCGGTAGTGACGCTCGGCGAGTCGACGCTTGCGCGCTCGATGGCCTGCTCCAGCGTTTCCATCTTGCCGCCGGAGAGCTGCATGCGGCCGAGTTCGTCCACGCGCAGGGCCAGATCGTTGAGCGGCGCCATGGTGCGGCGTACGCGTCGGGCGCCGCCGAGCATGTTGAGCACGCTGATGACCTGCCAACCTACAACGACAAGGTAGAGAGGCCACAGCGCGACGAGGTCCTGCGCGAGGGGGAAGGTCTTGGTGGTACGCGCAAGCTCGACGGTATAGGTGAGCGTTGTCAGGTCCCAGCCGCGCGCGGGCGTCAGCGACATGCCGTGAACGGTGGCGCCGGGGATCCATCCTGCGGTAAACGCGCCGTCGGGCAGCGTCTGGTTGTATCCATAGACGAGGATCGCCACCGCAATAACCAACAGCAACAGATCGAGCCAGACGTAGCTCATCAGGCGGCGCCACATATAGCTCCAGTTGATGGCGCGGGCGATGGAGGTGACGCGCTTGGTCTCGGCGTTACGCACGGCAGACATAGCCCACCCCGCGCACGGTTTGGATGATGCGGGCGCCGCCGGCGTCTTCGATCTTGGCGCGCAGGTGCGCAATGTGCACGTCGACGTTGTTGGTGTCGCCCACGTATTCGTAGCCCAGCGCCTCGTGCGCGATGCGCTCGCGCGTGAGCACGGTTTCGGCATGCGCCATAAGCAGGGCGAGAACGTCGAACTCGCGGGCCGTGAGCGCGATGGGCGAGCCTCCGACCGTGACTTCGCGGCGGTCGGGATCGAGCACAACCGAGCCAACGGTGAGCGTAGCGGGGGAGGGCGAGGCGGAAGCCTGGGCCGAGTCGCTGACCGGGGGTATCGCAGCGTCGCTCCCGCCCGCGTCGCTCGCCGCGCCCGTCCCGATGCCGCCAACGCCCGAAGCCGTCCGCACGGCCTCCGAGCGCTTCAGCGCAACGCGGATCCGTGCGAACAGCTCCTCAATGGCAAACGGCTTGGTTAGGTAATCGTCAGCACCTGCATCGAGCCCGGCCACCTTGTCCATCACGGCGTCTCGCGCGGTGACCATAATCACCGGCACATCCTTGTGCTTGCGTACGCGCCGCAGGACCTCCATGCCGTTGAGCTGCGGCAGCAGTACATCGAGCAGAATCAAATCGTAGTCGCGTTCCAGTGCCAGGTCCACGGCGGTGCGGCCGTCGGCGGCATGTTCCACCCGGTAGCCCTCGTGCTCCAGCTCGAGCGTCACAAAGCGGGCGATTTTCTCCTCGTCCTCTACGATCAGGATCCGTGCCATACGTGCCCCCCGTCTGCGATTACTTGTCGTCGTTGAGATTTTGCTTGATGTCGTCCGCGGCGTCGGCGGCGTGATCCATAAGGTTGTTGATGCTGCCGGGCACGTCGCCGTCGCTATCGATGCGGTAACGCATGCCAAAGAACAGGCCGATCAGCATCAGCCATATCGTGGCGCCCCAGGCAAACAGGGCGATGATGGGGATCAGGATGGGGATGTTGAGGATGATTGCATCGCGGCGCGTGGCGATAAACTTGGTGTCCAGGCTCAGGCGGAAGAGCTTTTTGAGGTACTCCCACACGCTGTCCATCTTCTTGGAGAAGTCGGTCTTTTCGCTCGACTTCTCGTAGGCGGCCTGCGCGGCGACCATCTCGGCCGAGGGTTCGTCGACCGGCGCGGACTCGGTGGCGGCGTGCGCCGACGTGGTCTGGGTCTTGCCTTGCGACTCGAGCCAAATGATGGCGTCCAAAACGTTGCCGTCGGCGGCGTCGAGCGCGGCTTTGGCATCGGTGTAGCTCACGTTGCACTTGGTGCGGATGGTTTCAACTTTTTCGAGGTCGTCCATGACCTGTCCTTTCGTTCGATGGGCGCGACGCCGGGCGATCTGCCCGGGCGCGAGCGTTGCGTTCGGCGGCCTGCGTTGCGCGGCGCCGCCCCGCCCTTGGTCGAACTCTATAGTGCAGGTTATAGATTAAGCGATTCTTGAGCCAAGATTAACGTTGGATGAGTTTTTGGGTGGCGGTGGGAAAAGTATTAGATCTCGATAGCGGGGGATGTGGTGCCGGTGCAAAACGGCGTCAAAGGTTGGTCGAGCAGGCGGTTTCTCCATTGATGTCCGCACAGCATGTGACACTTACCCTGCTGCCCCGCTCTGCCGCGGCGGCATGCGTCTGAACAACGACCCTCTAAGGAGTTCGATATTGATGAGTGACAACACCAAGCATCTCGCAAAGAAGTGCGTCAAGGACGCGTGGCCGTGCCTCGCGTTGTGCCTTGCCGGCACAGCGGTTGCGCTGCTGGCTGTTCTGGGGCCGTTCGACGTGCTCCGAAGTGCCGTCTCTCTGCACGTTTGCATGGCCCTTGCCGGCGCCATGATGACCGGCGGCGTGCTCGATCTGGTTTTTTGGGTGCTTGACCCGTTTGGATGGAAGAACGAGGGGTAAGCCCTAAGGGCTGGAACGGTTGGCTTAGTGATCGTGCAGAATGCGGGCTAGCGACTTACGGGGAAGTGGTGATCCGATGACGGTCTATGTGACGGGCGATATTCACGGCGGCGTCGACATGCAAAAGCTGCGCGACTGGGACCTTGGGGATAGTCTGACGAGCGACGACTATCTGATTATCGCCGGCGACTTTGGCTTTCCGTGGGATTTCTCTGCCGAAGAATGTGCCGACATCGCTTGGCTGGAATCGCGTCCCTATACCGTGCTGTTTGTCGACGGCAACCACGAGCGTTTCGATCACTGGGCGGAGCGCCCCATGGAGTTGTGGCACGGTGGGCTGACGCAGCGCCTGTCGGACACCTCTCCCATACGGCGCCTGACGTGCGGCGAGGTTTTTGAGCTCGACGGCTCAACGGTCTTTACCATGGGCGGCGCCACGAGCGTGGACAAGGAATACCGCATTCCCTATTCCAGTTGGTGGCCGCAGGAGCTGCCGGATGAGCGCAACTTTGAGGAGGCGCGGACAAAGCTCGACAGCATGGGCTGGAAGGTCGACTACGTGATCACCCACACCTGCTCTACGCGCATGCATTCGCCCACGCTTTATCCGGCACCCGGCTGGAATTACCCCGCCGTTGATCGGCTTACGGCATTTTTCGATGAGCTGGAAGACCACTTGGATTACAAACGCTGGTACTACGGGCATTTCCATCGGGATGCCAACCCGGCCGAACGCCACACCGTGCTCTACGACTGCATCATTCGCTTGGGCGACGAACTCCAGCCCTGGGATGTTGCGTAGAGGCGCGCATAGCGATCGCTTCATACGATGCCTTGGGTAGTTACCCTACATTTCAGTACTAATCATTATCTGTAGGGTAACTTAAGGCATGCGCGGGACCGGAGGAGATGTCGCCCGACAATCTAGAGTTTCAGTGCCATTCGGTTGGTGCCGGGTAGGGTGGCGAAGCCAAAATGAGCATAGAATGCTGCTGCCTTATCATCTACTGGATCGACAACCAAAGCTCGCGCTCCTGCCAGGGCAGAGATTTTCAAGGCGTTTTCGATGGCATCTTTAAGCAGTGATGCTCCAAGACCAAGCCCCTTGAACTTCTCATCGACCCCCATCATTCCAAGCAGCACTGTTGGAACTTGGGAGGGGGAGTTTCGCACGAACCATCCTCCATCAACATTTTCGCGAGCCACGGAGTGCGTGCACAGCGTATAAAACCCAGCGACTGCGCCGTCGCAATACGATGCGTATATAACCGCTGACCCTCTTCTTCGCGCCGAGGCTGATCTGTTTTTAGCCCATCCGTCTACAAGAGTGTTTCCACAGTGGAAAGCCTCGATGCCTTGACCAACGGGGAGTTGAATTGGCTTGGTAAATGCACTCATTCCCAAATTGCCTTACGGTCAAGCAGTGCTTTTGCGGCTTGGGGCATGGGGGAATCGAGCATTTCGCAAAATGCATCGAAACCATCAGGAGAAAGATAGGTTGTTGACGCTTCGGCGATATCACGTGCGGAGCTCTCGTCAAGGTGAGCTGTGGCCCATTGGGTGAGAGTTTGCCCGCGCAAGGCCGCGGCGCGCTCGTAAGTAAGGCGTTGACGTTCGGTCAGCCTCAGATCCATACGGCGTTGTTTCTCAATCGTTGGCATGGCAAAAACCTCCTTTAGGTAATTGTACGGAATTATTCCGTACATAACAAGACGCAGAATTATATCCTCGTTGAAGGGGGTCGAGGGGGGCGCGGTAGCTGGCTACTCGGCCGTTACAGTGATGTTTTCCCGATGCGTGCGGATAACATCCCAGCTAAAGTGCTCGACCAGCTGCTCGGCAGAGCGCGGTGTGGCGTCCGGCGCGATGCCTGTTTGCCCGGCGAGCCAGCCCAGTAGTGTCTCGGGCGCGCCAAAGCGGGTGCGGAGCTCGCCCAGGTCCAGGTCGCGGTCGCGCTTGGAAAGGCGGCGGCCATCCGGCGACATGAGCAGCGGAATGTGCGCGTAGTGCGGCGTGGGAAGTTCCAGCAAATGCTGCAGGTAGATTTGGCGCGGCGTGGAGTCCAGCAGATCGCATCCGCGCACGACCTCGGTGACGCCCATGGCAGCGTCGTCGACCACCACGGCTAGCTGGTAGGCAAAAACGCCGTCGCTGCGGCGCACCAAAAAGTCGCCGCATTCGGTGGCGAGTGCTTCGCATTGGGCTCCATACGTGCGGTCCACGAATTCGATCACATCGTTTGCGAGGTCGTCGACGGCGGGTACGCGCAGGCGCGTGGCCGGAGCGCGCAGAGCGCTGCGGCGGGCAACCTCCTCGGCAGAAAGGTCTCGGCAGGCGCCGCGGTAGATGGGCGTGCCGTCGCTCGCGTGCGGCGCGCTCGCGGCGTGGAGTTCGGCACGCGTGCAAAAACAGGGATAGGTGAGGCCGGCGTCTTGCAGCTGGCGCAGGGCGTCCTCGTACAGATCCAGGCGATCGTGCTGGTAGTAGGGGCCTTCGTCCCACTCGAGCCCCAGCCAGGTCAGATCGTCAATCAGTTGAGCGGCAAGTTCCGGGCGCTTGCAGCGATCGTCCAGGTCCTCGATACGCAACACGATGCTGCCGCCCTGGCTGCGGGCCGAAAGCCATGCGCACAGGCAGCTGAACACGTTGCCCAAGTGCATGCGGCCCGAGGGCGACGGGGCAAAGCGGCCCACGACGGGGGTGGGCACTGCCGTTGCTGGTGCGTCCGCGGCGGGCGTTGCTATGTTGCGTGTTTTGATATCCATGCGGATGAGTATAGCGCGGGGCTTGGCAGGGAAGGCGTTGCCGCGCTCACAAGTTGGCGGCGGTGCGCATTGCGCACGGTGGGTTTGCGGCTCAAGGTCTCGATCGCTGCGTACCGACTTAGCCTCACAAACGACAGAAACCCCGGCAGCTCTTCGCAACTGCCGGGGTTTCCGCGGAAAAGGGGGACATGATCCTCGAGCGAACGGCAAAGGGGCAAACCGTTTTCGCTCAACTGCTTTATGCCCCTCGGCTGGCGGCTCAGTCAGCGCATGCCGCGCCCACACAAAGCCGCTACACCTGTGACGGAGCTGTGAAGTGGTATCTATTGCTGGCGCAGGCCATGCCAAGGGTGTCCCTAATGACTGGTCATTTAAGAACGTCCCCAATGACTGGCTGTTGGGGTGCGGGTGTGACTTTCATCCCGTTTGGCGCTCCGGTCGCCTAGATGTTCGTCATGCGTACCCGCAAACGTGGGACAATGGCGCTGTTGGTTTTACAGACAAAGGATGTGCCTATGAACACCCTCGCCGCCAAAGTCAGCCGGCAGCGCCACCTGTTTGCGCGATTCGCTTCCGTCTGCGTGCTCGTCACGCTTGCGTTGTTGCTGCTGCCTGTCGCCGCGCACGCCGACGGCTACTCCATGACCCAGACCTATATCAGTGCCACGGTCGAGGCCGATGGATCGCTGACCGTTGTCGAGGGACGCCAGTTTGATTTCGACGACGACATCAACGGCGTGTTTTGGGAGATCAATACGGGCTCCAACCAGCAGGGCGGCACGGCGGGCGTCGACGTGCTGAGTGTCGAGGAAGAGGACACCGCGTTTAACAAAGTCGATAGCGCGAACAAGGGCGACTCTGGCGTCTACACGGTCGAGCAGACCGGTGACGGCGTAAGGATTAAGGTGTTCAGCCCCCACGAGAGCGGCGACAGCGCGATCTATTACGTGAGCTACACCATGACCGGTGCGGTCATGAACTGGGCCGATACCGCCGAGCTCTACTGGAAGTTTGTGGGCGACGGCTGGTCCGCGGACTCCGATGACGTTGAGATGGAAGTGTACTTCGCAAATGCCGCTGCCGGGACGGCGGCCGTCAAGGGCGATAACTTCCGCGCATGGGGCCACGGCCCGCTGACGGGCGATGTATCGCTCGATGCGGACGAACCCATGGTCACCTATACCATTCCCTGCGTGCATCAGGGCGAATTCGCCGAGGCACGCATCGCCTTCCCTAGCGACTGGGTGCCGCAGCTTGCCGCTTCGGGCGAAGAGCGCATGTCAACGATCCTGAGCGAAGAGAAGGAATGGGCCGACGAAGCTAACGCCCGCCGCGCTCACGCTCGCATGATTGCCAATGCACTTGCCGTGCTAAGTGTTGTTGCGGCGGTGGCCTTTACCGGCACAATCGTTATGCTCAAGCTGCGCAAGCGCAAGCCCAAGCCGCTTTTCCAGGACGAATATTTCCGCGATGTGCCTTCGGCCGACCATCCCGCCGTGCTTTCGGCCCTCATGAGCTGGAACGAGGTGCCCGATCAGGCATATATCGCCACGCTCATGAAGCTCACTGACGACCGTGTGATCAAGCTGGAGCAGGCGACCGTGACCAAGGCCAAGAAGGGTCTGTTGGGGCGTGAAAAAGAAGAGCAGACGTATCGCGTGACGGTGAGTGATGCGGGCTGGAAGTCGGCCAAGGGCATTGACCACATGGTGCTCAAGGTCTTCTTTGCCGGTGCTAAGCCTGACGAGAACGGCGATCGCTCGCGCACGTTTGACGAGCTGCAGCACTACGTCAAACAGCACGCTACGCCCGTGGGCGACAAGCTCGAGGACTATCAGAACACCGTTAAGGGCAAGCTGGCCGATAGCGAGTACGTTGCCTCGGACGGCATTGTCGCAATGGTGTTTGGCCTGGTCCTGGGCATTCTAATTGCCTTTATTCCTATTGGATCCATTTTCTTTACCGATGGCGCGCAGGCAAACGTTATCGCTGCGATTATCTCGGTGCCCATCGTGCTTGTGGGCATTGGCGTGAGTCTCACCTTCCGCCGCTTTACGCCGGAGGGCGCCGAGGTGGCGGCTCGCTGCAAGGCGCTCAAGCATTGGCTCGAGGACTTCACGCGCCTAAAGGAAGCCGTCCCCGGCGATCTGGTCCTGTGGAATAAACTTCTGGTGATGGGCGTGGCGCTGGGCGTTTCGAAGGAAGTCCTGCGTCAGCTTGCCGAGGCTGTTCCTCCCGAGGTGCGCGAGGCCGACGGCTTCTACGACAATTACCCCTGCTACTGGTGGTACTACCATCATTACGGTATCGAGTCTCCGCTCGATTCGTTCGATGACGTGTATCACGAGAGTATCCGTGAGCTGGCGTCGAGCTCCGACAGCTCGGGCGGCGGCGGAGGCGGCGGCTTCTCTGGCGGCGGAGGCGGCGGCGTCGGCGGAGGCGGCGGCGGAACGTTCTAGCGCGCTCTGATTTTTGGGATGGATCTTCTCCGGCGACTGTTGGCGGAAAATCTATCCCATTTTTATGCTTTGAAATGGGTCTATCTTTCCGTTACGGATCCCCACACAGGGGACAGTGGGCAAAAAATGCCAAATATGAGTACTGTTGCCATTATAGTGACATATATTTGCACTAAATAATGGGCTCCTAATGAGATTAGCTCTCGTTAGGGGCCCATTTTATTGAACATTTGTGGAAATACGTCAGCTCGCCTGACTGGCTGCTATGTCTAAAAGCCTCTAAAATGCCCCAAATCGCTGCTACTAAAAAGGTAACAGTACTCATATTTGATGTTTTTTGCCCACAGCTATTTGCAGACCCCTCTATAGGGCGACGCCAACGAGGGTTTCGTCGACTGTGTTACCCAAGAATGTCCCCAACGACTAGGTGCGGTTGCTGCCAAGGAGTGTCCCGGGGTGCCGGCACAAAAGGAACGTCCCTAACTGCTGGGTTTAGGCTGTTAGGTCGAGTTCGTAGAGAAAGCTTTCGCGCGGCATGTCGTGACGGCGCTCTTCGCGGTTGGCGCGGTGCGTGGCCGTGCGCTTAAAGCCGTGCAGCTCGTAGAACTTCCACGAGCAGTTGGAGTCGGTGTACAGGTGCGCCCTCGTCGCTCCAAGCGAGGACAGGTGCGAGACTGCGGCATCGAGCAGAACCGTGCCAACGCCCAGGCCATGGACATCGCGATCCACGGCAAGCAGCGTGACCTCGTTGTCGTGCGGCAACGGGCTGCTCTCGAGCAGGCGGTTGTTGGTTCGGATGGTTGCGCGCACAAACGAGAGATACTCGGCGCACGCATCGGGCTCCAGCTCACGCATCTGCGATAGCAGCGCGCGTTCGGTATCCATCCAATGCTCGTTGATAGTGACGCCGGAGTTCTGTCCTGCGCGTGCAAGTGCAATGCCGCGTGCCTCGCCGTCAATCACCGCAACCTGCGAAAACGTCGATGACGAAAGGCAATAGGCGAGGTCGCACGCGGCCTCGAGGCGGTTGTACTCATCGTTATCCGAATTGTTATGCCAAAGCTGTTGCAGAATCAGCGCGATGGCGTCGAAGTCTTCGGTATCAAACGGTCGGTAGAGAACCCGCGAGACCATGGTGCCTCTTTCTTTTGCGGATGCATATCGAGCACAGTTCTACCACGCCATTGGCATCTAATTATGGTGCCCCTGTGTTCCATGAACTCACCGTGCCCGGTGCTGTGCCCATCCCCTCCGCTCGCAAACTTTTTCTGCACATGCGCCCGTTGCGGGGTGCATCGATGCGCTCGATGCGCTACATTGAATCAGTATTTTCAATGCCGCTGCGCGAGCGCTGCAGATCGACGTATCACCGACTCACAGAGCACGGCGGCGTACCAGACAGGAGGACTGCATGGGATCTGATGTGAAGATCGCACGCGCGTTGATCTCGGTTACCGATAAGACGGGCGTCGTCGATTTCGCACGGACGCTGGTTGACGACTTTGGCGTCGAGATCATCTCTACGGGCGGCACGGCTCGTGCCATCGAGGACGCGGGCGTTCCCGTAACCCCCATCGAGGAGTTCACGGGCTATCCCGAGATGATGGACGGCCGCGTCAAGACGCTGCACCCCAAGGTTCACGGCGCGCTGCTGGCCCGCCGCGATTCCGAGCAGCACATGCAGGAGGCCGCTCAGCACGGCATTAAGCTGATCGACCTGGTCGTCGTCAACCTGTACGAGTTCGAGAAGACCGTCGCCAACCCCGAGGTCACCTTCGCGGACGCCATCGAGCACATCGACATCGGTGGCCCCTCCATGCTGCGCTCTGCTGCCAAGAACGCCGCGAGCGTTACCGTCATCTCCGACCCGGCCGACTATGATGCCGTCCTGGCCGAGATGCACGAGACCGGTGGCTGCACCACGCTTTCCACCCGTCGTCGCCTGCAGGTGAAGGTCTACCAGACCACCGCCGCCTACGACACGGCTATCTCCCGTTGGCTTGCCGCCCAGGCAAGCGACGTGGCGGACACTTCTGCCAAGCTCGAGATTTCGCTGGAGAAGGTCGACGACCTGCGCTATGGCGAGAATCCTCAGCAGAAGGCTACGGTCTATCGCTTTGCCGAGGGCTGCGAGAACACCGCGAGCTCGCAGTTCCCGCTCGTTGGCTCCGAGCAGATCCAGGGCAAGCCGCTCAGCTACAACAACTATCTGGATGCTGATGCCGCTTGGAACCTGGTCCGCGAGTTCGACGAGCCGGCCTGCGTGATCCTCAAGCACCAGAACCCCTGCGGTTCTGCCGTTGCCGAGGACATCACGGCTGCCTACGACCGCGCTTTCGCCTGCGATCCCAAGAGCGCCTTTGGCGGCATCATCGCCTGCAACCGCGAGGTTCCCTATGAGCTAGTCGAGCACTTTGCCGATCAGAACAAGCAGTTCGTCGAGGTCATCATCGCCCCGAGCTACACTGCCGAGGCGCTCGAGCGCATGGCCAAGCGCCCCAACCTGCGCGTGTTGGCGACCGGCGGCGTGGACCACGGCGCCCAGGTGGAGCTGCGCTCCATCGACGGCGGCATGCTGGTACAGGAGGTCGACCACGTGACCGAGGACCCCGCGACCTTTACGTTCCCCACCGACCGCAAGCCCACCGACGCCGAGATGGCCGAGCTCGAGTTTGCCTGGAAGGTCTGCAAGGGCGTCAAGTCTAACGCCATCCTGGTTTCCAAGGGCAAGGCCGGCATTGGCATGGGCCCCGGTCAGCCCAACCGCGTTGACTCCGCACTGCTGGCCTGCGAGCGTGCCGAGGACTTCTGCGAGCGTGAGGGCGTGGAGAAGGGCAGCTTTGCCTGCGCAAGCGACGCATTCTTCCCGTTCCGCGACAACGTCGACGTGCTTGCCGCGCACGGCGTGACCTGCATCATCCAGCCCGGCGGCTCCAAGCGCGATGACGAGAGCATTCAGGCCTGCAACGAGCATGGCATTGCGATGGTCTTCACGGGTGCCAGGCATTTCCGCCACTAATATCGTTACGCGGTTTTACCAAACCGCGTAACTGCTCGACGCTGCGCCGGCTCCAAGCACCTCATCTCGCCGCTCAAACCGTCGCTCGCGTACAGAAGTACGCGTCGCTCCTCTTTCGCGGCGACCTGAGGCACTTGGTGCTGGCTCGCTGGCTTGTGCTCCACCAGCGGTATTGGCTCGCCCCGAACTAAAGCTATCTATTGCCGTCCGTGCCGGTTGGTGCGGGCGGCTTTTTTGGGTATAACGGTGCGGTGTATGTTTTTGAGAAAGGTTGGATATGGCCGTTGTGGATGATGCCGAGCTGTTTGGCAATGCCGAGGATCAGCGTGCGTACGAGGACTTTTGCGCTAATCAGGAAGCGGTCGAGAAGTTTACGCTCGACAAGCCCGCGCTTATCTGCCGCTGGCGCATGTCTAACAAGAAGGTGCCCATGCTCAACCGCCACATTCGCGCGCTGTCCGAGCGCCTGGTGCAGGGCGAGCCGCTTACCCATAACATGCTCAGCTGGGCCAAGCAGCACGTTGAGTGGTCGCTTGCCGAGGGCGATTACACTGCGCACGACGGCGTACTCATGCTGGTGATCGACATCAACGGCAACGCCGCCATGACGGTGGGGGAGTACGAGCCGCTCACCGATACGTCGGCCAAGGCGCTGCGTGCCCGTTCCGCCGAGGCCCGCTCCGAGGCCGACGAGACCGGCGTGGCGCCCGAGTTGCTCGCCGCCGTCGATAACGGCGAGCTTGCCTTTGTGGCGCCAGCGGACGAGTGCCTGTGCGGCACGGCGACACTCATCGAGCAGCTGGCCCAGACCAAGGGCATCCCGGTCACGCGCGTAGACATTCCCGCGCAACTCAAGGGCGCGCTGTTCCTGGTGAGCGACGAGCACGGCGTGGTTCCCGCAACCGAGACGGACGCTGCGGAGGCCGACGCCGCCACGGTCGCCTTCTTCGCCGAAGGCTACGAAAAGCTCCGTGCCCGCCGCTCCTAACCTCAAGGCGGGGTGGGCTTACTGAAGTGAGCGAGCGCGTTCGATTGCGTAGGCGAGCGACAGCTGCTCCATCTCCGGGGCGCATTTGTAGCTCAGTCCGGTGAGAGCTGTCACCTTATCGAGGCGATATCGAATTGTGTTCGGGTGCTGGCCAGTCTGCTTGGCGGTTTGCTCGATACGTCGGTCGTTCTCGATGAATGCGGCGAGCGTTGATTCCAGTTCGCTGCCATGCTCGCTGTCGTGCTCGCGTATCGGCGAGAGAATCGCCTCCGAGAACGATCGCATCTCCGGGGTTTCCGCAAAAGGCATCACGGTTTTCAGGATGCCGAGCTGCGTATAGCGGACGGGACCCTCGGCTCGTTGACAAGATAGGCGCTGTGCGTAAATCGCCTGCGAGATCGCCTGCGCCACCGCCTCGTCTCCAAACAGAATATCGCTGATGCCGAGCCCTTCCGCTCCGCCATCGATGCCGCTAGCCTCGATGAGCTCCGTGAGCGCCTGCACGATTCGCTCCACATCGAGCGTCTGCTCCGAGTCGCTTGTCGCTACGAATAACAAACCTCCGTCATAGGGTGCCAGCATATTGTGGCATCCGGCGAGGGTCGATTTTGCACAGAGACGTTCGATTTGCAAAAACGTACGCGGGTCGAGGGGATCTGCAAACGATGCGAACAGGGCGACCGCTTCGTCCAGAAATGACGGGTTGAGGCTTCGGATGCGTCGGCAGATGGACTCGGGCGATACGTCTGTCCTCAGGGCATCGATCTCGCGCTGTGCGAAGTCGATGGACGCGAGCTGCTCGATATGCCGTTTGACCTCATAGATGACGCTGTCAAAGAACAGTGAGTCGTCGGTCGTGAGAAAGACCGGGTAGTGCCGCGCGTTGGCGTAGCGGATGGCTTGGTCGGGAATCGGGATGTGCAGGACGTTTTTGATGATGAGACCGCTCGTTCCCTTGGCGACAAGGTATTTCACGGCTTCAGTGATGAGGTACGGGTCGTCCTTCGCATAGAGGAAGGTGCTGAGGACGATCTCGTCTGAGGTGAAGTTGACGCGCTGATACTTGTTCTTGAGGCCGGGCATGAGCTCATAATCGAGAATCCCGACGCCGGAGACGGCACGCGAGACGCCATCGCTGCCGGCGATTAGGCGGACCGACCCCTCATATTCCCGTGAGAAGTCCGAGATGGTGTATAGCATCAACATCACCTTGTAAATTAATACAATAAGTACATGTATAAATAGGATAATCGCACATCCGTATGCCGTTGATGCGGGAAATAGTTCAAATACATGCTGATAGAACGAAAAATCAGATTGAGAATCGTTGTAGATTCCAACAAGAAATGATCCTTGGCGGCATCGTTACTAAACCGTACAGTGAAGCAACGTAAAGCTTTCGCTGAGAGGAGCGATGATGGGGCAGATGGTGGTGCTTTCGGCCGAGGAAGTTTCCAAGGTGCTGACGATTGAGGATGCAATCGCTGCCGTGGAGGAGGCATATCGCCAGAAGGCAACGGGCAAGGGTGTTGCGTGGCCGATGGTATATGAGCAGTTCGAACCCGGCGTGGCCGATATGGATATCCGCTCGGGCGAGTTAGCGGGAAGCGGCCTCTTCGGTCTCAAGCTCACTGCTTGGTTCTCTCAGAATCCCAAAAAGGGGCTGCCCGAGATCTTTGGCACCACGCTGCTGTGCGACAACGCGACGGGAGAGCCGTTGGCGCTGCTCAATGCCTCCGCCGTCACTGGACTTCGCACCGGTGCCGCCGCTGCGCTCGGTGCCAAGTGGCTGGCTCGGGCGGATGCGTCCAAACTGCTTGTTGCGGGTGCCGGCCATATGAGCACCTATATGGTGGCGGGCGTGCTCGCCGCCTGTCCCAAAGTGAGTGAGGTCAAGGTGTGGGAGCCGGTTTCCGATGCCGCGCCCGAGGCCCGCGTCGAGCGCATGCGAGACGAGGTCGCCCATATCTTGGGCGCCTGCGAGCATGTTCGCGAGGCATCCACCTATTCCATCGAGGCGACGGCCGACGGCCAAGGTGCCGCGGCAGAGGCCGACATCATCGTGACGATCACGCCGGCGACCAAGCCCATCATCCCCGATGCATGGGTGCGCCCCGGTACGCATATCTCCTGCGTCGGTGCCGACATGCCCGGCAAGCAGGAGCTCGCCTCGGCGCTTGTCACCCGTGCCGCTGTTTACGTCGACGACCGCGAGCAATCGGTCGCGTCCGGTGAGCTGGAGATTCCGGTTGCCGAGGGTGTCATCACGCCCGAGGACATTAGAGCGGAGCTCGGCGAAGTCATCGCCGGCACGGCTACGGGGCGTTCGGATGACGAGCAAGTGACGGTGTTCGATACGTCGGGCATCGCCGTTCAGGACCTTTCGGCATCGAAAATCGCCTACGACCGCGCCATCGAGGCGGGGCTGGGCACCGTGGTGGAACTGTAAGAAAGTCAAGGAAAGGAAACGACAATGCAGATCAAGGATTTCGCCGTCGAGCAGTGGATGAACGAGTGGGAGACCAAGTGCACCCACAACGTTGCGGAGACGTGCGTCTACTCCCTCACGCTCGACCAGCTGTTCGAGCTTACGAACGCCGACAAGAAGGCGTGGCTCGATAGCCTGTGCTCGCGCCGATTCACCTACGGAGACATCGAGGGGCAGCCCGGCTTCCTCGAGGGGGTCGCGCGTCTCTATAAGACGGTCGAGCCCGGGCATATCGTGCCCACGCACGGCGCGACCGGTGCCAACTCCTTGGTTATTTCCACGCTCGTCGAACCGGGCGATCACGTAGTTTCCGTCAAGCCCACCTACCAGCAGCTTTACTCGATTCCCGAGATGTGCGGTGCGAAGGTCGATATCCTTCAGCTCGATCGCAAGAACGGCTACCACGTCGACGTCGACGCGCTCGATGCTCTGGTGACCGACGATACCAAGCTCATCTGCATCAATAACCCGGACAACCCCACGGGCGCCCTGCTCGACACCGATACGCTCAAGGCGATTGTCGAGGTCGCACGCAAACACGACGCGTGGGTACTCTGCGACGAGGTCTACCGTCTGCTTACTCAGACGGATGAGTACTCCGAGTCCGTGATCGACCTGTACGACAAGGCCATCGTCACCGCATCCATGTCCAAGGTCTGGTCGTTCGCCGGCCTGCGTCTGGGCTGGGCGGTCACCAAGAGCCCGGAGCTCCGTCGCGCGCTGCTCTCGCATCGTGACTACAACCTGATTTCCGCCGGCATATTCAGCGAGACGGTGGCGGAGCTGATTCTGGGCAACGCTTCCGTGATCCTTGAGCGCAGCCGTCGCATCGTCCGCCAGAACCTTGCTGTTCTGGAGAAGTGGGTCGAGAGCGAGCCGCACCTGTCGTTCGTTAAGCCCGAGGCGGGTACCACCGCGCTCGTGTATTACGACTACGACATCGACTCCAGGACGTTCTGCACTGACATGATTAAGAAGTCCGGCGCGCTCGTCACCCCGGGCGATTGCTTCGAGGAGCCCAAGAGCATGCGCATCGGCTATGCATACTCCGATAACACCGACGACCTGCAGAAGGGCCTGGATGCCATCTCTGCGTACATGCGTACGCTCGAGTAGAGGCTCGAGGTCGAAGTGATGGGGCCGATTGGTTTAGGACCGGTCGGCCCCTATTTTCTCTCAAGACTACCGAACGCTTTTGTCACATTAGGTGCCCACGGGGTCGTATTGCTGCGACGCTGTGGGCATAATGGTGTGAAAGGTGCAAGTTACGCGAAATGGGAGGACACATGGCGCTGATCTATGTCGTTGAGGACGACGAGCCCATTCGTCGTGAGCTTATCGACATCCTTGCCCGCGCCGGTTTTGAGGTTGAGGCATGCGAATCGTTTGAGCATGTCTCGCGCGATATTCTCGCCGCCGTGCCCGACCTGGTGCTGCTCGACCTCACGCTTCCCGTCAAGGACGGCCAGCATATCTGCCACGAGGTTCGCCGCGAATCCGAGGTTCCCATCATCGTCCTCACGTCGCGCACGACCGAGATTGACGAGGTCATGGCCATGACGCTCGGCGCGGACGACTTTGTTCCCAAGCCCTACAGCGCCCGTGTGCTCGTGGCGCGCATCAATGCCTTGCTGCGTCGCACCGCGGCGGCGGGCGAGCGCAGCACGCTCGTCCACAAGGGACTGGAGCTCGACCTCGCACGCTCCATGGTCACCAACACGCAAACGGGCGCCAGCACCGAGCTCACCAAAAACGAGCTGCGTATCCTCTCGCTGCTTCTGAGCCGCGCGGGCAAGATCGTTTCGCGCTCGGCCATCATGCAGGACCTGTGGGACTCCGACGCCTTTGTGGACGACAATACGCTCACCGTCAACATCAACCGCCTGCGCACCACGCTCGAAAAAATCGGCATCAAGGGGTATTTGACCACGCATCGCGGCCAAGGCTATTCGGTCTAGGGGCCGGCTATGTCGTTTGGCAAGTTCTTTAAAGATGCGCTGCTTCCCGTCGCCGTGTGGACGTGCGGCGTGCTGCTGAGCTGCTTTGTGCTGACGGTCGCCGGCGCACCCGTTTCTATCGTGGTCGTGGCGGTTGGCGTGTCCTTTATCTTCGGTATGCTCGGCATCGTGATCGAGTACGCGCGCCGTCGTCGTTTTCTGCGCCAGCTGGAGCGTGCGGCCGAGGAGCTCGAGAGTCCCGCATGGGTGCAGGAGATGGTGCAATGCCCGACCTATGCCGAGGGCGAGCTCGAGTACGAGGTCTTGCGCCGGGTGGGCAAGGCGGCATGTGACGAGGTTGCCGAAGGCCGGCGTCAGACCGATGACTATCGCGACTATATCGAGAGCTGGGTCCACGAGGCCAAGCTGCCCCTGGCGGCAGCCCATCTGATTTTGGAAAACCTGGATGGCAGCGAAGACGACCTGTCGCGCGTGGATGACCTGGGTCGCGAGCTGGCTCGCGTGGAGCGCTATATCGATCAAGCGCTGTACTACGCGCGCTCGGAGGTTGTGGAGCGCGATTACCTGATTCGACGTTGGAACCTCAAGGCTCTGGTGACGGGCGCAATCAAGGCCAATGCGCGTGAGCTCATCGCGGCACACGTGGCGCCGGTGTGCGAGAACCTCGACTTTGAGGTCTTTACCGACGAGAAGTGGCTCGAGTTTATTCTGGGCCAGCTCATTCAGAACAGCATTAAATATGCGCGCGAGGACGGCGCGAAGATCGTGTTTTCGGGTGCGTTGCTGGACGAGGGCCTGGCAAGCGAGCGCATCGAGCTTATCGTTGCGGACAACGGCTGCGGCGTGAGCGCGGCCGACCTGCCGCGTGTGTTCGAGAAGGGTTTTACCGGCGACAACGGCCGCACCACCAAGCGTGCAACGGGCATCGGCCTCTACCTGGTGGCGCGCCTGTGCTCCAAGATGGGCATCGACGCCACCGCAGCATCCGAGCCCGGCGAAGGCTTTGTCGTCACGTTTGCCTTCTCAACCAACAAGTTTCAATACTTCGAGTAACGCACACGGCAGATGTCCGCCCAAACAAAACGTGCCGCCCCAAACGG
>CABQJV010000021.1 GCA_902464565.1 uncultured Collinsella sp.
GGGGCCAGCGGCACGTCAAAAGACCATACACCTACGGGCGAAGGACCACCAAACTGGGCTAGGCAGCCGGGCAGATCTTCTTGAAGAGCTCAATGACGTCGTCGAGCGTCGCCTCGCGCGGGTTACCCGGGAAGCAAGCGTCGGCCATGGCGTCCTTGGCCAGGACCTCGATCTCGTCAGCCTTCATGGCCTCGCAGACGTGCGGGATATTCACGTCGGCGGAAAGCTGCTTGACGGCGGCGATAGCAGCATCGGCAGCCTCGTCGGTGCTCATGCCCGTGGTGTCAACACCCATGGCAACGGCAACCTTGGCCAGGCGCTCAGCGCAAACCGGCTTGTTGAACTCCATGGCAATCGGCAGCAGCATGGCGCAAGCGACGCCGTGCGGGGTGTCGTAGTGAGCGGACAGGGTGTGAGCCATTGCGTGGTCGATGCCCAGGCCAACGTTGGAGAAGCCCATGCCGGCGACATACTGGCCAAGGGCCATGCCCTCGCGGCCGGAGCCGGGCTGGCCGGACTTGGCCTCGGCGACGGAGTCACGCAGGTTCTCGCTGATCAGCTTAATAGCCTCAAAGTGGAACATGTCGGAGAGCTCCCAGGCACCCTTGGTGGTGTAGCCCTCGATGGCGTGGGTCAGAGCGTCCATGCCGGTGGAAGCGGTCAGGCCGGCGGGCATGGAAGCCATCATGTCGGGGTCGACGACGGCGACCTCGGGGGCGTCGTTGGTATCGACGCACACGAACTTGCGGACCTTCTCGGGGTCGGTGATGACGTAGTTGATGGTCACCTCGGCAGCGGTACCGGCGGTCGTCGGCACGGCGATGGTGAACACGGCGTGGTTCTTAGTCGGAGCAACGCCCTCGAGGCTGCGGACATCGGCGAACTCGGGGTTATTGATGATGATGCCAATAGCCTTGGCAGTGTCCATAGAGGAGCCGCCACCGATGGTCACGATAGCGTCAGCCTCGGCGGCCTTGAAGGCCTCGACGCCGTCCTTGACGTTCTGGATGGTGGGGTTGGGCTTGATCTCGGAGTAGAGGCTCCAAGCGATGCCGGCGGCGTCGAGCTCGTCAGTCACCTTAGCGGTAACGCCAAACTTGACCAGATCGGGGTCGGAGCAGACGAAGATCTTCTTGTAGCCACGACGCTGGAGCTCACCGGGGATCTCCTTGATGGCGCCGGAACCATGATAAGAAATGGTGTTGAGAACGAAACGATTAGCCATTGATAGCCTCCCATCGTGTGCGGGGCACCCATTACGCCCCACGCTATGAGTCCCATCCTAACGCTTTTGAAACGAAAAACGCGTGAGAACGTCAAAATTGTTAAAGCGTTTCAACAGATGATGAAAAATAATGCGGCAAAGGGACAGCCCCTTTGCCGCGTTCGGTTACTTTCGGCAGCCCTCTTTCCAAGCCTCGGCCGCAACCTTCCAGCGTAAGCGCAAGTCGCGCTCGCGGTCGATGAACATGATGGCAAACGCGACAAACAGCAGCAAGCTCGCCACGACGATGGCGTGCAGGCCCATGCGCTCAATGCACCAGTTGCCCAACACGGCGCCAAACACAAAGGTAAAGATCACGCCAAAGTACAGCAGGCCGTTTTCCAAAAAGCCGCGCCTGTGGGTGATGATGTAATCGTCCACGTTTTGCAGCGCGTTGCGCAAGTTGCCGATGCACATGGTCGTAGCGATGCCGTGACCGTGGATCTTGCGGAAGCTCTCGACCTGCATGCCGCAAGCAAACGAGGTGAGGCAGTTGGCGAGCAGGTTGAAATTGCCGCCCGGGATAAAGCTCACGCCCAGCAAGATGACAGCTTCAAAGAACACCGTTACCTGGCGCCAGTGAATCACGCTGCCAAACCGCTCGTGCACCAGGTCGGCAAGCATAATGCCCACGGCAAACGACACCACGGGGAAGAAATAGCGTCCCGCCAGCGCCCAATTGCCCTCCGAGATGCTCACGCCCACCAGCAAGATGTTGCCCGTCTGCGCGTTGGCGAAAACATGGTCGCGCCCAATGTACGAATACACGTCCATAAAGCCACCGGCGAGCGCCAAGATGATGCCCAGCTCGATGGACTCCGATATCTGTTTGGCACGCTGCATCGTCGTGCATCCTCCTTGTTGACGACTCTCTCGTGCGTTGGCGGAAACATAACCGCCGTTCATACTGTAACCCATTGACAACATGGCGTGCGCGCGAGACGGGTTCTCCAACGCGCAGATACACAGTCTGGAAACAAACGATCCTCGCATCGACGCGCCGATCCCCCAGCTCATGTACTCCCCCAGTCTTTTTAGCCCCGTCCCAAAAAGACTGGTTACAATTACGTGCAGCATACAGACACCGGGAGGGATCGTGGCAAAAAAGCCTCAGCACGCTCAGAACAGCCAACGCGGACAGCAGGGCAAACAGGGCCAGCAGCAAAAGCGCGGCGGCAAGGCGCAGGCCACGGTCGCCCGCGCCAAGCATTCCCTAGCGACGCCCGCCCGCCCCTGGCGCCCGGGCCGCGACAAATTTCTCCCCGTCAGTCGCGCCGATATGAATGCGCGCGGCTGGGACCAGTGCGACTTTGTCTACATCTGCGGCGACGCCTACGTGGACCATCCCAGCTTTGGCATGGCCATCATCAGCCGCGTCCTCGACGCGCACGGCTACAAAGTGGGCATCATCTGCCAACCCGACTGGACCGACCCCGCCAGCATCACCGTGCTCGGCGAGCCGCGCCTAGGCTTTCTCGTCAGTGCCGGCAACATGGACTCCATGGTCAACCATTATTCGGTGACCAAGCATCGCCGCCACACCGACGCCTATACCCCCGGTGGCGAGGAGGGGCGCCGTCCCAATCGCGCCGTCACGGTCTACGGCAACCTCATCCGCCAGACGTTTAAGGACGCCCCCATCATCATCGGCGGCATCGAGGCGAGCCTGCGCCGCCTGGCCCACTACGACTACTGGCAGGACAAGCTTAAGCGTTCGGTACTGCTCGACTCGGGCGCCGATATTCTCATCTACGGCATGGGCGAGCACGCGATTGTCGAGATCGCCGACGCGCTCGACGCGGGGCTACCCGTCGATCAGATCACCTATATCAACGGCACCGTTTACCGCACGGGTTCGCTCGACGAGGTCTACGACTACGACCTGCTGCCCAGCTGGGACGACCTTGCCGCTGACAAGCTCAACTACGCCCGCAGCTTTAACGTGCAGCAGCAAAATATGGACCCTATCACCGGCCATCGCTTGGTAGAGCCATATCCCAACAGCGTGTACGTGGTGCAGAACCCGCCGTCGGCAACACTCACCACCGACGAGATGGACGAGGTTGCCGAACTCCCCTACGCACGCGATTGGCATCCCGACTACGACGCGGCGGGCGGCGTGCCAGCCTTTGCCGAGATCAAGTTTTCCATTAGCTCCAACCGCGGCTGTTTTGGCGAGTGCTCGTTTTGCGCCCTTACCTTCCACCAGGGCCGCGTGTTGCAGATGCGCAGCCACGACTCGATCATGCGCGAGGCCGAGCTGCTCACGCGCGATCCCGAGTTTAAGGGCTACATCAACGACGTGGGCGGACCGACGGCAAACTTTAGCCGCCCTGCCTGCGACAAGCAGCTCAAGCACGGCGTGTGCAAGAACAAGCGCTGCCTGTGGCCGAGCGTGTGCAAGAACATGGTAGTCGACGAGAGCGGCTACACGCAGCTGTTGCGCGACCTGCGCCAGCTGCCGGGCGTCAAGAAGGTCTTCGTCCGCAGCGGCATCCGCTTCGACTACACCATGGCCGACGCCTCGGACGAGTTTTTGCGCGAGCTGCTGGAGCATCATGTCTCGGGCCAGCTACGCGTGGCACCCGAGCACGTGAGCGACGCGGTGTTGTCCGTGATGGGCAAGCCGAGCCGAGCCGTCTACGATGCGTTCTGCCGTAAATTTGAACGCCTGAACCGCGAATACGGACTCAAGCAGTATGTGGTGCCATACCTGATCTCGAGCCACCCCGGCTCGACGATGAAGGAAGCCGTAGAGCTCGCCGAAGCCGTGCGCGACATGGGCTATATGCCCGAGCAGGTGCAGGACTTCTACCCCACGCCGTCCACCATGTCGACCTGCATGTACTACACCGGCGTGGACCCGCGCACCATGGAGCCGATCTACGTGGCGCGCGACCCGCACGAGAAGGCCATGCAGCGTGCGCTCATCCAGTATCGCAAGCCCGAGAACTACAAGCTCGTGCGCGAGGCGCTGGAAAAAGCCGGCCGCCGCGATCTGATTGGCTACACCAAGCATTGCCTGATTCGTCCCGTGCCCCCGCGCCCGGGCGAGACGTCTGCTGGCGGCGGGCATGGCACCGGCAAGAAGGGCGGCAAACCGCATGGCGGCGCCGGCGGCAAGGGGCCCAAGGGTAGCAAGGGGCACGGCGGCATGTCGCGCGCACAGAACACTGCCGGTCGCAATCGCGCGGCCCAGGGACGGCAGGGCGCCAACGGCGGCGGACGTCGCAACTAGGGCAGCGGCGCGCTCGCTGCGTCCATCCCACACGCGTGGCGCAGCGAGCGCATCGCCCCTACCAGCACAAAGCCGGCGATGGCAACCGTGACCACCACGTCGAGCGGAGTGTTCACAAACCACAGCAGCCCCATGAGATACGACCCGGCATTAAAGGCAAAGTGCAGCAGGATCGTGTAGCGGAGCTTTCCGGTCGTCACGAGCACCCAACCAAAGATGAGGCCGGCGGCACCCGCGTAGCAACCCTGCACCCAGTTCATGTGCATAAAGCCGAAGACCGCCGCCTGCAGCACGATTGCCGCGGCGACGCCCCAGGTACTCGGGGCCGACCAGGGCACCATGGCGCCGTCCTGCGCGCTCGCACGACGCCGGCGCTTCCAAAGTGGGCGGCACTGCGGATTAAACGCTCGGAGCGAAAACTCAAAAATAATGCCGCGCACCAGCAGCTCCTCACAAAATGGGGCGCCGAGCACCGTAGTCAGGACGGCGAGATAGCTGGTGTCGCCCATGCCTGTTTCCTCGACAAGCTCGCTGTAGTCGGCCGCGGCATCGGGCAACAGCGACAGCACGGCGTCGGTCACGTAGCCAACGACCACCTGCAGGGCCAAGCCAATCACGATAACGCAGGCGATGCGTTTCCACGCCCCACGCGCTCCCCCGCCGAGCGGATGCTCGCTTTGCCGGCGTGCCATAAACGAACGCGGCCACAGATAACGCCACCACAGTAGCGCCATCAAAAACGATGCCGTCTGCGCGACGGCCTGAAGCAATTGAATGTCGAGGCCATCGATCGAAAAACCCATGAACACCGATGCGACGCCAAGGGCGGAGAACAAAACGACGCTCAGGGCAATATCGGCAGCGACGACGCCAAAACAGGCAAGCGCCCAAATCATCGCATTGAGCATGCCAACCTCCTCCCGACAGGTAGTCGTTAAAGAACGTCCCCAACGACTAGTCATTGGGGACGTTCTTTAACGACTAGTTGCTGGGGACAGTCTTTGCCAAAAGCCCCGTTGGGCGAGATGTCGAACGGGAAGGTGCCGCAGCGATTGAAGGCGGCGATGAACATGCGGATGGCGTTGGACGGCGTGGTGCCCACGAGCTGGGTTGCCGCCGCGAAGGCCGCCTTTTCCTCGGGCAAGACCTTCGCGACAACCGGGGTCATGTGTTCTGCCATGGCGCTTCCTTTTTGAAACGACGGTGGTGCGGATGGATGCGGGCCACGCGGCTGGGCGACGGGCTGTGAAGGCAACCCGATTGGCCCGCATCTGGAGTTTGTTCTACGGCGTTGGTATTACTTGGTATTCCTAAGTATTACCCCGCAGATAGAATACCATACCCGATCCCATGGGGACGGAGAAAAAACGGATCAATTTGTTGCTGAGTAAGTATTTAGAGCGTGATGATGTCCGAGATATTGAGGGCCTGAGCGTCGACGGCATCGTGCGTAGCAAGCAACAGCATGCGGCCGTCGAGCAAGTCGCGCACGACCTCGGCGCATGCGTCGCGCGCAGCGATGTCTAGACCGGTAAAGGGCTCGTCCAGAATCACCGCGTCGCCTGGGCACAGCAGAGCTCGGGCAATCTCGACGCGACGGCGCTGCCCGCCCGAAAGCTCGGCCACACGAGCATGCACATCGACCCCCGGCACCAGCAGGCGCAACAGGGCTGCGGCACTCGAGGCGTCCATGTGCGCGTCGGCGCACACCAGCACGTTATCCAGGGCAGAAACGTCCTCGACCAGGTGCACATCCTGAAACACCATCGAGCACGGTGCGCACTCCCCCGCCGCCAGCGCGAGCAACGTCGACTTGCCCACACCCGAGGCGCCCATCACGCAGGCGCGCCCACCCGCGGGCACGCGAAGCACCAGTCCGTCGAGTGCCGGCGCCCAGGGCGCCCGGTCGCCCACCGCGAGCGCAAGCTCCGCAGCAGCGCCGGCGCCAGCAGAGTCGCCCGAACGCCCGCGAGTACCACGCCCATGTGCCCACACGGCAGCACGCCACGCCGCGGGCCCCGAAGCCCGCAGCAACCACACCAGCACACGCTCGCATGCCCACGATGCCGCCACGACTAGCACGGTCCAAGCCAGCAGGTCAGCCGTCTCGATGAGCAGCTTCGCCTGATAGATGCGCTCACCCACGGTGCCCACCGCCATGCCGATCAGCTCCGCCGCCACGCCGGCCTTCCAGCTCATGCCGATCACAGCGCGGGCGCACGAAAGCACAAACGGCAGGACCTCGCGCCAGGTGTGGGCGCAAAACAGACGCCAACCCCGCACGCCATGCAGACGAAACATCTGCTCCAGCGGCTTATCCACTTGCGCCAAGCCCTCGACCAGCGAAAAATATACGCCCGGCAGCGCCATCAAAAAGACCGCCGCAATGCTCACGCGCGCCGACCCCAACCAAATGAGCAGCAGGACCACCACGCAGGCAACCGGTGTCGCCTTAACAAACGAAAGCGCCGGCGCCACCAGGCGGGCAAACGTCCGCGACCGCACCGAGGCTCCCGCCATCACGCCGCCGCACACCGCGGCAAGCGCCAAACCGCCTAGAATCCGCGCACCCGAGCCCGCCAGAATCGCCCACGTGCCGACATCGCACACCAGCCGCAGCAACGCCACCACGACAGCGCCCGGCCCCGGCAAAATCAACGGCTGCGCCACGAAACCCGCCATCAGCACCCACACGGCAAGCCAAAAGGCGGCAACGGCACCTGCTGCCGCCACCGCCTTCATACGCTCTGTCATGTGTCGAGCAAACGCACGCACGGGCTACTCCATGTAGTAGAAATCGTCAGCCGGGAGCTTGCCGCCCACGGCGCTCGCGTCCGCATCGGCCAGCACCTGCAGGTATCCACCGAGCGCCGCCTTCATATCCTTCCCCGTCTGGCACACGAGCATGCACCCGGGAATCGCCTTTTCGGCAATCGCGGCGTTATCCACGATACCCGCATCGACCACGGCCTGAGCCCAGTCCGCCGGCGCCGCGTTCACGGCCTCAACGCTCGCAGCATGGCAGCTCAGGAATTCCGCCACGGCCTCGGGATGCTCCTCGGCAAAGGCACGGCGCACCACGGTCACGCCCGTCAGCAGGCGCGAACCCGTGTCACTTGCCAGCTCATCCCACACATCGGTCAGACTTACCGGAGCCGACAGCTTGCCTTCGCTCTTTGCGATGGCAGCGGTCTTGAACGGCTCGGGCAGCACGCCCACGGCAGACGGATCGGCAAGCAACGCCGACAGCACCTCGGTGGGCTCGCTCTTAAACTCAAGCGCCACCTGGCCGGTCAGGCCCGCGCGCTCCAGCAGGTAACTCATGACGTACTCCGGCGTGGTGCCCTTGCCCGTCATGTAGACAGTATGGCCCGCCAGATCGCCAAACGAGGCCACACTCGCGTTACCCGTCACCACGTTCAGCACGCCCAGCGTGTTGATGTCGATGACCTGCACCGCGCCCTCGGTCTTGTTGTAGAGCACGCTCGCCACGTTGGCCGGCACCAAGGCAATGTCGATATCGCCCTGAATCACCTTGGGCGCGATCTCGTCGGCGGCAGTGTTGATCGCAAAGTCGAACTCATTGTCCGTCTCGCCATCGGCAGCCTGGTCCATAAACTGCACCAGGCCAATCGAGGTCGGCCCCTTGAGCGAGGCGACGTGCACCTCGACCGGCTCGGCAGCGGCACCGTCAGCGACAGACCCGGCAGCCGAGCCCGCGGCAGACCCGGCCCCGGCAGACCCGCCGCCACAGCCAGCCAGCGCGAGCGACAGGGCGCCCACGGCGAGCGCCGAGGCAAACCCCCGGCGCGACATCTCAACATCAAACACACGCATGGCTAGCACGCCCCCTCGTTGGGCATCGACCAGGCGTGATGGTCGGTATGCAGCAACTCCTCGGCCAGCGGCGAGAGCGGCTCGCCCAAGAACTCGCGGTAGCAAGCCTGGACATCGGGATTCTCGTGCGAGAAGCGAATCTCGGCGTTCGCATCCAGGCCCCAGAGTACCTGACCACGCTCGGCCGCCAGCTCGCAGCCGTCATGGATGGGCTGACCGCCGCCACCGACGCAGCCGCCGGGGCACGCCATAACCTCAACGAAGTCATAGCTCGCACGACCGTCGCGAATCGCGTCGAGTAGGCGGGCGGCGTTGCCCAGCCCGTGCACCACGGCGACGCGCACTTTGGTGCCCTCGATATCGGCCGCGGCTTCCTTCCAGCCGTCCAGGCCGCGCACGTCAGTAAAGAAGTCCGCATCGGGGTTCTCGCCCGTCACCAGGTAATAGGCCGAGCGCACGGCGGCCTCCATCACGCCGCCCGTGGCGCCAAAGATCACACCCGCGCCCGTGCCAAAGCTCAGCGGCGTATCGAGCGGCTCCTCGACCAGCGTGTCAACACTCACGTGGCTCGCGCGGATCATGCGCACCATCTCGCGCACCGTCAGCGCAACGTCCACGTTGGGCGTGCCGTCCTCGCCCACCATGCTCGGCAGCGCACACTCGGCCTTCTTGGCCGTGCACGGCATCACGGACACCACGAACAAGCGCTCGGGCTCAACGCCCAGCACCTTGGCGTAATATGTCTTGGCGATGGCGCCGAACATCTGCTGCGGCGACTTGGACGTGGACAGGCTGTCGACAAACTCCGGATAGCGCGCCTTCACAAAGCGCACCCAACCCGGGCAGCAGCTCGTAAACATGGGCCAGCCGCGGCTGTCGCCTTCGCCCTTAGCGGCGGCGCCTAGGCGCTCGAGCAGCTCGGAACCCTCCTCCATAATGGTGAGGTCGGCCGAGAAATCGGTGTCGAACACGTACTCAAAGCCAACGCGGCGCAGTGCGCAGGCCAGACGCTCGACGGTGGCCTCCTCGCGCTGGATGCCGAGTTCCTCGCCCCAGGCGCTGCGCACGGCAGGCGCGATCTGCACCAGCACGATCTTGTCGGGATCGGCGAGAGCATCGAACACGGTCTCGGTGTCGTCGCGCTCGCGCAGCGCGCCCGTTGGGCAATGCGTGATGCACTGGCCGCATGCGACACAATCGGTCTTGCCGATCGGTGCGCGCCCGCGGGTACCCACGGCGGTATGCGTGGCGCGGTTGGTCAGATCCCAAATCCCTAAGCCCTGCACGCTCTCGCACACCTTGATGCAGCGCATGCATTTGATGCACTTGTCGTTATCGCGGATGATGGGGAAATCGAAGTCCCAGCCCTCGCGCGCCAGGTGCTGCTCGTACGGCAAATAGAAGATGCCCAGGTCGTTGGCGATGGTCTGCAGGTTGCAGTTGCCGCTGCGCACGCAGCTCGTGCACTGCGAATCGTGCTGGGACAGCAGCAGCTGCACGTTGGTGCGACGGGCCTCGCGGGCCTTGGGGCTGTTGGCGTGGACCACCATGCCGTCGAGCACGTAGTTGTTGCAGGCGGCAACCAGCTGGTCGCAGCCCTCGACCTCGACCACGCACACGCGGCAGCCGCCGATCTCGTTTAGATCGCGCAGGTAGCACAGGGTGGGAATCTGGATGCCGACGGACTTGGCCGCGTCCAGGATCGTGGTGTGCTCGGGAACCACGACCTCGCAGTTATCGATAGTGAGCTTGACCATATTGTGCGCTCCGTTTTCGGTGTTGTCGCCGACGGTGGTTTTGTTGGGCTCTACCATTCCAGGTTCCTCCCTCCGCGGAACGCGCCAAATCCAAAGTGGTCGCAACGCAGGCAGCGGCTCGCCTCCTGGCGCGCTTCCTCCTCGGTGAGGCCCTGCTCGACCAGATTCCAATCGTGGATGCGCTCGCCAGCCTCGCGCTCGCCCAGCTCGCAGCGGCCGCACTCGTGCTTGCCCTTAAACTGCACGGTCGGCAGCTCAACGTCGAGCTTTATCTTGTGGTCAAAGCCCAAGTAGCGGTCGATATTTGCCGAAGCAACGCGGCCGGCGTTGATGGCACGGATGACGGTGGCGGGACCGGTCTGGCAGTCGCCGCCGCTAAAGAGGCCATCGAAGTTAGGCACGGCGCCATCCGAATCGGTGACCACGCAGCCCCACTTACAGGCGATGCCCATGTCCTCAAACGGCTTGGAATCGATGTCCTGGCCAATGGCCACAAACACGCGCTCGCAGGGAATGACGCGCTCGGGCGTGGCGGCGGCACGCGGGGCCGGACGCCCACGACGGGGCTCGCCGATAATCTGCGGCTGCACGCGCAGGCCACTCACGCGACCTTCCTCGCCCGTCTCAATAGCGAGCGGTGCGGTGAGCTCAAGAACCTCGCAGCCCTCGGCCTGGGCGCCGGCAATCTCGGCATCCTGGGCCGTCATGTCGCAGATGCGACGGCGGTAGACGATGCTCACCTTTTCGGCACCGCAGCGCACGGCAGAGCGCGCCACGTCCATGGCCACGTTGCCGCCGCCGATGACGCACACGCGCTGACCGCTCAGGTCGGGCAGCTCGTCGTCGCCGATGGCGCGCAGCATCTTGACGGCCGACTCCACGCCGGGCGCCTCTTCGCCCGGAAGGCCGAGCTTCTTATCGCTGTGGGCGCCAATGGCCAGATAAACGGCATCGAACTCGTCGCGCAGGCGGGCAAGCTCCTCGCCATTGACGGAGTGGTCGAGTTCCACGTCGATGCCGGCGCTCAAGATCCAGTCGATCTCGGCCTGCAGGCGCTCGCGCGGCAGACGGTAGCTGGGAATGCCATAGCGCAGCATGCCGCCCAGGTGGTGGCGCTGCTCAAAGATGGTCACCTTATGGCCCATCACGGCCAGGTAGTAGGCACAGGAAAGGCCGGCCGGGCCACCGCCGATCACGGCGATGCGCTTGCCGGTGTTGTCGGCCACGCTGGGCTTGTAATCGTTGAGGTCGCTGTGCTCAACGGCAAAACGCTTGAGGGCGAGGATGTTCATGGGATCATCGACCATGCCGCGGCGACAGTGCATCTCGCAGGGATGTTCGCACACCAGGCCGCAAACGAGCGGCAGCGGGTTGTTCTTGCGGATGACCTTGACGGCATCGGCATAGCGGCCGGCCTCGACCAGCGAAATGTAACCGGGAATGTCGACGTGCGCCGGGCAGCCCGAGACGCACGGGACGCGGGCCTCGCGGTCAAAGCCACAGGAGTGCTCGCGGATGTGATGCTCAAAATCGTCGCGAAAACCGCGAATGGCCGTGAGTGCCATGGCGCCAGCTTCGTAGCCGATGGCGCAGTCGCTCGAAAGGTAGATGGTGCGGGCCGTGCGTTCAATCAGGTTGAGCGTGGACTCATCGGCGCGCCCTTCGAGCACATCGGCGAGCAGGTCGCTCAGCGCGCTTAGGCCCACGCGGCAGGGCGTGCACTTGCCGCAGCTCTGGGTGGAGCACAGGTTGACGAGCGCTGCCGTAAACTCCACGGGACACGGGGCGAGCGAGCTCACCGCCAGACGACGTCCGAGCGCATCGTGCAGGTCGTCCATGACGGCCTGAGCGTGGCTGCGTTCCATTACATGCAGTCGAGCCATAAGATCCCCTCTCACATGGCAGCCCGGAGGCGAGGCCGGGCGAAGTTGCTACACGCACAACACTGACCTAAAAAGTTGTTAGGTCTTCACGCAGTTCGGCAGGCGGCATGAAATGTCACCCTCAGCGGTGAAATAGAACATTACCGCAGATAAATGCCATATTTGATAAAACGCGTTACCAAACGACAATGCCCCGCCCACGCAATCACGTGGACGGGGCATTGCTCATGGTATGCGGCCAGCGACCCTGTTGCTTTTACTTAAGCTCGGGCCAGTAACCCTTGTTGGCCTCGATCATGTCGTCGAGAACCTCCTTGGCGACCTTCATCGACGGCACGGTCTTGTTGAGCGTAAAGGCCTTGAGTGCCTTCTCGTACGAGCCCTCGATCGTGGCCTCGACCACAAGCTTCTCGGAGTTCAGCTGCTGCATCATGAGGCCCTGCTGGAACAGAGGAATGTTGTCGCGGCTGATGACCTCGGGGCCGTTCTTGCCAATGTAGGCAGGCAGCTCGACCATGGCGTCGTAGGGCATGTTGGGGATAGCGCCCTTGTTCTCGCAAATGACCAGGAAGCGCTGCTTGGTGTCGTTCTTCAGAGCGATGGCCAGGTCGGCAATCCAGTCACCGTGGCTGCCCGCATAGAACGTGCTCTCGTCGATCTCGCCCGTCTTCTCGTAATGGTCGATGCCGTCGAAGAGGTTCTTCTCGCGCGTCTCCTCGACCTCGTTAGCACGGGTGCGCTCGGGGTTGGAATGCTCGACGAACTCCTTCTGCTGCAGGTAGTAGTTCAGATACGTGTTGGGCAGGTACTCCGGGAAGCACTCCATGATCTCGTACTCGCCCTTCCAGACGTAGTACCAGCTGCCCTTGGTGTGGCGATTCTGCTCGGGGTGCTCGTCAGTGGCCTCCTCGGGCTTCTTTGCCATGAGCGAGCCCATGCCCTTGAGGTAGGAGTCGGGCAGCAGGATCTGGTGCTCCTTGATGTACTCGCGCAGCTGCGGGAGCACCTCCTCGCCCTTGTGGCGGATCGAGGTGAACCAACCAAAGTGGTTGAGACCAAAGTAATCGTACTCGACATCCTTCTTGTCGATATCGAGCGCGGCGCAGACCACGTCGATGATCGCGATCGGCATGTCGCAGATGTTGATGATACGAGCGTTGGGACGCAGCACACGGCAGCCCTCGGAGACGATGGCGGCAGGGTTGGAATAGTTGAGAATCCAGTAGTCCTTCTTGGCGTACTTCTCAACGTCATCGATCAGCTCGACCATGGGGAAGATGGTGCGCATGCCGTAGGCAAGACCGCCGCAACCGCAAGTCTCCTGACCCACGCAGCCGTGACGCAGCGGAATCTTCTCGTCCTGCTCGCGCATGGCGTAGCCGCCCACGCGCATCTGGGCAAACACGAAGCTGGCATCCGTAAAGGCAGTCTCCTTGTCGGTGGTCACCGTGAGCTTGATGTCCAGGCCGAGGTCCTCGTGCAAAATCCAGTCCACGAGCACGCCGATCTTGCGCTGGCGCTCCTCGTTGATGTCGTACAGACGAATCTCGTCAACATCGAGCTCGTCCTTGCGCAGGGCGATGGACTTGACGATGCCGGGGGTAAAGGTGGATCCGCCACCACACAGAGTAATGATCATTGTTTACTGCTCCTTCTCAATTGCGTTTTCGACCTTGTCGCGCATCTCGGCAACCTTCATGCCAAAGATGATCTGGATATTATTGCCGTTGCGGTTGATGCCGCTGTTGGGCACGTGGTTGATGAGGTCCTCATTGATGAGGTCCGGGTTCTTAACGTTCACGCGGAGACGCGTAAAGCAGTTCTCGAGCTCCTCGATGTTGTCCTTGCCGCCAAGACCTGCGACCAGGTCGGCAATACCCGCATCGACGCCCTCTGCGGGAGCTGCGGCAACAGCGCCCTGCTTCACCGCGACAGACGCGGCGGCCTCGCCCTCGGCAACGGACTCGGCGAGCTCGGACTCCTCCTCGCGACCAGGCGTGTGGAGGTTGAGCTTCTTAATAAGGAAGGTGAAGAGGAAGAAGTACAGAGCGGCGTTGACGACTCCGAGCACGAGCATAACCGGCCAGTTGGTCTTGTCGACACCGAGGACCAGGTTGGAAACCACGATGTTGATAATGCCGCCTGCAGTCGAAGCGGGCACGGAGAGAACCTTGAGCAGAACCAGGAAGATGCCGGAAAGAACCGAGTGAACGACAAAGAGCACGGGAGCGGCAAAGACAAAGAGGAAGTCCATGGGCTCGGTCACGCAGGAGAGCACGGCGGTGATGATCAGCGGGATGATAACGGCTTTGGTCTTGTCCTTGTTCCCCTTGTAAGCGGTGACGATAAAGGCGAGACCGATGCCGATGTAGGGCCACAGGTTGTTGAAGGTATAGCTGTTGAAGTAGGTGCTATCGGAGAAGGGCTGACCCGTCATTGCCATCTCGGCAACACGGATGGGATAGGCGCCGGCGATAACCTGATCACCCAGCGTAAGGGTGCCGCCCACATCGGAGAACTGGAACGGGGTGTAGATGAGGTGGTGCAGACCGGTGGGAACGAGCAGCTTGTTGAGCATGCCGTAGATAAACAGACCGATGTTGCCCGACTCCTTAATGATGCCGGCAACGGAGGAGATGGCACCCTGAACCGGAGGCCAAACGATGCAGAAGCCAGCGCCCATGATCCAGGAAATGATGATCATGATCAGGAACGGAAAGCGAACGCCCGAGAACATCGAAAGGGCAATGGGGAACTGCTTGTTCGAGTACTTGTTGAACACGGCACCGGTGATGCAACCAAGGATGATGCCACCAAACACGCCGGTATCGAGCACCTGAATGCCCATAACGGTGGCCTGGCCGGTTCCGGTAAGACCGAGCATGCCGCTCGCATCGGCAAGAGAGCCGGTGGCGTTGAGTACGATGTTGTTAGCCTGCAGGAACAGGAAGAACGACATCAGGGCGATCAGCGAGGCATGGCCCTTGTTCTTCTTTGCCATGGCGCCGGCGATGCCCACGCAGAACAGAATCGAGAGGTTGTTGATGATAAACATCAGCGACTGGTAGACAACGGCGCCCACAAGCTGGAACGGACCGGAGCCCAGTACGGGGACCAAAGCACAAATGGTCTTGTTGGTCAGAATGATGCCCACGATGAGCAGGATGCCGGCAACCGAGAGATACATCATCGGCTGAACGATCGACTTCGCGAACACCTCCAACGGCGCTTTGAAATTGAACTTCTTTTTTGCGGTCATAGCGGTACTCCCCTTCCTTTTCCGCAAATTAAGACAGATGTGCCCTAGACAAGACCGTGAGCCTTGCCTTATATCAATCGATGTGTGGGCACGTTATGCCTAGAGACCAGGTTCTCCAAGCAGGTTAACAATGTGATATGCGAGATAACTCTTCTCGGCATTGGTAACGACAACGTTATAGGTAGACGACAGGTGAGCGGCTATGGCATCCGCACACGAGAATGCGCACGGATACGCCGTTTCATCGATTCGGAACAGCGCGTCGCCATTGATTTGCCCGGCCGTGGGGCCAAGCGCCCGCTGTGCGAAAAACTGCAGGTGACGAACGAAGCGTTCGTAAGGCAGCGAGGTGTTATCGAGGGTCGTAGAATAGCGCTCAGAAACAATCGCAAGCACGTCGCGAACAAGCTGGACCGAAACAATCAGACGATCGGAGCGCTGCGGCATGGTGGCGTTGACGATATGCAGCGTAATAAAACCCTGCTCTTCTTCGCTCATCTGGATGCCCATATACTCCTTGATAATCTGCAGCGCACGGCCCGCAAGTGCATACTCCTTGCGATAGAACTGCTGGATCTCGAGCAGCAACGGATTCTCACAGGAGACGCCCTTGCGCTCACGCTCCAAAGCAAGGCTGATATGGTCTGCGAGAGCAATGAGAATCTTGTCGTTGATATCAACATTGAGCTCTCGACGGAGCATCTGAACAATGTCCTCGGCAATCACGAGGTTGACGGTGGGGATGGACTCCAAAAGATGTGCCAAGCGGTCAATCGTACGCGAGTCCTGAGAAGTTCCCTCCTGCAACGCGTAGGTCTTTTCGATCGACGCCTCGTCGATGGCATCGCCGGCATGACGGCCAAAGCAGAGGCCTCGGCCGATGACGATGAGCTCGGAGCCATCGTCCGAAGTGACCATTGCGACGTTGTTGTTAAAAACTCGCTTGATAACCACGGTACCCACCACAAGAATTTACTCGGAAAGCCAGACGACAGGCTCTTTAACAGCAACAGGGCCGGAAGCATGCTCACGAAGAGTCGAGTTCTCCGAACGCTCGCACACGATAACGAAGACCGTGGGGTCGAAGCCGGCGGCGCGGACCGCGTCGAAATCGACCTCGACGAGGGGCTGGCCCGCGTCGACATGGTCACCCTGGGCAACAAGCGCATGGAAGCCCTTGCCCTCAAGCTTAACAGTATCGATTCCGATATGCAGCATCACCTGAGCAGAGCTGTCGTCGGACATGATGCCCAGCGCGTGCTCAGTCGGAAACAGCGCCGCAACGGTGCCGGAAACAGGAGCGCACACCGTTCCCTCTTGGGGAACCACGGCAACGCCATCGCCCACAGCACGGCTGCTAAAAGCGGGGTCATTGGTATTATCTAGATGAACAAGCTCGCCGGAAACGGGAGCGAGGATTTCGAACTCGGAAGCTGCAGTCTTCTGCTCATCCGAACCGCCCATCAGGCGAGAAAAGAAACCCATGGTGGTATGTCCCTTCATAAATATAGCCCAACCAAAATCAAGCGAATGCATCCATAGAGACACACCCGTTCAAAGACTTTGGTTAGGCCCATGTCCGAGGGACTCGGTAACCTTCCGCATTTCTTTTTACGGGAGCTATTGTAGACAAGCCCAAAGCCGGAACAACCATTATGACCGATGAACGGTATTTTTTCTTCGATAAACGGTATTTAGGCGGTACTTAGGGACGTTCCTTTTCTGCCGGCACTCGGGGACACTCCTCACTCTGGTGCATTGGGGACAGGTTTGTTTGCACCAGGTTGGTGCAGATTAACCTGGTCCCATTGCACCAATTTCGTATGCGCTAGATAAAGAGCTCGCATTCCTTCCGCACGACGCAAACCTTGCCCAGCATCTGGGAAACAGCGAATAGCTTGTTGGGATCAAGCTTACGAGCGCCTCGCGGACATACGGCAATGCAGCGCATGCAGGAGATGCACGCCTCGCCAGCTGCTCGTTTGGGGTCACCCTTGTCGATAGCACAAACGGGGCACGACGCGGCGCATGCACCGCAGGAAACGCAATCCTCTGTTGCCTCGGGTACCATGCGGTGACCTCCGGCTTGTTTATAAGGACGATTGCCGGGAATAAAGGGCTCGGATGTATCCTCAGCCAACAGCTTTTGCTGAATTTGCTGCGCAAACTCTGCGAGCTGCGCCGCATCCTGCGCATCCGGACGACCGGCAGCAAACTGTCGCGCAATGGAATGTTCTGCAATGGCCGCAACTGCCGCGATCACCCGGAATCCCGCATGCTTCGCAACGTCCTCCAGCTCTACGAGCGTGTCCTCAAACGCGCGGTTTCCGTATACACAAACCAAAACAGCCCGAGCCCCGTTACCGCGCACCATGCCCAACCGGTCAGCCACCACAGCCGGGATTCTACCGGCATACGCCGGCACAGAGATTACGGCCACGTCGTCCTCAGTCATCGAGACAGCGCTGAAATCTAGTCCGCTATCGGTCAGATCGACGGTAACGGTATTCTTGCCCAGTGCCCCGGCCATAAGGCCAGACACCTTCTGCGTTCCGCCCGTCGGACTAAACACAATTTCGAATACGCTCATCTAGACACCCTCCCCCTACGCCTGGCAACGCGTCAAGCCGCTTTCACATCCAGCCAGAGTATACGGCACGTGGGGTCCCCGTTTTGATGCACCAAGCACCCCAATGCACCCACTCTACGCTGTCTGCCTCTTCGTTTTGTATAAATTACGGTACAGATTGTATATATTTACGGGATACCGCCGCGTTCTCCTAAGGTACCCCACCCAAGCACGTGCAAAAAACGGAGTATTCTGCAACGTAACCACGCCAGCACCGCCGCGGGTGGGCAAAACTGTAGGGCGCCGTATCATTCTAAGTCCCGACATGGCGAGAATGACGCGCCCCTGCTCCGGAAAACGGCGAAATCTGACTCAGAACGCTCGCCAGGGATATCCGAAGGCCACCGTTGGCGACGTCGGATCATATGCAGACAACTCGAACTGCAGAATACTCCAAAAAATGCACGGCGCACCCCATGGGGCCCATTGCTGCATGGCAGAAAATAGGTCCTCAGCATCCCCCAGATGCATTCCCGAGAAAATCACGTTTGAATTAGCGATGGACACGGCAAACAAAAGGGCCCGAGCGTTGTTTGCTCGGGCCCTTAGCTTGTCTCACGCTAGCGTGCGATGTGTATGTTACTTGCGCTTGCCGCCGCCGTCACCGGGGCGACGGGAGCTGCCGCCGCGCTTGCCGCCACGGCTGTTGCCATAGCTGCCACGGTTATCGCGACCGCCGGCACGGCCGCCACGGGAGCCGGCCTGGTTGCCACCACGAGCGCCACGATAGCCGCCACGACGCTCCTCGCGGGTATCGTCGTAGTTGCGCCAGTCATCGCGACGATCGCGGCTGGCACGCGGGTCACGACGATCGCGCGACTCATTCGAACGACCAGCGCCGCCGCGGCCGCCATTGCCGCGAGCACCCTCGCGACGCTCGCCGCCGCGGCTACCGCGCTCTTCAAAGCGCTTGCCGCCACGGGACTCACCGCCACGGGCAGCACGCTCACCACGACCCTCGCCGCCGCGACGCTCATCACGGCCACCGCGCTCGTCATCACGACCGGAACGACGGCGGTCGCCCGCACCGCGCTTGCCACCGCGCGAACCGCGGCCCTCGTCCTCGCGCTCGACACGACGACGGCCACCGCGATCCTCGTCCTCGCGGCGGCGGCGATGTGCCTCGCCCTGGAACTGCTTGGCACGACGCTCGGCACGGTTGCCACGCGGGGCCTGCTTGACGGCGTCAGCACCGCCGCGCTCCTCGGCAGCAACCTCGCGGGCCACGCTCTCCACGGCCTCGTCCACGCGAGCCTGAACGCCCTCGCGCACGCGGGTCTTGCCACCGCGCTTGGGACGGCTCGGACGCTCGCCATCGCCACGGCGCTCGTCGCGACCGCGGTTGGAACGACCAGCCACGTCGCCGTAATCGTCGCCGTTGCGCTTGCCGTCGCGACGCGCCTGCTCAAGCTTCTTCTTGCTCTTGGACTTGCCGCGCTTGGTCTTCTTCTTCACCTTAAAGGCCGCAGGATCGCGCTCGGGGTCAACCGCGGGCGGATTGGGGCCCACATGCAGGTCACCGGCCTCGTAGATGTCGGCGGTCTTGTCCATGAGCTTCTCGATCTCGTAGAACTCATCGACATCCTGCTCGGTCACAAACGTGATGGCCCAGCCCAGCTCGCCGGCGCGGCCCGTGCGGCCAATGCGGTGGATGTAGTCGGTCGGCTCGGCCGGCACGTCAAAGTTCACGACGTAGCGCACGTCGCTAATGTCGATGCCGCGGGCAAGCACGTCGGTTGCCACCAGCACGTCAACGGTACCGTCGCGGAAGGCCGAAAGGGCACGCTCGCGCTGGGCCTGGCTGCGGTTGCCGTGAATCGCGGCGGCCTTGATGCCCTTGCGCTCCAGACGACGGCAGCAGCTGTCGGCGCGGTGCTTGGTGCGCATAAAGACGATAGTGCGCTCCGGGCCCTCCTTTTTGAGGAACTCGGGCAGCAGGTTGTTCTTGGCCTCGATGGACACCGGGAACACAAACTGGTCGACGGTGTCGGCGGTCGACGTGGCGGGCGCGATCTCCACGCGTGCCGGGTCGCTCACCAGGTCGGTGATCTCGCCCACGGCCTCCTCGTCGAGCGTCGCCGAGAACAGCAGCGTCTGGCGCTCGGCCGGCGTCTCGCGCACAATGCGGCGGACGGCAGGCAAAAAGCCCATGTCGAGCATACGGTCGGCCTCGTCGAGCACCAGCACCTTGACCTCGTCCAGATGGCAGGCACCCTGCTCGATCAGATCGACCAGACGGCCCGGCGTTGCGACCAGGATGTCGCAGCCGTACTTAAGTGCCGCGGTCTGCGGCTTGTAGCTCACGCCGCCCACGACGGTCACGGCAACATGGCCGGTGACGTCGGCGATTTTGCTTGCGACCTCGTCGATCTGCTGGGCAAGCTCACGCGTAGGGGTGATGACGAGCATCACGGGGCCACGGCCGTTGCCCTCGGGCTTTTTAACACCGCGACGGCGGTTGCGGCCGCCGCGCTCGCGCACGGGTTTGGGAGGAGCGATGTGCTCCAGATTGTTCATGGTCGGCAGCAAAAAGGCAGCCGTCTTGCCGGTGCCGGTCTGAGCGGCGGCAAGCAGGTCACGGCCCTCGAGCACCACGGGGATGGAGCCGGCCTGAACAGGCGTTGGCGCCGTGTAGCCCAGGTTCTCGATAGCACGGAGCATCTCGTCGGAGAGGCCCAGCTCGTCAAAGGCGGGCAGGCTCTCGGTAGCGGACTCGACGGCCTGGGCAGCATTGGCCTCATCGGCGGCATCGAAGGCAGCCTGGGTCATAGCCTCGCGGGCCTCGTCCAGGATCTCGGCGTCGGTGACGTCGGATACAGAATTACGCATATGTCGTTGTTCCTTATCTGCACGCGTTATGGGCACGGCATGCGGCCGCGCGGGCGTGCTTGGTAGTGCGCTAATACATACAAAAACGGGTGCGCACAGAGAGGACGTTGCTCAGCACGCTGGCGATCGCTTTGGCAGCCCTATCACGCGCCGTCCAGACGCAGCAGCTCTAAGCGATGGAGCAGATTCGCCGCCGGTTAGTATACCCGCACTCCGTATGCCCCCACGTAAACCACAGATGACGAGGCGGACGGGGCGGGCCTGGCCGATTGTCTCAATCTGTAACAGATGCAGGGCAAAACCGGGTCCAAATGTTACAGAACAAGACAGAGGGGGATTTCCGTCCAGTCCAAACCAAATCTCTCAGTCTTCCTGCAATTTCGAACATGTGGCCTATAATGTTGCTTTGGTTACGCTGTATATTGCGCAGCCATTTAATACGTCGCCCACCGGGAGCCATTAATTCCTATCGCCATATTGGCTAGGAAGCAATCAAAGGAGGTATCCGTGGCAGCAGAGACGCCTTGCTCGGTCCTCTATAACGATATTCGCTCGTTCGGCGGTCTTAAACATCTCGAGATCGCCCGAATGCTCATCAATGGAAACTCTTATCTCGGCAGTACCCTGCTCGAGAAATGCTCTTCCAACCGCTCGTATCTCACCCGTTACATCGTCCATCGCAAGCCTGACCAGTGCGCGCCCTCCATCTACAGCGACTTTACCGTCACCACGCTCAACCTTTCCTCGGCAATCTGCAGCAAGCTCGGCGGCGGCGAGTCCGCCTATCGGGCAATCGCCGAGCACTATCGCGGTCCGGCCGCCAACGAAATGATGTCGGCTCTCGCCAGCTACAAACTGGACAGCCGCCTATATGCAAATGCCCTCAATCGCATCGACATCTTTGACGGCAATGCCGTGCGTGAGAAAAGCACGCTCTTCTTGATGCTCTTTGTAGCAACGGGGGCGCTCGCCGATCCCGTTCAGGGCGTGGCCACCGTCGAGCGCTTTTGCGACAGCAAGACGGGCGGGCACTTTGGCACCACCGAAACTACCGTCGGACGTGGCTTTATGAGCAGCCTGGAGCAGCCGCGCACCGTCGCCCCCAACCTCGGTCTGCTCAGAACCCATGCCGACAACTGCGCCGACATGCAAATCCATCCCCTCACACGCGATCCGCGCGGCACCGTGATTGGTTCTTTGCCCAAAACCTCGCCCAGCATCACCGATGTGGGCGCCGACGCATCGCGCGAGCATCTTCGCATTTGGCTTGAGGGTGAGCACTGGTACGCCCAGGGCCTTGGATCGACCAACGGCACGGTACTCGAATCGGGTGCAGGCGACGGCGATATTGTGATTGAGCCGCCGCGCGACCAACGCGAGCCCGGCAAGATCTATCCCCCAGTGGAAATCGAAAACAGCGACAGGCTCCATCTGGGTCTCTACACGACATTCCTTGTCATTGTGGACTAGCGCGGACGGCGATCGGAAGACGGTCGCCGTCCGTCTTTCGTCTTCTACCTTCTGCGTCGTAAACGACAATGCTCAGCGGTATACGTGGGCAGTGCGGCTATCATGGTACTTTACCGATATCCGCACTGCTCGCGTATACGTGCGGCAACCCATGCCAGACAAAGGAACGCCATGGATACTACCGATAGCGCCTATGGCGACAAACTCATCCGTCTTGACACGTTCGATACCGCCGTGGCGGTCGACCCCAGCGCCGAGGACGACGCCAAACGTCGGTTTATGACGCTTATTCTCCAGACGGCCCACCGCAACAACGGCAACATCGGACACGTGCTGCGCGCGACCAACACGAGCGGCGAGGTCTTTGCCGTCAAGCTACTCAAGGACAACGCCATCCTTTCCGGCCAAGCCCCCGACCGCTCCGCCGAGCAATCGGCAGCGCACCTGGCCAACACCGCCGCGCTGTTCGAGGAGTACCGTCATCTGTGTACCGTCTCGCACCTGCGCGGATTTCCGCGCGTCTATGGCTACGGATCGCGCGAGGATGACCCGCTCATCCTCATGGAGTGGGTCGAGGGAACCTCGCTCAAGCAGGCGCTGCCCTTGCTTCCGCACGATGCCTCGGGCGGGCTGACCACCCAGATGGTCGCCGCCGTCGGAAACGCCGTGCTTCGCGCACTCTTGATGACGCAAGGACTCGTGAATCCGGTCGTCCATCGCGACCTTTCGCCTGCCAATATTATGTTCCGCACCACCAGCCGAACGCTCGAGCAGCAGATCGCCGATCGCTCCTTTGAACCCTGCCTCATCGACATGGGCTCCGCGACCATGGCCCTCGGCGACGACACGATCACCCGGCGCGCCGACATCTGGCGCTTTGCCACGCCCGCATACGCCGCGCCCGAGATGCTCACGCAGGATATCGAAGGCATCGCGGCCCTTCGCCGTTCGCCGGCAATCGATGTCTACGCGCTTTCGAGCATTCTGTACCAGCTCTACAGCGGTCGCAAACCGTTTGACTTTGAGTCGACGGACGCCGCTGCAACCGGCTCGTTCTATCTCGTAAAGACCAAGACCAAGCCGGAGCCGCTCGAGCCGCGCTGCGAGGGCGATGAAGCGATCGTCCAGATCATCATGAAGGGTCTCTCAGTCGAGCAGTGCGATCGCCCTACCGAGCAGCAGATGCTCGAGGTGCTCTCGGCATACCTCACTGATGCCGAATCCGAGGGCCGCGAAGGCACAGGAGACGAGGCCGCGATTGATATCGATTCTGGCACGCACCTTAAGGTCGACGTCGCCGGCGAGCGCGCGAGAGAGATCCTGGAGCAGGCCCGGCACGATGCCATGACCCGCCGCCGGTTTATTATCGGTGGCGTCGTTGCAGCCGTTGCGGGGCTCAGCGTCGTTGGGGCGGCGACCCATGGCTTTGGCATCCCCGACTACCTGGACGGCATCCGCGGTTCGCTTGACGACTACACCTGGGATCAGCTGCAGGAGATTTCGCTCAAGATTAAGGCCGCCAAGACCCGTAGCGAGGCACGCGAGATTGCCAAGCGCTATCACCTGCTCGATGACAACGGGCATATCCCCTATCCATGCACTAAGCGCGTGAAGCTCACCAATGGGCTGCACGTCGGCGCGCAGCTCGTGGGCATCCGCCACGACGAGCTTCTGGACGGGACGGGCAAGGCCGGACTGACGTTTATGTTCGATGCGGGTATTGCCGAGCGCAACGCTGCGGCTGAACCGCCGAGCGCCGGCTGGGCAGATTGCGAGCTGCGGGAATGGCTCAACGGCGACGGCCTTAAGCTGCTGCCCAACGAGTTGCGCGCACTCATCAAATCTGTCAAAAAGATCTCGAATAACGCTGGCGCCGCCAACAGTGCATCGTGTCTGAGCGAGTTGCCCGCAACCCTTTGGCTGCCCGCCATGGTCGAGCTGTGCGGTACGCAACCGCCCGATTCGTTTGCCAAGGACTATCACTACCTGGCAGACATCTACAACGGCGAGGGCAAGGAGTATCAGCTCTTCCGCGAGCTCAAGGTGAGCCCGTATTCCACGAACGAGACGATGGTCCGCCAGTGGAAGGGCAAGGACACCTGTTGGTGGGAGCGCACGGTGAGCCCCGACACATCGGAGAGCGAAGGCACGCTCTATATGAACCGCGTGGGGCACGACGGCAACGTCTTTACGTACGCAACGCCTGCGGAAAAGCCAAACAAACGAACCTGTGTGATCCCCGGATTCTGTATCTAGAGAGCGGGCGTCTTGCCGTGACGGGACCCCACCCCGGCAATTGTCTTGATCTGTAACAGTTAGAACCCAAAAACCGGTCTAACTGTTACAGATGGAGACAAACTCAAACCTCTCAAAACAAAATCTCAATCTGTAACAGTTAGAGGTCATTTTCCCCGCTAGATGTTACAGATCGAGATATTGATTTGCCGCCGGAGAGTTTGTCTCATTCTGTAACAGCAGCTCGGCAAAAACTGGGCTAGATGTTACAGATTGAGACGAAAGGCGGGGATGGTGCACCAATTCGGCAGCCGCCCTCATCCGTAGCGAAATGTCATACATTCTAACTATTACTGGACACCCCCAGGGGGTATGGGTGTATAGTATCGGCAGGTTAACAATTCCAACGCCAAACTACAGAAAGGAGGAGCCATGGCTCAAGATAAGTTCGATGTGGGCGGCATGACATGCGCCGCCTGCCAGGCGCACGTGGACCGCGCCGTGAGCAAACTCGACGGCGTCCAAAGCGTCGCGGTCAACCTGCTCGCCGGTTCCATGATGGTCGACTACGACCCCGCGCGGGTCTCCCCCGACGATATCTGCACTGCCGTCGACCGCGCGGGATACTCGGCCTCACCCGTCGATGCGGGCGCCGGTGCCGCCGGCTCAAACGGCAGCACGCAAGCTAGGTCCGGCGCCCATATGGAGTCGCCGACCAAAAAGTTGGAGGCCGCCGCCTCTGCCATGCGCACTCGTCTCATCGTCTCGATCGCATTCCTCATCCCGCTGTTCTACATAGGCATGGGGCACATGCTCGGTTGGCCGCTGCCCGGCGTCTTCACCGACCACACCCACAGCATGACGCTCGCGCTCACCGAGCTCGTCCTGCTCATTCCCATCGTCTACGTCAACGACGCGTACTTTATCAACGGGTTTAAATCACTCGCACACGGCGCGCCTACCATGGACGCCCTTATTGCCGTGGGCGCCACCGCCTCCATCGCCTGGTCGCTCTACGCCATGTTCATCATGGCCGACCAATTAGCCGCGGGTCAGGTCCACGAGGCCATGATGACGAGCATGGACAATCTGTATTTTGAGAGTGCGGGCACGATCCTGTCGCTCGTTACCGTGGGCAAATACCTCGAGACACGCAGCAAATCCAAGACCGGCGGCGCCATCGAGGCGCTCATTGACCTGGCGCCCAAGACCGCGACCGTCGTGGCCGAGGACGGTACCGAGGCCACCGTCGACGTCGATGCCATTCTGCCCGGCCAGGTGCTGCGTGTGCGCCCCGGCGAGTCCATCCCTGTCGACGGCGTGGTACTCGAGGGCGCTTCGGCCGTGGACGAAAGTGCACTGACCGGCGAGTCCATCCCCGTGGAGAAGACCGCCGGCGACACCGTCAACGCCGCCACTGTCAACCGCACCGGCTCGTTTACCTTCCGTGCCACACGCGTGGGCGCCGACACGTCGCTCGCCAAGATTATCCAGCTCGTCGAGGACGCCAACGCCACCAAGGCGCCCATCGCCCGCATGGCCGACAAGGTCGCCGGCGTGTTCGTGCCCGTGGTGTTCATGATCTCGGCCGTGACCTTCGTGGTGTGGACGGCACTGACCGGAAGCGTGAACGAAGCGCTCACCTCCGCCGTCGCCGTGCTGGTGATCAGCTGCCCGTGCGCGCTGGGCCTGGCCACGCCCGTCGCCATTATGGTCGGCACCGGCAAGGGCGCCGAAATGGGCATTCTGTTTAAGAGCGCCGAGGCGCTGGAGAACCTACGCAGCGTGGGCACCGTGGTGCTCGACAAGACGGGCACCGTCACCCGCGGCAAGCCGGCTGTGACCGATATCACGGTAGCCACGCGCGCTGACGGCTCGCCCGCCATGAGCGAAAAGGCGTTGCTCAAGCTGGCCGCTGCGCTGGAGCGCTCAAGCGAGCACCCGCTGGCCGAGGCGATTATGGCCGAGTGCGAGGCGCGCGGAATCGTCGCACGCATGGTCGAGGACTTTACCGCCGTGCCCGGGCGAGGCGTTACGGCACGCGAGGGGCAGAATGTCATCGCCGCCGGCAACGTGCGTCTGATGGACGAGCTGGGCGTGAAGGTTCCCGCCGGCCTTGCCGAACAGTTCGCGGCCGAGGGCAAGACGCCGCTGTTCTTTGCCAAGAACAGCGAGCTTGTCGGTACCATCGCCGTGGCGGACGAGGTCAAGGAAACGAGCGCCGGGGCCATCGCCGCACTGCGCTCGCTTGGCGTCGACGTGCGCATGCTCACCGGCGACAACCGCGTGACGGCCGAGGCCATCGCCCGCCGCGTGGGGCTGAGCAGCGAACAGGTCATCGCCGACGTCCTCCCTGCCGACAAGGAGCGCCACGTCCGCGAGCTGCAGGATGTGGGCGGCAAGGTCGCCATGGTAGGCGACGGCATCAACGACTCCCCCGCCCTGGCGCGCGCCGACGTGGGCCTTGCCATCGGTACCGGCGCCGACATCGCCAAAGAAGGGGCAGATGTGGTTCTCATGCGCAGCGACCTTATGGATGTTGCGCGGGCCATCGAACTTTCGCGCGCGACGATCCGCAACATCAAACAGGACCTGTTCTGGGCACTGTTCTACAACGGCATCGGCATTCCGCTCGCCGCGGGCGTGTTCTTCCCGCTCACCGGATGGCAGCTCTCGCCGATGTTTGGCGCCGCGGCCATGAGCCTGTCGAGCGTGTGCGTCGTGTCCAATGCGCTGCGCCTGCGAACCTTTAAACCATCAGTTGCGGTGAAATAAGGCGTAACATGCTTGGCTAAACCGCTATTTAGTCCGTATTCCACCGCAACTTTAGGTACTCAACGAAAAGGAGATAATCATGAACTACATCGTTAAAACGTCTGGCCTCATGTGCGGCCACTGCGACGCCACTGTCGAGACGGCGCTGCTCAACGTGGCAGGCGTGACCGATGCCGACGCCGATCACGAGACCCAGACTGTCCAGGTGGAGTGCGCCGACACCGTGACCGCCGAGCAGCTCGCCGCCGCCGTCGAGGGCGCCGGCGAGAAGTTCCACGCCCTGTCCGTGACCGCAGCCTAGCTGCCACCGCACCAGCAGGCACCGCTGTCGGCCGACATAGCCGCCCAGCAACCACCGCTCAACCAGCCCTTCAGAAGTTGCGGTGAAATAGTTCCTGTTTTAGCGCTTCAAGCCTGCAAACAAGAACTATTTCACCGCAACTGACGGGGGCATCCGGAAGATCGACCAGAAACGAGGACCCGCCATGATGGCAGACCATAAATCGGTGACCCGCATGCTCAAGACGGCACGCGGCCAGATCGACGGCATTCTGCGGATGGTCGATGAGGACCGTTACTGTGTCGACATCTCCACGCAGCTCATGGCCACGCAGGCGCTTATCGCCCGCATCAACGCCGATGTGTTGAAGGCACACATCGAGGGCTGCGTCGCCTCGGCCATCGAATCGGGCGACGAGGAGCTCAAAGCCGCCAAGCTCGCCGAGATAGAGCGCGTCGTCGACAAGCTCGCCAAGTAATTGGGGCATTGGGGACAGGTACGTTTGCACCACCTTGGTGCAGATTAACCTGTCCCCAATGCACCAAAAGGGGTATAAAAGCGTGCAGCACAGCGAAATGAAAGGCAGTTCTGCATGAATGACTTTATGAAGGGTCGCAACGGCGCCGACGAGCTCACCATCGTGATGGGCTTTGCTGGAATCGTCATCGCGATGATCGGATCGATGGCCCGTATTCAGTGGCTCAGCTGGATCGCCATCGCCGTTATCGTGATTGGCGTGCTGCGCGGCCTGTCCAAAAACATCGACGCGCGCCGCAAGGAGAACGACGCCTTTGTTACGGCGACCGCAAACGTCCCCGGCCTAGGCAAGTTCGTCGCTAGCTTGGGCGGCGGGACTGCGGCCGCAAACGCTTCGCGTGCCGCTGGTACCAGCAAGGAGGACTTTGAGCGCGCCAAGCGAACGGCCAAGAAGATGTGGAAGGGTCGCAAGACCACGGCCTACCTCAAGTGCCCCAACTGCGGCCAGATGCTGTCCGTCCCCAAGGGCAAGGGCAAGATCCGCGTCACCTGCCCCAAGTGCCACGCCAAGATGGAGACGCGCTCCTAGCCGCTACACCATAGGACAAAATAAAAGCCGAGGCCTCGCGTTGAGACCTCGGCTTTTTGCATATGGCGGCAAGATTCGACGAGCCGGCTGTCCCCTGTCACACCAGCGCTTACGCTACGCCATCGCGGGCAAGCTCCTCAGCCAGCGCCTCTGCCGGCATGTCCATAATCGCATCGAGCTCCGCGTCAACCTCGGGGATACGCTTGACCTTGAGCTTGCGCACCAGATCGCCACGGCACATCACATGCATCGGCTCACGCAGAGCGCACAGGCCATCGAGCGGGTTCTCGCGCGTCACCAGAATATCGGCAGCCTTGCCGCACTCGATCGCACCGGTCTCGCCGCCCAGGCCCAGTAGCTCAGCATTGACCTGCGTGGCCGTGTGCAGCGCAAACGCATTGCTCACGCCCACGTACTTGGCAAAGTAGGCCACCTCGCGCCACATGTCGTACTGCGTCACGAACGGGCAGCTCGAGTCCGTGCCCAGGCCTACCTTGATACCGGCTTCCAGCGCCGCACGGGCACTCTCGATGATGCCCGAGCACACGATGTCGCCGTTCTTCTTTTGCGTATCGGTCGAATGGGTCTTTTCCGGGTCGAGCAACACAAACGGCAGCGCCGGGCTGATCGTACAGGTAACGCTGGGCGCACGCCCCTCAAGCTGCGTACCCGCGGCGCCGCGGTACAGCTCCAGAATCTCAGGCGTCATCGGAGCGCCGTGCTCGATTGTGTCGACGCCGGCCTCAAGCGCGGCCTTCACACCTTCGGTGCTCTCGACATGGGCCATGACCGGAAGGCCGACCTCGTGCGCCGCCTTGCACGCCGCCGCGGCGACATCGACCGGCATGCGCAGCACGCCCGGCTCGCCTACTTCGGTCGCGTCGAACACGCCGCCCGTCACGAACAGCTTGATGACGTCGGCGCCGCGCGCATACAGGTCGCGCACCTGCTGGGCCGCCTCATCGGGCGTATTGGCCACCTGCGCAAAGAGGCCCGCACCGTGGCCACCCGGCACCGTGACACCCGTTCCTGGTGCCACCAGACGCGGACCCTGATACTTACCGGCGTCGATGGCGTTGCGCACGGCGATGTCGGCAAACAGCGGGTCGCCCGCGCCGCGCACCGTGGTCACGCCGCTTGCCAGCTGCTGTTGGGCGCTGCCTTTGAGGATGTGGCGGACGATGGCGCGGCCCACCGGATTATCGAGCTTCTTCATCAGCGCGCCCGCATCGCCCGCCGAGACCGGTTTGCCCGAACCGCACAGATGCACATGCATATTGATGAGGCCCGGCATGAGGTACGCGCCGGCCAGGTCGATAACCTCGGCACCCGCGGGCGCCTGCGCCACAGCACTCGGCCCCATCCAGGTGATGACGCCGCGCTCAACAGTCACGGCCATATCGGGTTGCGGCTCCATATGCTCCGAACCATCCAGGACGGTCGCATTGATAAACAACGTGGAACGATCGGTAGATGCCATATCGAGCTCCTCCCTCATGATTAACATGAACATTTGTTCATTATCACCTAGTCCCGCTGGATTGCTGCAGACGCATCGGTTAACGGAGGGAAGAGGGGATGTGGGGGACGGAATACGTTGCAGCCCCATCCCAGCAACATCAGGGGAATGTCTCGATCTGTAACAGTTACGGGCTCAAACAGCCGCCAAGCGTTACAGATCGAGACAAATAGACACGCGACGGCGCTGCGACAGCCCATCCCCTACTCCCACTCCTGCTCGTAGATGTTGAGCGACTTCACGTACCGCCCCTGGGCGCCCATAATGTCGCGGACCAGGCGCAAAAAGAAGCTGATGCACGAGGTGTCAAAGCCGTCCTGCAGATCCTCGGGATGCACCGCACCCGGCCCATCGACCGCCGTGTCACTCAGGCGCGCGATGTCATACAGATAGAGCTGCCCCGCCGTCAGCCAGACATCGTCGACGCAGGCGAGGCGCACCGCAATCGCACCGTCGCTCCAATGCTCCTTTTGCACGATATGCGGGTCGTAGACATCAAAGCGACGGTCGGCACGCGTATCCTTCAGCGCAACCATGCCGTTCGCAGGATCCTTGTCCAAAATGCCAAAGCGCGAGAAATACTGCGTGTCGCGTACCTGCTCGAGCCGCTTGAGCGAGGCAGGCGAAAGCGATGCCGGCGGTTCGTCAACATACAGCTCGAGCAGCGTCTTGCCATGGCGATAGGGGCGCTCGAAGAGCAGCCAATCGGTAAATGCCATGTTGTAGGCCATGATTTCGTTTTGCGAAGGCTCGGTGCAATAGCTGAGCCACGGGTCGACAATGATCTCGAACTGTTCGCGTGCCGGCTCCAAAAACTGGAACTTCCGCAGCATCCAAAAATGGGCCATGTCGGCAATATCGTTGCCGACGGCTTCGGCCAGCTGCGCTCGGTCTAAAACGTGGTCAGTCACGGCATCCTCCTCAAACTGATGAACCTCAATTTGAGCTTACGAGGAGGGCGGGCAGCCACGACCAGCGCGGGCAAAATAGGCCTCCGGCTGCAAACCAGATGCTGACCAAACACTTGACGGGATGCTTGACCGAAAATGCGCACCGCAACAAAACAGCATGTAAACATAGACGGCCAACCCGCCCTTTTGAGCCAGATACCCGCAGCCACCACAGAAACAACAGGTGACCACAGCCTAAGAAGTCGACAAATGAACACCCGTACGTCAACAAACGAACGAACCGCTCGCAAAGAGTGTCCCCAACGACTAGACAAAAATGACCAGTCATTGGGGACGTTCTTAAATGACTACTTTACAGCTCCAGCGCCTCGGCGACCTCGGCAGCGCAGGCCAGGGCGTCGGCCATGGCGTTCACAACGAGCGAGCTGCCGTTGCGCGCATCACCGGCAACATACACCGGCGCGGCATCCGCGGCGACGCCGTCGACACGCGCCGCAAGATGCGAGCCCTCGGCGGCCATCACAGGCAGCGGACGACCAGCAGTGGCAACGGGCACGCCAACGGCGTCGAACACACCGTGCTCCGGGCCCGTAAAGCCGCAGGCGATGAGCACCAGCTGGGCCGACACCTCGTGCTCGGAGCCCGCGATACGCTCGGGCTTGCCAGCCGACCAATCCAGATCGGCCACGCGCAGGCCCGCGGCCGCGCCCTTATTGTCCAGCAGCACCTCGAGCGTATCCACACCCCAAGCGCGCATCTCGCCGCCCATGGCAGCGATGGCCTCCTGCTGGCCGTAATCGGTCTTCTTCACGTTGGGCCACTGCGGCCAGGGGTTGCTCGCCGCGCGCGCATCAGGCGCCGCCGGCAAGAACTCAAACTGGCGCACGCTGCGCGCACCCTGACGTACCGCGGTGCCCACGCAGTCGTTACCGGTATCGCCGCCGCCAATGACCACGACGTCCAGGCCGCGTGCATCGACGACAGGCTCGCCGCCATCGAGCACCGAGACGGTCGAGGCCGTCAGGTAGTCCACGGCATACACCACGCCGGGTGCGTCAATATTCTCAGCAGCCAGTCCACGCGGGGCGCGAGCACCGGCAGCCACCACGACGGCGTCAAAGCCATTGAGCTTGGCCGCCACCGCAGGGTTCGTAACGTCAGCACCCAGCTCAAACACAATGCCCAGCTCGCGCATAAGTGTCACGCGACGCTCGACCACGGACTTCTCGAGCTTCATGTTGGGAATGCCGTACATGAGCAGGCCGCCCGGGCGGTCGTCACGCTCAAACACCGTCACGCGGGCACCGCGACGCGCAAGCTCCCATGCTGCCACCAGACCAGCGGGACCGGAACCCACCACGGCAACCGTGGGCGCGTCCTCCCCCGCCGGCTCAAAGCGACGCGGACCGCCATTTGCCCACTCATGGTCGCTGATCGCGCGCTCGTTATCGTGAATCGTCGTGGGCTGGCCGTCGACCGAACCCAGGTTGCACGCGGCCTCGCACAGCGCCGGGCACACGCGACTCGTAAACTCAGGCATGGGCGAGGTGAGCGACAGACGCTCGGCAGCCTCGTCCCAGCGGCCGCGGTACACCAGCTCGTTCCACTCGGGAATCAGGTTGTGCAGCGGACAGCCACTCGGACGCGACTTGCCAAAGCTCGCGCCCATCTGACAAAACGCCACACCGCACATCATGCAGCGGCTCGCCTGGGCGCGACGTGCGTCGTCATCGAGCTCCACGTACAGCGGATCAAAATCATGGCTGCGCTCCTCCACGGGGCGAAGCTCGTGGGTCACGCGATCGATATCAAGAAAAGCACCGGGCTTACCCATGGCACTTACGCCTCCTTCTTGGTCGAAGCAACAGAGCTGGCAGCCACGGACGCAGTGCTCGCAGCACCGCCCGCGACATCGAAGCGAGCGACATCCGCGGCACTCGCGCGACCGGTCACAATGTCAAACGCCAGCTCCTCAGCCTGTGCATGCGTCTTGCCCACGGCCTCGGCCACAGCGACAATCGCCAGCACGCGCTCGTACTCGGTCGGAATGACCTTCACAAAGTGCTTACTCATCGTCTCAAAGCTGTAGAGCAGCTTAATGCCGCGCGGGCTCTGCGTCGCATCCACGTGCTCTTGGATGAGCGCACGAATCTGCGCCAGCTCGTCGGCCGTCGGGGCCTTGAGCTCCACGCTCTCGTGGTTCACGCGGGCGTCGAGCGTGCCGTATTGGTCAAAGACATAGGCCACGCCGCCCGTCATGCCGGCGGCAAAGTTCTGCCCGACCTCGCCCAGGATGAGCGCCAGACCGCCCGTCATGTACTCGCAGCCATGGTTGCCGCAGCCCTCGACCACCACGGTGGCACCGGAGTTGCGCACGGCAAAACGCTGGCCGGCAAGACCGTTAATGAAGCCGCGGCCGCTCGTGGCACCAAAGAACGCAACGTTGCCCACGATGATGTTCTCGTCGAACTTGTAGGTCGCATGCGGGTTGGGGCGCACCGATACCTCGCCGCCCGAAAGACCCTTGCCAAAGTAATCGTTGGCGTCGCCGCACACGTTGAGCGTAATGCCGCGCGGCAGAAAGGCGCCAAAGCTCTGACCGGCCGAACCATCGCAATCGATGGTGATGGAGCCGGCGGGCAGGCCCTCGGGATGCGCCTTGGTCACCGCGTTGCCCAGGATGGTGCCCACGCAGCGGTTGACGTTGGCGATATCGGCGCGGAAGCGAATCGGGCGCAGGTGCGCACGGGCATCGGCCGTATAGGGCACAAACAACGTGGAGTCGAGCGTCTTGTCGAGCTCGCTGTCGGCAGCCATCTGGGGCAGGAAGTGACGACCGTCGGCGCCCGGAATGTGAGCACCGAACTCGCAGGTCGCGCTCGCCAGAACGGGCGACAAATCGAGCAGGTTGGCCTTGCGGTTGCCCGGGACCTCGATCTGGCGTAAGCACTCGGGATGGCCGACCATATCGTCGACGGTACGGAAGCCCAGGCTCGCCATGACCTCGCGCAGCTGCTCGGCAACAAAGAGCATAAAATGCTCGACGTGCTCGGGCTTACCGCGGAAGCCATGACGCAGGCGGCAGTTTTGCGTCGCGATGCCGGCCGGGCAGGTGTCCTGCTGGCAGTCGCGCTGCATGAGGCAACCCATGGAGATGAGCGGCATGGTCGCAAAGCCAAACTCCTCGGCGCCCAGCAGGCAGGCGACGGCAACATCGGTGCCGTCCATGAGCTTGCCGTCGGCCTCGAGCACCACGCGTGAGCGCAGGCCGTTTTGCAGCAGCGTCTGCTGAGCCTCGGCAAGGCCGAGCTCCAGCGGCAGGCCGGCGTGCCAAATGGAATCGCGCGCCGCGGCACCCGAGCCGCCGTTATGGCCGCTGATCAAAATCTTGTCGGCGGCACCCTTGGCCACGCCGGTGGCGATGGTGCCGACGCCGGCCTCGCTGACCAGCTTGACCGACACGCGAGCGCCGGGGTTGGCGTTCTTAAGGTCAAAGATCAGCTCTGCCAGGTCCTCGATGGAGTAGATGTCGTGGTGCGGCGGCGGCGAGATCAGGCCGATGCCGGGCGTGGACTGACGGACCTCGGCGATCCAGGGGTAGACCTTCTTACCGGGCAGGTGGCCGCCCTCGCCGGGCTTGGCGCCCTGGGCCATCTTGATCTGAATCTCGAAGGCGCTGCACAGGTAGCGGCTCGTCACGCCAAAGCGCGCGCTTGCCACCTGCTTGATGGCGGAATTCTTGGAGTCACCGTTGGCCAGCGGGGTCTCGCGACGCGGATCCTCGCCGCCCTCGCCCGAGTTGGAACGACCGTGCAGGCGGTTCATGGCGATGGCCATGCACTCGTGTGCCTCTTTGCTGATGGAACCGTACGACATGGCGCCGGTGTTAAAGCGGCGGACGATGTTGAGCGCGGGCTCCACCTCGTCGAGCGAAACCGGCGTGCGACCGTTGGCATTAAAGTCCAGCAGGTCACGCAGGCGCACGGCACGGCCGGTGCGGTGCAGGCGGGCGCTGTACTCCTTAAAGGTGTCGTAGCTGTCCTCGCGGCAGGCGGTCTGCAGCAGGTAGACGGTCTGCGGGTCGATAAGGTGATCCTCGCCGCCGAGCGGGCGCCACTTGGTCAGACCCAGCGTGGGCAGCTGATCGGGAGCCGGGCTCTTAAGGATAGCGAGCGCGGCGTCGTAGCGCTCATTCTGCTCGCGCTCGACGTCCTCGACACCCATACCGCCCACACGGCTCACCGTGCCGGCGAAGTACGCGTTGACGAACTCCGGAGTGAAGCCCACGGCCTCGAAGATCTGCGCCGAATGGTAGCTCTGCACCGTGGAGATGCCCATCTTGGACATGATGGAAACGATGCCGGCGGTCGCAGCCTTGTTGTAGTTGGCGATGCCCTGCTCGGCCGTCACGTCCAGGTCGCCGCGTGCCGCCAGATCACGGATGCACGCATGTGCGTTGTACGGATAGATGCCGCTCGCGGAATAGCCCACCAGCGCCGCAAAGTCGTGCGGGGACACGGCGTCGCCGCACTCCACCACGATGTCGGCAAAGGTACGCACGCCGGCGCGGATCAGATGGTTGTGCACGCAGCCCACGGCGAGCAGCGACGGCACGGGCACCTCGCCCGCAGCGGCACGATCGCTCAACACCACGATGTTCACGCCGTCGCGGACCGCAGCCTCAACATCCTCTGCAAGCTGCTTGAGCGCAGCCTGCAGCGCGCCCTCACCCGCGTCGCGGCGGTACACGGCACGGAAACGGCGGGTCTTAAAGCCCACGCGGTCGATGGCGCAAATGCGGTCGAACTCCTCCTCGCTCAGCAGCGGACGCTCCAGGCGCACCAGCTGACAGGCCGTACGGGAGTCCTCGAGCAGGTTGCCGTGGTTGCCCAGGTAGAGCGTGGTCGAGGTAACCATATGCTCGCGAAGAGCGTCGATGGGCGGATTCGTGACCTGAGCGAACAGCTGATAGAAGTAGTCGAAGAACGAGCGCGTCTTCTTGGACAGGCAGGCCAGCGGCGCATCGATGCCCATCGAGGCGAGCGGCGCCTTGCCCTGCTGGGCCATGGGACGCACGACCTCGTCGACGTCATCCCAGTGGTAGCCGAGCTTGGCCATGCGCACGGCGGCGGGCACCTCGGCGTCCTCGGCGGGCGTTGCCGCAACGGGCTCATCAAGCGCGTCAACGGTCAGCGTCTCCTCGGCAATCCAATCACGGTAGGGCTTTTCCTTAGCATAGCGGGCGCGCAGCTCGTCGTTGTAGATCACGCGGCCGCGGGCAAAATCGACCTCGAGCATCTGGCCCGGCCCCAGACAGCCGCTCGTCAGGATGTTCTCGGGGCTCACCTCGATGGTGCCCACCTCGCTTGCCAGCATAAAGCGACCGTCGCGCGTCACATAGTAGCGGGCGGGACGCAGGCCGTTACGGTCGAGGGCGGCACCCAGCGTGCGACCGTCGGTAAAGGCGATGGCCGCCGGGCCGTCCCACGGCTCCATGAGCATGGACTGGTAGGCGTCGTAGGCGCGGCGCTCCTCGCTCAGACTGTCGTTGTGGTCCCACGGCTCGGGCAGCAGCATGGATGCGGCACGCGTGAGCGGACGGCCGTTCATGACCAAGAACTCGAGCACGTTGTCCAGAATCGCGGAGTCGGAGCCCTCGCGGTTGATGATGGGCATCACGCGCTCAAGATCGTGCTGCAGCACGGGGCTGTACAGGTTGGGCTCGCGGGCGCGAATCCAGTTGACGTTGCCCTTGAGGGTGTTGATCTCGCCGTTGTGGATGATAAAGCGGTTGGGGTGCGCGCGCTCCCAGCTGGGCGTGGTGTTGGTGGAGTAGCGCGAGTGGACGAGCGCCACGGCCGTCTTGACGGCGGCGTCGTTGAGATCGATGAAGAAGCGGCGCATCTGCGTGGCGACCAGCATACCCTTGTACACGATGGTGCGCGAGCTCATGGAGCACACGTAGAAGATCTTGTCGCGCAGGGCAAACTCGGCGTCGGCCTTTTTCTCGATGGTGCGGCGGCACACGTATAGGCGGCGCTCAAAGGCATCACCGGCGGGTGTGTCGTCCGGACGGCCCAGGAAGGCCTGCAGGATGGTAGGCATGCAGGCGCGGGCCGTCTCGCCCAGGTCGTGCGGGTCGACCGGTACCTCACGCCAAAAGAGCAGCGGAACGCCGGCTTCGGCGCAGCCCTCCTCAAACACGCGACGGGCATCCTCTACGCCCTTGTCGTCCTGCGGGAAGAACAGCATGGCCACGCCATAGTCGCCCTCTGCCGGCAGAATCTGGCCGCACTTTTGAGCCTCTTTGCGGAAAAAATGATGCGGAACCTGGAACAGGATGCCGGCGCCGTCGCCGGTGTTCTTCTCGAGTCCCGTACCGCCGCGGTGCTCCAAGTTGACCAGAATGGACAGCGCGTCGTCCAGAATCTGGTGATGGCGCTCGCCGTTGATATCGGCAAGCGCGCCGATGCCACATGCATCGTGGTCGAATTCGGGGCGATAAAGGCCCTGCTGCTGAGCGGAATCTGCCTGCATCGCGATCCTCCCCTAGGTGTTAGACAGTCAGTTGACTAGGCATACTAGGTGCATCGCCGGCCCGTTGTGTTTCCCGCCCGTTTCGAAACAATCGCGTAACGCACGCCCTACGAGTGGACACCGCCGACCTCAAGGACGGCAACAAGGGCCCAAGTTCGACCTGTAAACTCACCGCTTCAAACATCTCAATCTGTAACAGGAAGACCCAATTTCGACGACTAACTGTTACAGATTGAGATTATCTGCAGGACAGTTTTGGTTTGTCTCGATCTGTAACACGAAGGGCCGGTTTTTGCAGCTAACTGTTACAGATCGAGATTTTCCATAGGACCATTTCTTCCTGTCTCGATCTGTAACACCTAGGTCCAATTTCCATCCCTAGTTGTTACAGATCAAGACATTTCGGCAACTCCTTTCCCCATCCTATTCAAATACAACAATTTTGTTAGTCTCGGTTAACCTTTAAGCCTAAAACGGGTACCCTTTACGGCGTCAAACAAACGGCACGCAGGAGTGCACCATGCTCAACCATCTCAAACAACACTTTGGTTCCCGGCGCACCGGTGGTCACAGAGGCCTAGACATTGCGCGGCATATCGGCCCCGGGTTGCTCGTCACCGTCGGCTTTATCGACCCGGGCAACTGGGCCTCCAATATGGCCGCGGGCTCGCAGTTTGGCTACGCGCTGCTGTGGATCGTCACGCTGTCCACGATCATGCTCATCGTGCTGCAGCACAACGCGGCGCACTTGGGCATCGCCACGGGCATGTGTCTTGCCGAGGCCACGACGCGCCACCTGCCCCGCCTCGTCGGGCGTGCGATACTCGGCAGCGCGTATCTAGCCACGGTCGCCACCGCCATGGCCGAAGTCCTGGGCGGTGCGATCGCGCTTCAAATGCTCTTTGGCCTGCCCGTACGCGCCGGCTGCATCATCGTGGCGGCGGCATCGATTGCCATGCTCATGACAAGCTCCTACAAGCGCGCCGAGCGATGGATCATCGCCTTCGTAGGCGTGGTAGGACTCTCGTTTTTGGCTGAGCTCACGCTGGTCAAGGTCGACTGGCCGCAGGCCGCCGCAAGCTGGATCACACCCAGTATGCCCACCGGCTCGGCCGCGATTATCGTAAGTGTCCTGGGTGCGGTCGTTATGCCTCACAACCTCTTCCTGCACTCCGAGGTCATCCAATCCATGCACTTCGAAGGCCAAGGCGAGCAGGTTATCGAAGAGCGTCTGCGCTATGAGTTCTTCGACACGCTCTTTTCGATGGGCGTGGGCTGGGCGATCAACTCGGCCATGGTCATCCTGGCCGCAACGACCTTCTTTGCGCACGGCATTGTCGTAGACGACCTCGCCGTCGCAGCGGACACGCTCTCCCCCATTCTGGGCCCGGCAAGCTCGACCATCTTTGCGGTGGCACTGCTGTTTGCGGGCATATCGAGTAGTGTGACGGCGGGCATGGCGGCGGGCACCATCACCGCGGGCATGTTCGACGAGGAATACGACATCCACGACCGGCACTCATCGATTGGAGTGGCGGTCTGTTTCGTCGGCGCAGTGGCGGCGTGCCTGATCGTCCCGAATCCTTTTGAGGGTCTCATCTGGAGTCAGGCGCTGCTGTCGCTTCAGTTGCCGATTACGGTCTTTGTGCTCATACGACTCACCAGTTCGCCCCGCGTTATGGGCAAATACGCCAACTCGCGCCCGCTCAACGCGCTGCTCGTAGGGATCGGCGTCATCGTGACGATTCTCGACATCGTGCTGCTAACGGGAATGTAATTGAGATGGCGTGACTGTCCAGATATAACGTCTCAATCTGTAAAACGTGAGACCGTTTTAAACCGTCAGATAAATCAGAACCACCCTTAAAAAGGGTGGTTTGCTCTTAGGGTATAACCCACGGGCC
>CABQJV010000022.1 GCA_902464565.1 uncultured Collinsella sp.
GGGGGCTGTCGCCCGAGCAGATGGCGGCGCGCAACGGCGGCCCGGTGGACCTGTCGCCGTCGACCATCTACCGCTGGGTCTCGGCGGGCTACGAGCAGGAGCTCGAGGAGCGCTGCCGAAGGCTCGAGACCGAGGTGGCCTACCTAAAAAAATTGCGTGCCCTGGTCGAGAGGGACGGGATCTGACCAGGGCGAAGGTCGAGGCCGTGAGCGCCCTGCGCGCGGAGGGGTACGAGCTGGGGCGCCTGCTGGAGTGCGCCGGCATGGCCCGGTCCAGCTACTACTACGCGCTGTCGCACCCGGCCAGGCCGACGCGCCCGGAGCTGCGGGACGCGGTGGCGGAGATCTTCTCGCGCACGGCCAACGGGTGCGGCCACCGCCAGGTCGCCATGTACCTGCGCGCCGAGCTGGGCGCGCGCATAGCCTACAAGACCGTGCTCAAGATGATGCGGGAGATGGGGGTCCGCTGCGGCATCCGCCGCGAGACCGACTACCATAGGTACAACTCGTACAGGGGCGTCGTGGGCGAGACGTTCGAGAACGTCATCGGGCGCGACTTCGCCGCCGACGGGCCGTGGCAGAAGATGGGCACCGACGTCACCGAGTTCAAGCAGCCCTGGGGCAAGGCCTACTTCGCGCCGGTGTACGACTTCGGCAGCAAGGAGATAGTCGCGTGGTCGACGTCGACCAGCCCGAACATGGCGCAGCAGGCCGAGCTGCTCGACCAGCTGCTGGCGAAGATGCCCGAGGGCGCGACGCCGGTGCTCCACAGCGACATGGGCTGGCAGTACCAGCACGCCGCATGGTGCGGGAGGCTGAAGGACGCCGGGATCGTCCAGAGCATGTCCAGAAAGGGAAACTGCATCGACAACGGCGCCACCGAGCAGGTCTTCGGCCACATGAAGGACGAGTTCTTCCGGGGAAGGACATGGCCCGACTTCGAGTCCTTCAAGGCGGACCTGGACGCGTACGTCGCCCATTGGAACACGAGGCGAAGGCAGGTTAAACTGAAGGGGCTGACCCCGGAGGAGTTCCGGAACCAGCCCCTTGCGGCGTAGTTCTTATTTAAGCCGTCCAAGTTTTGGGGTGCAGTTCAGGAGGGGCCGCGGGGGCGTTCGGCTAACTGCGGGAGCGAGCCATCAGCTCAATGTGTTCGGCTGAGATCGGAAATCAACCCCGGTTGCCAGTTGCCGGCTCAGTCCCTTTGTCACATTCTAGAGCGTGTGGAGCAGGGCGATGAGGAAGCGGATGCCTTGGAGGTAGGCGCGACGGGTGATGCGCTCGTTGGTGCCGTGGACGCCGCGGTCGCATTCGTCATCGTCGACCACGAAGGCGGAGAAACGGATACACTCGTGGCAAATGCGCTGGTAGTTGGCGGCATCGGTTGCACCAATCACGGTCGAGGGCACGATGCTCATCGGCTCTTGGCCCACCGCAGACGATCCGTTTTCCTCCGTCCCCTTGGGATCACGGAAATAGCGGGCGGCGATGGCGCGGACGGCCTCGAGCCCCGGACCGCCCACGCGCGGGGATGGCGAGGGCTCGGAGCTGCCGGGGCCCAGCTCGATCTCGACTCGGCCAGCGAGCCCAGCGGCGGCAACGGCCTTGCGGCAGCAGGCCACAACATCGGCCACGCTCGTACCCTCGAGCATGCGGAAGTTGATATTGGCCCACATATCCTGCGGCATTACGTTGGCACCGGTACTGCCGCCTTCGATTTGCGTGGGCGCGCAGGCGGTGGTCACAAGCGGGTACAGCTTTTTGCTGGCGAGGCAGTCGCGCACGATGGCATCCTTGCTGGCAGCAATCTCGTCTGCGGTATAAAGCCCCAGCTCGACGAGCTGCGCGGCAAGCAAATCGGTCACACGCGCCGACCACTCGATATCGCAGATCGCGGCAATGGCGCGGCTGAGCACTTCGAGCGACGTGCCACCGTAAGGGTTGGAAGAATGCCCGCCTTCGCTTCTCGTCTTGAGTACGATATCGGCATAGCCCTTCTCGGCAAGATCGGCATGCATAAGCCAACCCTCACCTGCGCCGTACTCGGCAGCCGGAACGATACGATAGTCACCCTCGTCGATCAGGTACTCAAGCTCAACGCCGCGCTCCTCGAGCGCGCGACCAATGGCACCCGCGCCGTACTGCGTAGTCTCCTCATCCTGGCCAAAGGCCAGCAGCAGGGTTCGTTCGTGTTGCCAGCCGTGCGCCAACGCATACTCAACGGCCTCCAGGATACCCGCAACCTGGTCTTTCATATCGATGGCGCCGCGACCCCAAATATAGGTGTCGTCCACGTGCCCGCTAAAGGGATTGTGCGTCCAGTCTGTCTCGGTGCCCGGCACCACGGGAACCACGTCCATGTGGCCCATGAGCATGACCGGCTTGAGGGCGGGGTCGATGCCGGCAAGCGTCACGAGCAGCGAATGGTCGATGAGCTCGACCTCGCCCGCCGCAAACACGCGCGGCCAGGCCTGCTGCATATAGGCGCGCAGGTCGGCAAACGCCTGCCAGTCCACCGTCTGGGCATCCATGCTCGAAATCGTCGGAAACGACAGCACGCGGCCCAGGCGCTCGCACGCGCCGACCTCGTCGATATCGGCAAAATCATCCTCGTGCGCAAAGAAGCGCCAAACCTCGGCCATGCCTTCCTCCAAAAACAACGTGGCAAAGAGGCGGTCCCTTTGCCACGTTCGCTTGCATTATTTGTCGTTGAGATAACGCGAGAGGAACTCGCGGGTGCGCTGGTGCTTAGGATTGCCAAAGAGCTCAGCCGGCGCGGCGTCCTCGAGCACCACGCCCTGGTCCATAAAGACCACGCGGTCGGACACGGTACGCGCGAAGGCCATCTCGTGGGTAACGACGACCATGGTCATGCCGTCGGCGGCGAGCTTGCGCATAACGTCGAGCACCTCGCCCACGATCTCGGGATCGAGCGCAGAGGTAGGCTCGTCAAACAGCATGATCTGCGGGTTCATGCACAGGGCGCGGGCGATGGCAACGCGCTGCTTTTGGCCACCGGACAGGCGACCAACCGCGGCATGGGCGAATTTTTCGAGTCCCACGCTCGCCAGATGCTCCATCGCGACCTGTTCGGCCTGATCTTTGCCCATCTTTTTGAGCGTGACGGGCGCGAGCGTGCAGTTGTCGAGCACATCCATGTTGTTGAACAGGTTGAAGCCCTGGAACACCATGCCGATGTCCTCGCGCAGCTTGTTGATGTTGCAGCGCTCGGCCGTGAGATCCTGGCCGTGGAACCAGATGTGACCCGTGTCCGGAGTCTCGAGCAGGTTGAGGCAACGCAGCAGCGTCGACTTACCCGAGCCCGAGGCGCCGATGATGGTGACGACCTCGCCGGGGCTAACGGCCAGGTCGATGCCCTTGAGCACCTCGAGCGAGCCAAAGCTCTTGCGCAGGCCCTCAACGCGGATGAGCGGCTCTTTGGTTTGCGCGGCCGCAGCGCCGGTAGTAACGGTATCTGCCATGATGAATCTCCTCGTCTTGCGCCTAGTTGGAGCTGGGCAGCGTGGCCGGAGCCTCGGCACCGAGCTTTTTGCCAAAGGCCTCGAGCAGGCGGCTCGCCACGAGCGTCAGGATCAGGTAGACCACGAGCGCCACGCAGTAGACCTCCATCTGACGGTAGTACACGCCGGCGACGGTGGTAGTAGCGTACATAAGGTCGAACACGCCGATGACCGAGAGCACCGACGAATCCTTAATGTTGATGATGAGCTCGTTGGTGAGCGCCGGAATCGCGTTTTTAATGCCCTGGGGGAACACGACTTTGCGCATGGCTTGCCACTGCGACAGGCCCAGCGAGCGCGCCGCCTCGGCCTGGCCGGGATCGATGGACTCGATGCCGCCGCGCAGGACCTCCATCATGTAGGCGGTGGAGTTGAGCGAGATGGTGACGAGGCCGGCGGTGAAGGTACTCCAGATCTGGTTGGCCTGGGCGGTCTCGAAGCCCATGCCGCGCAAAACGGTGAAGCCCGCGTAATAGATGAGCAGGCCCTGGACCATCATGGGCGTGCCGCGCACGATGGTGGAGTAGACGGCCGCAAAGCCGCGGCCGATACTCTTAAAGAAGCGCACCAGGTCGTTATCCACACGGTCGAACGTCTGAATACGCAGGAACACAAAGAGCAGTGCCAGGAAGAATGCGATGACGGTGCCAAAGGTGGCAAGCGCGATGGTGATCTCGATACCGTGAATGAAGAAGTCGCCGCTCTTGTAGGTCATGTAGACCAGGCTCGACAAAAAGTCGCTGGGGTTGGAATCCGAGACAATGCTCACCTGCACCAGGTCGATAAACGACATGACGCAGCGGTCGATAAAGAAGATCGCCGCAATGGCAACGACGACATAGCTGCTCAGGCGCGCGCCATGACGGAAGCGGTCGGAAGCAAACGGAGATTTCTCGCGATAGTCGTTCCAGTGCATGAGCTTGGTGACGAGCGCTGCCGCCGACGCGACGAGCCAGGCCCAAAGGATTGCCCAGAGGCAATCCTGGAAGACGCCCGTAGGCGCCAAGAAGCTCAACGGCGTGGGGTTGCGCTGGCTAAACGCCAGACCGAGCGCCGCGATAACGCTCGTGCCCAGATATACATAGCGATGGTCGGCCTTGATAAAGGAGGCCAGACGATTGATGGTTTTCATGCTGCCTCCCTATGCCGGCTGACGGTCGAGGCACGCGTCCCACATTTGGTCGCGCTCCTCTTGGCTAATGCCCTTGAGTGTCTTGTCGATGAGCTTAAGCAGCTTGTCCGAGCCCTTGCGGCAGCCGACGTTTGCCGTGACCTCCTGCTTAAAGCCCTCGCCCTCGGCAAATTGAATCGGCACGATACCCGGGTTTTGGGCCATATAGCCCTTCTCGTTCTCGGTGTTGTAGGTCACGGCGTCGCAGGTGCCCTGCAGCAGGTTCGAAAACACCGTGGGAACCGAATCGACCGGGTTTTTGTGCACAACGCCCGGGATTTCGTCGATGACGGTATCGAGCATGGTGTCCTTTTGGCCGAGGACCGTTGCGCCGCTAAAGTCGCTGAGCTTGGTCGCATTTTGGTAGGGCGAGCCCTCTTTTACGAACAGGCCAAAGTAGCCAATGAAGTACGGGTCGGAAAAGCCGACGGACTCCTCGCGCTCGGGCGTGGCGCTCATGCCGGCAATGATGAGGTCGATCTGGCCGTTGTTGAGCGAATCGATAAGACCCGAGAAGCTCTGCTTGACGGCAACGGGCTCGCCACCGAGGGCCTTGCAGACGATCTTGGCGATCTGCACGTCGTAACCATCGGCATAGGCGCCCTGCACGTTGTCGATGGGGATAGTGTACTTGCTGGCTTCGGAGACCTGCCAGTTGTACGGGGCGTAGGCCGCCTCCATGCCAATGCGAATCTTGTCCTTGCCGATCACGGAATCGGACAGGTCGTCGCGACCGCCGCCCGTCGTGGGCTGAACTACTTCCAGCGTGGAGGGGCGCTGGCAACCGGCAAGTGCGCCGGCGACGACAGTAGCGCTCGCAGCGAGAGCGCTACCCAAAAAGATGCGACGGCTGCATACCGGCTGTGGATGCGCGTCGCGTTGATGGGGAGAATGCATAATCTGCCTTCCCTGTTGAATCGTATGCTGACGACTTAACAGGATACCGCTCAGCGCTACCTCCAGCAAATGCATATATAAATGCATATATGCAAGTTTACGAACTGAAAACGATTGGTAGTCGTTGGGGACGTTCTTAAACGACTAGTCAAACAAGAACGTCCCCAACGACTAGGCATGAAAAAGGCAAGGCATAGACCTTCTGGTCATGCCTTGCCTTTTGAATGACAAATTGTCGCCCTGGGCGGCGCGCAGCGTCGACTAGTCCGCCGTTCGTCAGAACGGCGGAACCTCTAGAATAAGGTGACGCTAAAGCTGCGGACGTCCGTCTCGCCCGGTGCCAGCGTAATGGTGTTGACCTTGTGCTCAAAGACATCGTCCTCGGTGTCCATGGTGGTATGACCGGTCCAGGGCTCGAGCGCCACAAACGGAGCGTCGTTGGCGGCAGACCACACGCCAATGTACTTAAAGCCCTCAAAGTCGATCTTGACGCCGTGGCCCGACTTGCGGCCGCGCAGCGTGAGCGTGGAGCCCGGAGTATCGGTGAACATGATGGCATCGTTATCGAAGCTGCGGTGCGTGATGGGCAGCACGTCCGAGTTGTCGGGAGCCTTATAGCTGCCCTCAAACGTCATAAGACCGTCGGGCGTGATGATAGGAGCCTCGTTAGTCCAAGCCTCGGTAAACGCCAGCTCGTAATCCTCGAACGCCTCGTCCTCGGCACCGGGGGCGGGCACGTTAAATGCGGGGTGGCCGCCCACCGAGAACGGCAGGTCCACGTCGCCGGTATTGGTGACGGCAAAGGTCTGCGTGAGGGTGGCGTCGCCGGTCAGGGCATAGGTCATGTTGAGCTTAAAGTGGAACGGAAAGGCCTTGAGCGACTCGGGCGTATCGGTGATCTCGTAAGTTACCGAAGAGCCGTCCTCCGAAACCTCGACCAGCTCGTGCTCGACGATGCGCGCGAGTCCGTGGCGCGGTATCTCGCAGGTGCCGGCCGCAGACGTTGCCGTGTTGTTGCGCAGCGAACCCACAATGGGGAACAGGATGGGCGCGTGCTTGCCCCAAAAGGCGGGGTCGCCCTGCCACAGATACTCGTTGCCGTTGAGGGCAAGGCTCGTGAGCTGGGCGCCCATGGAATCGATGGCCGCGGTGAGGCCGCCGCGCTTGATGGTAGTGACGGTAGACATGCTACTTCCTCCAAAAGTAAACAATAGTGTCGAGGGCTATTGTCCCACTCTTGGCGGCGGGACGGGACGGCAGGCGATTATTGAGTAGCCATAGCGGAATGAGCGGCGAGCTCCTACCGGGTATCCACGTAAAGGTCGAACCCGCCCTGCGGTGTGGTGTCGACCGTATCGGGCGCCTGTGAGTTAAAGCTCACGGGGACCATGCGCTTTGAGGCGCGGAAGCGCGTGCCGTCGGTGGCGACGGGCGGTTCATCGACGGTGAGCTCGTAGTCGCCGGGCTTAAGTTCGATGCCGTCACCAGCGGAATTGACGTATTGATACTCGTCAATCGTCTGCCCTTTGAGCGTGCGCCCCACGATGTGGATGAGCATTTGGCTGTCGCCGCGCGCGGTGTCCCACGTCGCGCCGTCCTTGACCTCGACCGACACATGTACCGAGCGCGTGCGGCCGAGCGATTGCTCGACAGACATCTCGACCTTGGCGGCGTCTTTTCGCTGCTGCTCGACATGGCTCCAGACGTTTCCAATTACCGAGCATGCGATAACGCCGGCCATGAAGGCGATAAGGATGGGGCCAAGCGGAGAGCGACGTCCTGCATCTTCCTCGCGAGACAGATTGGGGCGACGTGTGGGCGCGGGCGCCTGGGCACCCTGCGAGGGCACGTCGAGAATGCTGAAGGATGCCGTGCTGCCGGGATCGATGGTGTGGCGCGGCTGCGGGGTCTTTGCCGGCGAGATCGACATGTCGGCTGGCTCGCCGAGCGTGGCCGTAGCGTCGGCCTTGGCCTCGTCTGCCTCGGCCTGGGCCCAAGCTTGTTCGAAGGTCAGGGGCTCGACGGGATCGAGGGCGGCGTCCGAGTCGGCGGCGACGTCGTTGCCGGTCTCGTCCTCGTCGCTCGACACGCCACGCGACGCGGGCTCGTCCCACCCCTCGTCCGGAGCCTCGCCCTCGCTATACCACCATTCAAAGTTATCGATATCCATACGGGGCGCCCCTTAGGCCTCGCAAATAAACACTTGCTAGCCTTATACCCCCAGACAGCACCGAAGCTCACCCGCGCCGGACACGAAAACCGTCACAACATTCGACGCTTTTCCTCGATTTCGAGATTTTCGCCGAATGTTGTGACGGTTTGGGCGACTGGCTGGCAGCGCAATATGACAAAGAGACTGTCCCTTTGTCACATTCTGTTAGAGTTGCAGGGATTGAATCCCGCTTATTCATGCGACATTGGAGTGACAACCTTGACCGCCGCAACCACGCCAAAAAGTAAGTCAACCGCCGCCGCGCTCTCCCCCGCGCGCACCAAGCTCTGCCTGGCGCTGCTCGTGTTGTTAGGCTTTTCGCTCGGCTGCTCGGAGTTCGTGGTCATCGGCATCGAAAGTGACTTGGCGACGGAACTCGGCGTATCGCTTGCCACCGCAGGCCAACTTATTAGCGTGTTCGCACTGATCTACGCTATCGCGACGCCGGTGCTCGCGCTCAGCACGGGGCGCTTCCGTCGTTACCAACTGCTCGTGTGCTATAGCATCGTCTTTGTGCTCGGCAATTTGGTCATGGCGCTGGCACCCAACTTTCAAGTTCTGTTCGCCTCGCGCATCATCTTGGGCTCCGTCTCGGGCGCACTGCTCGCCGTGGGCGTGACGTATATCCCCGAGCTGCTGTCCCCGCAGCAGACCTCACTCGCCATCTCGGTGGTGTACGGCGCGTTTTCCGTGGCAATGGTCTTTGTCACTTCGATCGGCAAGTTTGTGGCCGACACGCTCGACTGGCACGTGGCCATGTACGGCACGCTAACCTTTGCCGTTCTGATCTGCGGAGCGCTCGTGGCGTTTATGCCGCGCGCTGGGCAAACCGACGAGCCCGCCACCTTTCGCGAGCAGGCGGGTCTGCTACGCGAGCCGAGCATCATCACCGGTATGCTCATCTTCTTGTTTGGCGTGGGATCGGTCTATGTGTTCTACGGCTACGTGACGCCTTATCTTGAGCAGGTGCTGGGCATGGGCACGGTCGAAGCCAGTACCACGCTTATGGCCTACGGCGTGTTCTGCCTGATCTCGAACATCCTGGGCGGGTGGATCGATGCGCGCTTTGGCATGAAGGCGCTGCTGGTTACGTTTGTGCTGCAAGCTGCGGCGTTACTCGGGCTGTTTGCTGTGGGCGGCACCATGCCGCTCGCGCTGGTCTTTGTCTTTAGCTTGGCGCTGCTCATGTACCTGTTCTCGGTCTCGTGCATCACACACTTTATGGACGTGGCACGCAGCCGCCACCCCAAGTCGATGGTACTCGCAAGTTCGGTTGAGCCCATGGCGTTTAACGTCGGCATCTCGTTTGGCACCGCAGTGGGCGGCGCCGTGGTAAGCAGCATTGGCATTGCGCACGTGGGCGCCGTGGGCGCCGCGTTCTCGCTTGTAGCCTGGGCGCTCACGCTGGTGACGATTAAGTTGGCTCGCTGGGAGCGCCGTCGTCAATCAGCACAGCCCCGGATGCAGGCATAGGGGCGAACATAGCCCAAGGTGGCGAGCAACCGGTGAAAACCGTCCCATACGAGTAGTGTTTATCCGCCTGCAAGCTCCAGCAGTGCAATTTCGTGTACTTCAGATACACACTTTTCTACTATTTCGTGTATTCCAAGTACATGAAATCGTACTAAACTATGTATCTGAAGTACACGAAATTGGAAAGGCGGCCCCATGCGCAGATCAATCGAATCCGTTATCGAATCATGGGCGACAAAGGACGCGTCGCGCCCCCTCCTCATCCGTGGTGCGCGACGCGTAGGCAAAACGTACGTTGCCGAGGAAATCGGCAGACGAATCGCCGGCGATGCGTTTGTCAAACTCGACTTTCAGACCGATCTTGAGCTGATCGCTCCGCTGTTCGACTGTCCCACCGACGACGTTGACGCCATCGTGGCGCGAATCTCAGACTATAAACGCACCCCCATTCGCAAAGAAACCGCCTTCATCCTGTTTGACGAGGTGCAGCTCTGCGAACGGACGCTCAACTCGCTTCGCTTTTTTTCGGGTTCGGGCTGGCGCATATGCGCGACCGGCAGTCAGCTCGGCGTCGCCACGCGCAAGCGCAAGTTGCCTTTTCCCAGCGGCGTTCGTCAAGAGACCATGCATCCTATGTCGTTCGAGGAGTTTCTCTGGGCGCTCGACGAGGAGCAGATGGCCAATGCCATTCGTACCCACGCCGGCACGCTCGAGACCTACGCCGCGCACCAAGCCGCGCTCAGCCTGTTTCATCGATACCAGATCGTGGGCGGCATGCCCGCCGCCGTCAACGCATATCGCAAGACGTTATCCATCGAGGATGCGCGCGTCGAGCAGCGCGAAATCGACGAGACCTATACCGCCGATATGACCGACCCCGAAAACGGGATCAGCGGCGTGGCGGCGCGCAAGGTCTGGCGCTCCATTCCGTCCCAGCTGCTGAGATCGTCCACAAAAAAATTCAAGTACTCCGAGGTCGAACGCGGAGGCCGTCGCGCCAAGCTTATCGAGCCGCTCGACTGGCTCGAAGGCGCCGGCATCATATCGGTCAACAACCTGACCGAAGGCATCGAGCCTCCCCTCGTTCCCTTCGACGACGAAGATGGAAGTTTCTTTAAGGTCTATCTTCTCGATACCGGCCTCATGTTCTACAAACTCGGCATCAACCCGCGGCTCTGGCTCGACCTCAAAGTGGATTCCGCCATAGCGCTATCTTCCGACTTCCGAGGCGCCCTGGCGGAAAACTCGGTCATGCAAGCATTTTCGGGCAATAGCTTGCAGACGTATTACTGGGTGCCGCCGTCGTCTTGGAAGACGACCGGCGAGCTCGATTTTTTACTTCAGACCGACCGTATGGAAATTGTGCCCGTCGAAGTAAAGTCCGCACGTAACGTGCGCGCGAGAACCCTCGGGTCGTTTATGGACAAAGCCCGATCGCCATATGCCTACATTTTGTCCGAGAACAATTTTTCCCGCAGCGAAACCGATGACGGGCGCGAGCTGCGCCACCTCCCCTTGTACGCAGCGGGCTTAATTGGAGCAAACTGCCTCAAGAGCAGTCTGTAAGCCCTGCGCGACCGCCTAGAAAGTAAGCCGCTCATGCAACGCATTCTTTTTATCTGCTATGGAAACATCTGCCGCTCGACGATGGCTGAGTCGGTGTTTACCGAGCTGGTGCGGCGCGCCGGGCGCGCGGGCGAGTTTGTCATTGACTCCGCTGCGACCTCGACCGAGGAGATCGGCAACCCGCCACACCACGGTACCGTTGCCAAGCTACGCGAGGTCGGGATTCCCGTCGTCGCACATCGCGCACGTCAGGTGCGTCGCGCGGAGTATGGCGACTGGGACCACATTGTCTATATGGACGACGAGAACGCCCGCGCCCTGTACCGAATTTTTGGGAAGGACCCCGATGGCAAGATCTCGCGCCTGCTCGATTGGACCGATCGCCCCGGCGACGTGGCCGACCCCTGGTACACCGGCAATTTCGACGCCACCTACCGCGATGTACTCGCCGGTTGCACCGCCATGCTCGAGCAGCTGTAGGCGCTCGGGCGGCGCGGGCACACGGGCCACGCCATCGGCATAAAACGAGCGTGGATTTTCTCCCACTTTGAGCGTTCGAGTGCGCTCTAAACGGGAGAAAATCCACGCTCGTTATCTCGGTGGGAGAAAATCCACACTCATGAATGTGACAAAGGGACTGTCCCTTTGTCACATCCGGGACTGGCCCTAGACCGGCTTGACCTCCAGCTTTATCCCCTCGGCGCAGGAGTCGCCCAAAACATCCGAAAGGGCCCAGGTCGCATATAGCGGCAAATAGAGAACCGCTCCGTTGCGCTCAACGTTGCCTCTCGAGAAAACAATCCCGAGCCTTACGCCATATTCAGCCGTATCAAGCACATGACCGAGCGCAGCGTGCGCGTGGTAATAGGAGCCCGATTTAACCTCGATCGGAACAGCCGTCCCATCCGGTCCGTCGACCACAAAGTCCACTTCACCGCGCTTTTTTGTCTGATAGTAGTAAAGCTGGCGATTTTGGGCAGCCAGCTGCTGGGCCACCACGTTTTCGTAAATGCCGCCCAGATTGGGCTCCTTGCTATCAAGATACGCCGCTTGGGCGACTCCAACGGGGTAGCGCGCCATCAACATGCCCGTATCCGATTGGTATAGCTTGAACTGCGATGGCCGTGCCGTCTTGAGCAGGGGCGACTTTGGCTCGGTTACGATATCGGCTTTGAGAGCAACGCCGGCATCGACAAGCCAGACAAAATCTCGCTGGTACTTCTCATAATGCGCCTTGGGGTCAATGGAATTGAGCACGAAACGCTTGTGTTCGCCCTCAAGCATAATGGGGAGCTGATCGTAGATGCCCTGCACCTGAAGGGCACGCCCGCTTGCATACTTGGAAATATCCCGTCGGTACTGTTCGTTGAGCTCGGACTGTAGCTGACGAACAGAGGCAAGGTCGCCCTGCGTGTCAAGGAAACGCTGCACGACCTCCGGCATTCCGCCGACAACGGTATAGGTCCTGAAGTTTGCCATCATCGCGTCATGAATGTAATCAGGAATGGGCCTCTCGCTGATACACGCGTCACGTATCGTTTGGCGAGCCCCCTCGCTCACTCCGGTTGCCCAGCAAAACTCCTCAAAATCGAGCGGGAACATCCTAAGCTCGTGGACATACCCCACGGGATAGGACCTGACGCCCTTGAACTGGGTCCCAAGCATTGACCCCGAAAACACCCAGCGGCACCTCCCGTCCTCAACAAGGAACTTTGCCATCGTCATGATGTCGGGAGCTTCTTGGACCTCATCGATAAACACAAGCGTTTTGCCTGGCGCAATCGACTTTCCCGAAAGAAGCGTCACCCTGCTGATGAAATCATCGGCATCCCGCGCCTCGAGAAGAGCATCTTTTGCCTGGCGATTTTCCATGAGGTTAAGCTCGATGTAGGTTGCATGGTTGGCTTTGCCAAATGCGCGAATCGAATAGCTTTTGCCGATCTGGCGAGAACCCGTAATGAACAAGGCCTTTTGCTCGGAAGACTTCAGCCAACGCTCCAGCTCTGCCGCTATTTTCCTGCGCAGCATAGGCCCTCCTCAGTGTCATCAAATGAAATGCAAAGTTTTATACGCTTGATTATCGATGAAATGCAGAGTTTTTAGAACCTAAAATCGGATGAAATGCAGAGATTTGAGATTACAAGCACAATAGAAGGAACACCACCGGCGAATGTGACAAAGGGACTGTCCCTTTGTCACATTGCGCTCGACTATTCGTCGACGATCTCGGCAAGCCAGACGTTCAGCGTATCGACCTCGGGGCAGCAGAACTTTGCCGTACCAGGCTCGTTGCCGGGCACGGTTCCGCCATAGCGCAAGATATCGATATAGGGAAAGCCCACATGGCAGGCCATGGCGCACATCTTGCCGCGATCTCGGTCGAAGTCAAAAACGTCGCCCGGCTTGTGCCCGTGATGGCAGCGGCATGTGCCCAACTGGTCCACGCAACTCACGCGGATACGTGGACGCTTTCCACGCGGCGCGCCGAGCGGCTTGCCCCCGCCCGCAGGCCTGGCGCCGTTCTCGCCAGCGTTACTCATGGTCGATCACATCCAGGCAGGCCTCGATGGGAAGGCCGGCCGACTTGTCCTCTTGGTCGGCATTGCGCTCGATAAGCTCCGCTACCACGCGCATGGCATCGCTCGTCGCGCGCTGAAGGCTCCAACCGGCCATAACGCGGCCGACGAGCACCGCCGAGAACGTGTCGCCCGTGCCCGGGAAATAAACCGGAATGAGCTCAAAGGGAATCGTAAAGTACTCCCCCGCCACATGGTCGTAACCGATAACCGCGTTCGTGCCATTGACCACGGCGCTCGTAATGACCACCGACTTGGCACCCAGCTCGCGCACGGCGTCCACAAGGGCGCGGGCCTCGTCGGGCGTGATTTGCTCGGCGATAGGCGTATCGGTGAGCAGGCATGCCTCGGTATAGTTGGGCACCGCGTAGTCTGCGCACTCCAGCAGATGCCGCATAAGGCCAATCGTGGACTCGGGCACGCCCGCATAGAGCTTGCCGTTGTCGCCCATGATAGGGTCGACGAACACCTTGGTACCCTTTTGCGCGCGACGGTGGCAGAAGTCCGAAATGATGCGCGTCTCTTCCTCGGTCACGATAAAGCCGGTAGAGATGGCGTCGAACTCAAAGCCGAGCTCCTCCCAGATGGCGAGGCTCTGGCGCACGTACTCGGTGGTGTCGTGGATGTAGAACTTGGGATAGTTGAGCGTATCGGAAACGAGCGCCGTCGGCAGGTTATGGATACGGTAGCCCATGTGCGACAGCACCGGCAGCATGGCGGAAAGCGCGACCTTGCCGTAGCCGCACATATCGTTGATCAGCAGCAGCTGAGTGTTCTTCATGAGGGTCTCCCTTGGTTCGGGCACGGCGCAGCAGCGCCACAGTGCGACTAAGTGTAGCGCAGGGAGCACGGCAGGCGGGCGCTGGTGCCGTGGAGGTCGAATTGTTGCGGAAAGGTTACGGGAAGGAAGTTAGTCGTTGGGGACGTTCTTAAATGACTAGTCAAACAAGAACGTCCCCAACGACTAACCCAACGACTATCAGCGCAAGGAGTGTCCCCAAGTGCCGGCACATAAGGAACGTCCCTAAGTGCCAAAACGACTGGTCGGGCAACACCGATGTTTTGGCGAAGTCAGCGAAAACTCGCCAGAGTGAGCAAGGTGCCTTGAAACGAGGCGGCATTGACCTTCTGGTCATGCCGCCGAAGTTGAAAGGCAGATTGCCGCTCTGGCGGGTTTGCAGCGTCGAGCCGTTACGCGGTTTGGTAAAACCGCGTAACCACTAGTTTGGTACCTTGACATTCATTTCTCATGCTCCTAGATTGGTTAGGCACAAAACAATTCCACTACCTAACTAAAGAAAGGAGCAACACTAATTCATGTGCGATGAACCTCTTAACCTTTGTTCGCACGAGCCCGGCGGCGACCCGTCACAGCCGGCGGATGCACCCGAAGCGGTTAGCTCAGAAGACAAGCTTGCCAAGCGAATCCTCAATGGGCTTGGGTTTTGCGGCCATTACATGCATTTTCATGGCGGAGGCGTGTCCGGCAAGGCGCCCATCATCTGCCTGCTGGCCAAGCAACCCGGCGGCGAGATGTCGCAGCAGGAACTCGGCATGCACTTTGACCTCAAGCCGGGGTCGCTTTCCGAGATCCTGTCCAAACTCGAGCTCAACGGCCTCATCGAGCGCAGCCGTAACCCCAAGGATCGACGGCAGCTCACCATTCGCCTGACCGAAACCGGCCGGGAAAACGCCCGCATCGACCAGGCAGCCCGCATTCGCTTTAGAGAGCAGGCCTTTGGTGCCCTCACCCACGACGAGCGCGAGCAGCTCGCCGAAATGCTCGAGAAAATCCGTGTAACCTGGGAGGAACTGGATGATTAAAACCCTCATGGGCAGCATCCGCGACTATATAAAAGTCACCGTTGCCACGCCGTTGCTCGTGCTTGGCGAGGTGCTCTGCGAGATGCTGATTCCATTTATCACCGCCAACCTGATCGACGCCATCAAAGATGGCACCACCGTAGCCGAGATGCTTCCCACCGCGGGCTTTTTGGTGCTCATCGCGCTGACGTCGCTTGCTTTTGGTGCCGCTGCCGGCGTCACCTGCAGCCATGCGAGTTGCGGCTTCGCTAAGAACCTGCGTCACGACCTGTTCTACAAGATCCAGACGTTCAGCTTTGCCAACATCGATGAGTTCTCGAGCTCCTCGCTCGTCACGCGCCTGACCACCGATATCAACAACGTGCAGCAGGCCTTTATGATGATCATCCGTATCGCCGTGCGCGCGCCGCTGGTATTGATCTTCGCCTTTACCATGGCATTTATCATGGGCGGCAGCGTCGCCATGGTCTACCTGGTCATCATTCCGCTGCTGGGCTTTGGGCTGTTCTTTATCATCTTTAAGGTGCGTCCCATCTTCTCGCGCGTGTTCCACAAGTACGACGCCCTTAACGAGTCCGTCGAGGAAAACGTCACCGGCATGCGCGTGGTCAAGAGCTATGTGCGCGAAGACTTTGAGAAGGAGAAGTTCGCGACCGCCGCACGCGACGTCCAAATGGACTTCACCCGCGCCGAGAAGCTGCTGGCCTTTAACAACCCCATGATGAACATCTGCGTCAACGGCGCGTTCGTCGTCATCATCTACCTGGGCTCCAAGCTCATCATCACGAGCCAGGGCACCCTGTTCGACGTGGGCCAGCTCTCCTCGATCTTTACCTATGGCTTCCAGATCCTTATGAGCCTGATGCAGCTGTCGATGATCTTTGTCATGGTGACCATGGCCGACGAATCGGCGCACCGCATCACCGAGGTGCTAGCCGCCGAGCCCACGATCGCCGATCCCGCCGAGCCCGTGCTCGAGGTTGCCGACGGTTCCATCGACTTTGACCACGTGAGCTTTAAGTATTCCGCGCATGCGAAGCGCCAGGCGCTCGACGATATCGACCTGCACATTAAGAGCGGCGAGACCATCGGCATCATCGGCGGCACCGGCTCGGCCAAGTCCACGCTTGTAAACCTCATCGCCCGCCTGTACGACGCCACCGAGGGCACCGTGCGCGTGGGCGGCATGGACGTGCGCGACTACGACTTGGACGCCTTGCGCCACCAAGTGGCCATGGTGCTACAGAAAAACGTGCTGTTTAGCGGCACCATCGCCGAGAATCTGCGCTGGGGCGACCCGAACGCCACCGACGAGGAGGTCCGCGAGGCGGCACATCTGGCCTGCGCCGACGAGTTTGTCGACGGCTTCCCCAAGGGCTATGACACCTGGATCGAACAGGGCGGCTCCAATGTTTCCGGCGGTCAGAAGCAGCGCCTGTGCATTGCGCGTGCCCTGCTGCGTCGCCCCAAGATTTTGATCCTGGACGACTCCACCAGCGCCGTCGACACCAAGACCGACGCCAAGATCCGCGCAGGGTTGGCAAGCTATCTGCCCAACACGACCAAGCTCATCATCGCCCAGCGCATTAGCTCCGTGCAGGACGCAGACCGCATCATCGTCATGGAGGGCGGCCGTATCGCTCAGATCGGCAACCACGACGAACTGCTCAAGACGAGCGAGATCTACCGCGAGACCTTTACCTCGCAAAACAAGATGTCTGCCGAAGGCGAAGGGGCCGTCAAGGCCGACACCGAGGCATCCGTAACGCAAGCTCAGACCCAGGAAGGGGGCGAGGCACATGAGTAAGGCAACTACCGCCGAGCGCGCGCTCAACCGCAAGGGCGGCACCATGTCGCGCCTCATCAAGACGCTCTTTGGCTTCTACCCCGTGCTTTTGCCCCTCGTCGTCGTCGGCGTGGTGCTCTGCGCCATCATCAACTCCATCGGCGCGACCTTCCTTCAGAGCGCCCTGCAGATTATTAGCGAATCGTGGCAGTCGGGCGATTGGGAAGCCGCGCAGCCCAAGATCGCACAGCTCGTGACCACCCTCGCCTGCATCTACGGCGTCGGCATCCTGTCCTCGCTGTTCTGGAACCGCGCCATGGCCATCGTCACGCAGGGCTCGCTCGAGAAGCTGCGCGAGAAGATGTTCAACCGCATGCAGGACCTGCCGATTCGCTACTTCGACACGCACCAGCGCGGCGACATCATGAGCCACTACACCAACGACATCGACACGCTGCGCCAGATGATCAGCCAGTCGCTGCCCAACCTGCTCATGACGGCCATCGTCATCGTCACGGTGTTCTTTATCATGCTGTACTACAGCGTTTGGATGTGCCTGGTCATTGTGGCAGGCGTCGCCTTTATGACCTTTATGACCAAGCTGCTCGGCTCCAACTCCGCGCGCTTCTTCATTGCGCAGCAGACCGAGCTCGGCGTGGTCGAGGGCCATATCGAGGAAGTCATGAACGGCCAGAAGGTCGTCAAGGCATTCTGCCACGAGTCTGCCGCCGAGGCCGATTTTGACGAGCGCAACGAAAAGCTCTTCGAGGTCTCGCAGAAGGCCAACATGTACGCCAACATCCTCATGCCCATCCTTATGAACCTGGGCAACCTGCTCTACGTGCTGGTCGCACTGGCAGGCGGCATTTTCCTGGCGCTGGGCGTGCCCAACCTGAGCATCTCGGGCATGGCGCTGTCCATCGCCGTCGTGGTGCCGTTCCTCAACATGACAAAGCAGTTCTGCGGACAGATCGGCCAGATCTCGCAGCAGATCAACGCCGTGGTCATGGGCCTCGCCGGTGCCGACCGCATCTTTGAGCTCATCGACGAGAAGCCCGAGGCCGACGAGGGCTACGTGACGCTCGTCAACGCGCAGGTGAACCCCGACACCTGGCAGCTCGAGGAGGCCGACCACCACACCGGCATGTGGGCGTGGAAACATCCGCACCGCGCAACCGGCGAGATCGAATACGTGCCGCTGCGTGGCGACCTGGTCATGGACAACGTCGACTTTGGCTACACGCCCGACCACGAGGTGCTGCACGGCGTGTCCGTGTTTGCCAAGCCGGGCCAGAAGGTCGCGTTTGTCGGCGCCACCGGTGCCGGTAAGACGACCATCACCAACCTCATCAACCGCTTCTATGACATCGCCGACGGCAAGATCCGCTACGACGGCATCAACGTCAACAAGATCCGCAAGGCCGATCTGCGCCGCTCGCTGGGCGTGGTGCTGCAGGACGTAAACCTGTTCACCGGCACCGTGATGGATAACATCCGCTACGGCAATCTGGATGCCACCGACGAGGAGTGCATCGCGGCAGCAAAGCTCGCCGGCGCGGACGACTTTATCACCCGCCTGCCCGACGGCTACGACACGATGCTCACCGGCAACGGCGCCCAGCTGTCGCAGGGCCAGCGCCAGCTGATCTCGATCGCACGCGCCGCCGTCGCCGATCCGCCGGCGATGATCCTGGACGAGGCCACGTCGAGCATTGATACCCGCACCGAGGCTATCGTGCAAGCCGGCATGGACAAGCTCATGGAGGGCCGCACGACGTTTGTCATCGCGCACCGCCTCTCCACCGTACGCAACTCCGATGCGATCATCTGCCTGGACCACGGCCGCATCATCGAGCGCGGCAACCACGACGAGCTGATCGCCAAGCGCGGATACTACTATCAGCTCTATACCGGAGCGTTTGAGCTGGAGTAGTTCGGCTCGCCGAGATGGCCGATTTGCCGCTCATTCGTCGGGCATGACCCTAAGGTCAATGCCCTCCTCTTTCGGGACAAATCGACTCATCTCAACGACCCAAACACAATGCGCCGCAACGAATAAAGCCTCCGCAGCCACACGAGCTGCAGAGGCTTTTTTCATGCCGGCCGGAAACCGTATCCCACTTTTCGGGCCCAGAATGGGATACCGTTTCCCGCTGGGTCCCCTCCGGGAAACGGCACCCCATTTCAAGGGCGTAAACCGGGATGTAGTTTCCCCTAACGGCACCTTTGGGAAGCCGCATCCCACTATAGGCGCACAAAACGGGATGAGCTTTCCCATGGTGATCCAAGACCAGAAGCATGTCCGATAGCGCGGCCAGGTCAAGAACAACAAGGCAAGCGTCACGCCAATTTGGACGAGCGTCTGCTGCAGTTTGAGGCTGCTGGCCCATATGGTAGAGTTAACCACCCATGAATTTCAGCACACTGCGTGCTACTTGCTTTTTTGTCATTTAGGGGAGTGAACTTGTGAATACTTCTGTCGCCAAGAAGGCCGGCCAGGCGGTGCGCCTGCTCATGATGGTGCTCACGGCAGTTCTCATCTTCTTCTTCATCAATGTCATGCTGCTCGTCTCCGATATCCAGGGCACGGCGCGCGTGGTCAACTACGCCGGCCTGGTGCGCGGCACCACGCAGCGCATCGTGAAGCTCGAGGACGCAGGCCAGTCACAAGACGACCTGCTCAAGGCCGTGGATTCATACATTAACGGCTTGCGCTACGGAAGCGACGACCTCAATCTCGTCCGTCTCGATGACGATGAGTATCAGGCAAAGATGACCGAGCTTGCAAATTATTTTGATAAGCTTTGCGCCGAGATCATCCGTGTGCGCGAAGTCGGCTACGAGAACACCGACATCATCTCCATGAGCGAGGAGTTCTTTGGCATTTGCGACGATGCTACGCGACTCGCAGAGGACTACTCTCAGGAGAAGGCGTCGGCGCTCAACTATCTCGAGGGCTTGGTGATCATCGACATCGTGGGCTTGGTGGCGACCTTTGCGGTCGAACTTGTTCGCGCGGTGCGCACCGCCGCGCTCAATCGCGAACTGCAGAGCAAAGTCTATCTCGACGAAGCCACGGAACTGCCCAACAAGAACAAGTGCGAGGAGATCTTGGGGCAGGAGCAGCCTGTCTCCGCGGAGGAGCCCGTTGCGGTGTGCGTCTTTGACCTTAACAATCTGCATATGGTCAATAACAACTTCGGCCACGAGAAGGGCGACGAATACATCCGCTCTTTTGCCCAGCAACTGAGAAGTGTGGCGTCGGAGACGTGCTTTGTGGGTCGCGACGGCGGCGATGAGTTTATCGCGGTACTGCGGGATGCCGACCGAGCCGCTGTGGAATCTTGTCTCGCTCGGATTCGCGCGAACGTGGACGAGTATTCCGAGACTCATCCCGACATGCCTATCAGCTATGCGGTGGGCTATGCGCTTTCCAGTGATTTTGATGAACCGCCTACGATGCGCGAGCTCTTTTCCCAGGCCGACAAGAACATGTACGTCGATAAGAACCGCGTAAAGGCAGCCGAGACAGCCGACCCGCAACGCGAGGACCGCTAAACCCGTCCCAAATGAGCTAGTTGAGGAGTTGGGCCATGGCGTTGACGAATTTTTGTACTTGGAGGGTGGGCTCGAGCGGATAGTGCAAAAAGACCGGCACCTCGCGGCCGCACAGGAACGGTACGCCCACAAAGGCCGGGTGCACCCCCGACCATGCGCCGCAGGTGAGCACCGCGTCACCCTTTTCCTCCGCCTCGTTAAAGAGCGCAAAGTCGAAGCTATCCACATCGATCACGTCCACGCCGCCGTCTGCCAAAAGATCGATACGCAGGCTGTCCATAGCGTCGTTGCCGTGGCGGAGCACGCGCAGACGCATACCCTCCAAGTCGGCGACCGTAATGCGATTCTTGCGCGCCAGCGGGCTCGTGCGCGGCAGGTCGATATAAAACGGTACGTTAACGATGCGGAGCTTTTGGCAGGCGTCGCCCCAGCGCGGGGTCGAAAAACTCGACTGCACTACATCCACCTCGCGACCAAGGCTGCGCATGACGGATTCGCGTTCGTCATAGAGGTCGCTTACCGGCACGATCTCAAATCGCAGCGACGGTTCCAGCTCGTGTACGCCCGACCACATCGACAGCGTTTGGCGCCCCGGGCACATCATCGACACGCCCAGACGCACGGCCCCGCCATCGCCCGCCGCGCGTCGGGCACGGCGTAGCGCGTCCTCGGACTGCCGCATGATCGAACGTGCATCGTCTACCAGCAGAGCACCTGCCGGCGTCACCTTAACACCAGAATGCGAGCGCTCGAACAACGTGATGCCGAACTCGGCCTCGAATCCCGACACCTGTTTGACGAGCGCCGGGGTCGACACGCGCAATTTTGCCGCCGCACGCGAGAAGCTTCCCAGCTCCGCGGCGGCCGATATGGCCTCAAGTCGTCGATCGTACACGTCAATCTCCCGTTTTCGCGCCTGTGGCCACATGATGCCACAGGGGGTTGTTTTCGCAGGCCACGCGCTTAATTAAGGAAAAACCGCATCGCACAGTGTAAACCTACGGTTAACGCCATTCTAACAAATATGCAATTCACCTGCGCAAATGCAAAGCATACGATAACCAGCGAAAACCACGTGGGTCGATTAATGGGAGCGACCCACCGGGAGGCACAAGAAGGGAAGTTCCTATGAGCAATTGGCTCAAGCTCGAGGGCGATGTCTGCGCCGTGACTGGCGCACTCGGCGGTATGGGCGTCGAGATTTGCCGCGAGTTCGCCCGCAACGGCGCCAACGTCGTCCTGCTCGATCTGGACGAGGAGAAGGTCAAGGCCGCAGCCGCCGACCTCGCCGCCGAGTTTGGCATCCACGCCGAGGGCTACAAGATGAACGCCACCGACGAGGCCGAGGTTCAGGCCGCCGTCGACGCCACCATCGCCGACTTCGGTCGCGTCGACGTCCTCGTCAACACCGCCGGTATCCTGCGTTTCGCAGCCATGGAAGACCTGCCGCTGAGCGACTGGGAGCAGGTGCTCAACGTCAACCTCACCGGCTACTTCATCACCTCGCAGCGCTTTGGTCGCGAGATGATCAAGGCCGGCCAGGGCCGCCTGGTGCACATCTCGACCGTTGCCAGCCACTCCCCCGAGACGTTCTCGGGCGTGTACAGCTCCACCAAGGCGGGCGTCAACATGATGTCCAAGATGCTGGCTGCCGAATGGGGCCCCTACGGCGTGCGCTCCAACTGCGTCGAGCCCTGCTTCGTCAAGACCCCGATGTCGGCCAACTTCTACGCCGACCCCGAGGTCGAAAAGAGCCGCAGCCGTCTGATCGCCACGCGCCGCATCGGCGAGGTCAGCGATATCGCCAACGCCGTCATGTTTCTGGCGTCCAAGCGCTCGGACTTTACCACCGGCGACGCCATCAAGGTCGACGGCGGCTTCTCCAACATGATGGGCGACCTCACCGCCAAGCCCGGCGGCCGTCGCGCCTATGCCGACAACTACCTTAAGAACAAGGGTGTCGAGCTCTGGTCCGATGAGTCCGGCGTCGCCAAGCCGACCGACCAGTAAACCAACCTGACAGGGAGGCCCCGCGGACACGCCCGCTCCTCCCCCGTATCGATTAGAAAGAGTCAAATGGCTTCCAGCAACTCCAACAAGGGTCGCGCCGTCGTGCTTTCCGCCGCGTGCGTCACCATGTTCTTTATCAGCTCCATCGCGCTGTATTCCGTCGTGAGCAAGAATCTGCTCGCCGTCTACCCCGAGTGGTCGAGCGCCCTTACCTGGGCTTTTCCCGTCTTCCAGACCATCATGGCCGTGACGGGCATCTTCGCCGGCCGCATCTCCGATAAGATCGGCCCGCGCAACGTTGTGATCGCCGCCGCCGTGTGCTACGGCGTGGGCTGGTTCATGTCCGGCACTGTCACCGAGCCGTGGCAGTTCTACCTGTGGTTCTCACTCGTCGCCGCCGTCGGCAACGGTCTGGGCTATAACCCGGCGCTCACCACCGGCCAAAAGTGGTTCATCGACAAGAAGGGTCTCGCCTCCGGCATCACCCTGGCCGCTTCGACCGCCGGTCCCGCCGTGCTGTCCCCGGTGCTCGCCTCGCTGCTCATCCCGAGCCTGGGCATCTTTGGCGCCCTTAAGGCGCTCGGCGTCATCTTCTTTGTGACGATCGCCGCCTCCGCCCTGTTCCTGAAGGCCCCCGAGGCCGGTTGGCTGCCCGAGGGCTTCGAGGCACCCAAGGGCGGCGCGCACGCCGGCACCTTCGGCGACCTCACCCCGGGCGAGATGGTCAAGACCCCGCGCTTCTGGGTCCTCATCGTCACCTTCGCCTTTGCCGCCACCGCGGGCACCCTGCTCGTGGGCAAGGTTGCCTCCATCGCCTCCGTCCAGCTCTTCGCCGACCCCACGAGCGCCGCGGCCGTCGCCCTCGGCGGTGTGGTGGTCTCCGTCAACACCTGCGCCAACCTGGTTGGCCGTCTGTCCTTTGGCCAGATCATCGACAAGCTCGGCGCCTATAAGTCGCTGCTCATCAGCCTTGTCGTCACCATCGTCGCACTCGTCATCATGTCGATGAGCTTTACGCAGGCCATGTTCTTTGTTGCGCTCGCCCTGCTCGGCTTTAGCTTTGGCGCCCTGCTCGTCATCTACCCGCCGCTCACCGGTGGCGCCTTTGGTACCAGCAACATCGGCGTCAACTACGGCATCATGTTTTTGGGTTATGCCGCTTCCACCTGGATCAGCCAGCCCATCACCGCCGTGCTGTATCACGCCGAGGCCGGCAGCGCCGCCTACCAGCAGTCCTTCTACGGCGCCATTGTGATCGCCGCCATCGCCGTCGTGCTCACCGTCTACATGATGGTCTCCGACAGCAAGAAGAAGTCCGCCTAGTTTTACCGATGCGACAAAGGGACGGCCCCTTTGTCGCATTCCACCGGTCACCAGTATTTAAGGAGTCGAAATGTCTGAGCTCAACCCCGTCCGCATTGCCGTTATCGGCGCCGGCGCCATGGGCCGCAACCACATCCGCTTTGTCACCGAGGAGCCCGAGGCCGAGCTCGTCGCCATCGCCGACGCCTTTGAGGGCGCCCGCGCCACGGCCGAGGCCGCCGGCGTGCCGTTTTACACCGATCCCGCCCAGATGATGGACGAGGTCAAGCCCGAGGCCGTCATTATCGCCACCCCCAACGACCTGCACCTGGGCGTTGCTCGCGAGGCTGTGAAGCGCAATATCGTGCCGTTGGTCGAAAAGCCGATCTCCAACGACCTGGAGGATGCCCAGGCTTTCGCTGCCGAGGCCGAGACCGCCGGCGTGCCCGTGCTCGTGGGCCAGCACCGTCGCCACAACCCCTTCGTCAACAAGGCCAAGGAGATCATCGAGTCCGGCGAGCTGGGCAAGCTCACCGTGTCGAGCTTCCACTACATGATCTATAAGAATGACGAGTACTTCGACGTCGAGTGGCGCCGCAAGAAGGGCGCCGGCCCGATCCTGGTCAACCTGGTGCACGACGTCGACCTGCTCCGCTACCTGCTGGGCGAGCCCGTTGCCGTCCAGGGCATGCAGTCCAGCGCCGCCCGCGGTTTTGAGACCGAGGACTCCGCCGTGGTCAACGTCCGTTTTGCCGATGGCGCGCTTGCGAGCATGACCATCTCCGACGCCACCGCCAGCCCCTGGAACTGGGAGGCAACCGCTCGAGAGGATCCGCAGTACCGCCCCTTCGACGCCGACGCCTACTTTATCGGCGGCACTAAGGGTGCTCTTTCGCTGCCCCGCCTGCACCAGTTCTCCTACGACGGCGCCTCCAACTGGCACAAGCCGCTGCAGATGGAGATTCCGGCCGTCGACCCGGCACTGCCGCACAAGATGCAGCTCAAGCACTTTGTGAAGGTTGTCCGCCGCGAGGTCGAGCCCGTCGTAACCCCCGCCGATAACGTCAAGACGCTCACGCTTCTCAACGCCATCAAGGAGGCCGCCGAGACCGGCCAGCTCGTCGAGCTGTAATACTTTAGGGCGGGTCGCGGCAAACTCCTATGCCGAACCCCTCGGCCCGCCACCAACAAGCCCCTCTTCTTCGCCCCGCGAGCAGCCTCCTGCCCGCGGGGCATTTTGCTACCTTGCCGACGATTTTTCTGGAGCGGGGGGCTATTTTGCACCTCGGCTTGATTCGTTCGCCACGAAACGCGCCTATCTACTACGTTTAGCCGATCGCCCTCAACCATGCCAAATTTCTCGAAATAAAAACCGCAGGTAGACGGGTTGCATATTTTCGGAAAACCGGGGGATGGTCGACCAATACGGTTCAAACGTAGTAGATAGGCCGTTTTCATGGCGCGGCCCCAAAACAGTCTTTTGGGACGGGTGGTATCCTTGGTAGCCCTGTGCTGCAAACGCACCTTAAACGCAAGGAGTCCCATGGATCTTATCGCCCAGCTCGCCCGCGAGCTCAACCTTAAGGCCGCCAACGTCGAGGCAGCCGTCAAGCTCATCGACGAGGGCAACACCATCCCCTTTATCTCGCGCTACCGCAAGGAAGCCACGGGTGGCATGGACGACGTCGCCCTGCGCGCGCTCGACGAGCGCCTGTCCTACCTGCGCAATCTTGAACAGCGCAAAGAGGACGTCATTCTGCTCATCGACGCCCAGGGCAAACTTACGCCCGAGCTCGAACAGCAAATTCGCGAGGCCACGCAGCTCCAGCGTGTCGAGGACCTCTACAAGCCCTACCGCAAAAAGCGCATGACCCGCGCACAGAAGGCCCGCGAGGCAGGCCTGGAGCCACTTGCCAACATGGTCATCATGCAGGCCTCGGCCAAGGGCAGCGCGCTCGACGCCGCCGCGGCATACGTCAACGAGGAAGCCGGCTTCGACACGCCCGAGAAGGCGCTCGCCGGCGCGGCGGACATCGTGGCCGAGACGGTGGCCGAGGACCCCGAGAACGTCGCCGACCTGCGTGCCTTTACGCAAAACACCGCAGACATCGTCGTCGAGGCCACCGACCCCACCGAGAAGACCCCCTACGAGCCGTACTACAGCTATGATGAGCCGCTGCGCCGTATACCCAACCACCGCGTGCTGGCTATCGACCGCGGTGAGCGCGAGGGCAAGCTCCGCGTGCGCGTGAACGTCGACGGCGCCGCCGCCACGGCACGCCTCGGCAGCCGTTGGCCCCGACGCCAAGGCGTCTTCGCGCCCGTCTTTGACGCCGCCATCGCCGACGGTTACAAGCGCCTCATGGCCCCCTCGCTGGAGCGCGAGGCCCGTGCCAAGCTCACCGTTCGCGCCCAGACCGAGGCCATCAACATCTTTGCCAAGAATCTCGAGGGCCTGCTCTCGGCACGCCCCGTGCGCGGCGCCCGCGTGCTCGCGCTCGATCCGGGCTACCGCACCGGCTGCAAGGTCGCCGTTATGGACGAGACCGGCAAGCTGCTCGACCACGGCGTGGTCTACCCCACCAAGCCGCGCCACGACGTCGCCGGCACCAAGCGCGAACTCGCCCGCCTCGTCAAAAAGGACGGCGTCAACACCATCGTCATCGGCAACGGCACCGCCAGCCGCGAGACCGAGGAAGTCGTCTCGGAGTTCATTGCCGAGCAGGCGCCCAGCCTTCGCTACACCATCGTTAACGAAGCCGGCGCGTCGGTGTACTCCGCCTCCGAGCTCGCCAGCCAGGAATATCCCGACCTGGACGTCACCGTGCGTGGCGCCATGAGCCTGGGCCGCCGCCTGCAGGACCCGCTGGCAGAGCTCGTCAAGATCCCGCCCCAGTCCATCGGCGTTGGCCAGTACCAGCACGACCTTGACCAGGCCGAGCTTTCGCGCACCCTGGGCCACGTGGTGGAGGACGTCGTCAACCGCGTAGGCGTCAACGTAAACACCGCGAGCGCAAGTCTGCTGGGATACGTATCGGGCATTACGCCGAGCGTGGCCAAAAACATCGTGGCCTACCGCGAGGAAAACGGCGCCTTTACCGATCGCCGCCAGCTCAAGAAGGTCCCCAAGCTGGGACCCAAGGCATACCTCAACGCCGCGGGTTTCCTGCGCATTAGCGGCGGTAAGAACCCGCTCGACGCGACGAGCGTCCACCCCGAAAGCTACGAGGTGGCCACGGCCGTCCTAGAACGCGCCGGCGTTAAATCAAGCGAGCTCAGCCGCGGCGGCGTGCCCGACATCGAGCGCCGTCTGGGCAGTATCTCGGCGCTGGCAAGTGACCTGAACTGCGGCACCCTCACGCTCATCGACATCGTCAACGAGCTCAAGAAGCCCGGCCGCGACCCGCGCGACGACGCGCCCGAGGTGGTCTTTAGCCGCTCGGCGCTTTCCATCGACGACCTAGAGCCCGGCATGGAACTCAAGGGCACGGTGCGCAACGTTGTGGACTTTGGCGCCTTCGTCGACGTGGGAGTGCACCAGGACGGCCTCGTACATATCTCTAAGCTGGCCAACCGCTTTGTCAAGCACCCCAGCGACGTCGTGCGCGTCGGTGACACGGTCAAGGTGTGGGTCGAAAAGGTCGATCGCGACCGCAAGAAGATCTCACTCACCATGGTACAGGACAAGTAAACCGCCAAAGCAAAGGTACCCCCTGTAGCGATGTGCAAAATCGCGAGTATTCTGCAAATTCCACCGTTCCGGATGCCCCTCAGAGACGAAAAAGCAAAAAAAACAGCCCCCGTTTTAGCGTCGTCAGAGCCAAAACGGGGGCCGTTCCATGCTTCGGTTAACTGATAAAGACCTTTACCTTGCTGAATACTCTCAATTTTGCACGGCGCAGGCGGGGGTACCTTTGCCCACGGCAGGATATGGAAGCCAAGCGCCAACTTGCTGGCAAGCTCGTGCCGGCAGCCCCGGCCTTTCCTTTGCCTAGCGCGACCCTCGCGGAGCGCGTGAGCGATAGGGAAAGGAAAGGCCGGGGCGAACAGCCCACGGTACAGTCGGTGTTCGCGCTACGGCAGGATATGGAAACCGAGCGCCGCGATATCCTTGGCAAAACCGCGCACGGTATCGAGCGAGACCTCGTACGGGTCGCGACCAATGTTCTTGCGCTTGGCCAGGATGCTGTTGGGCACCGTGATGATCTGGCAACCGCAGGCCTCGGCCTGGTAAATGTTGATAAGCTCGCGCGTGGACGCCCACAGGACCTCACAGTTGGGCTTGGCGGCGGCCTTCTTGACCGACTCCGTCATAAACGGAATGGGATCGACGCCGGTATCGGCAATACGGCCGGCAAAAAGCGAGATGATGGACGGCGTCTCGGCGTCAACGGCATCGATCATCTCGTCGACCTGCTTAGGCGTAAAGATGGTGGTGACGTTGACCTTGATGCCGTCGGTCGAAAGCTTGCGGACCAACTCGGCGGTGGACTCGCCCTTGGTGGTCACGCACGGAATCTTGACGTAGACGTTCTCGGCCCAGGTAGCAATCTCGCGGGCCTCGACCTCCATGGTCTCGACGTCGTCGGCAAAGACCTCAAACGAGACGGACACATCGGTGATGTGGGCCAGAACCTCCTTGGCAAACGCGCGGTAATCCGTCACGCCACCCTTCTTCATAAGGGACGGGTTGGTCGTGAAACCCTGAACGTTGCCGTTCTCGTACATGTCGAGCATGCCCTCGAGGTTTGCACCGTCAGCGAACACCTTGATTGCCATCTGCCTGATTCCTTTCGTTTGTATACGGCCGATAAACTGCTAAACACTTTACCTACGTTTATCAAGGCGTGAACTGCGGTTTTTTATCTTCTCGGCGAACGGTATAAACACCTCAGTGTTTGGATTGATAAATCGATTGAGCATGCAAAAGCAAAGAGTCGCAGTTTGAGCAAACGTCAGAACGCGGGATTCATTAGATGAGGCCAAAATGCCGCATCGCTGTGACGGTGCCGTCGTGTGCGACATCGTCGGTCACGTAGTCGGCGACCGCCTTGACCTCGGGCATGGCGTTGCCCATGGCGACAGCCGTCTCGACCGCAGCGAGCATGCCCAGGTCGTTGCCCGAATCGCCGAAGCCAAAGGTGCGCGCATTTCCTTCGCGGCCCAGATACGCCAGCGCTCGCGCCACGCCCACGCCCTTGTCAATACCCTTGGGGCTCAGCTCGCGGTTTGCTTGCTGGGCTCGCTTGGAAGATCGGCGGTAAACGCGTCTCCCAGTCAATCCGGCACCGCCGAGGCAAACCCCACACGCGCCCGCCAACGCAAAGGTCCGGCGGGGCGCACCTAGCATCCCGCCGGACCGTCACTCGTCCAGAAGGCCGCCGCGACGAGCCCCTAGATCTTCGTAAGCTCCTCGGAGATGACGCGGCAGACGTCCTCGGCCTGAGGCATCACGCCGTACATCTCGAAGAAGCCGTGGTCGCAGCCGCGATAGCGAATCGCGGCAACGTCAACGCCCGCATCCTGCAACCTCATCGCGAACAACTCGTCCTGATAGCGCAGGTAGTCATACTCGGAAGAGATGATGACCGTGCGGGGGAACACGCTCACGTCCTCCGCGAACAGGGCAGACACCCTCGGGTCGAGCATCTCCTCCGCATTTCCGTTGGTATACATCAGCGGCAGGTTGTCGTTGGCATTGCGGATGCGATCCACCCTGCTCAGAGCCTCGGCCCTCTGGTCCTTCACGATCTCATAGAGGTCATAGGACCATTCCTCCGGAACGGGGCCGCCATCGACGAGCGGATACAGCTCGACCACGAGCTTGATCCTGTCCGCATGGGACCCGTCGAGGACGACGGCGTTGGTCAGGCTTCCGCCCGCGGAGTCGCCAGCCACGGCGACTCGCGTCGCGTCGACACCCAGCTCATCCGCATGCTCGACAAGCCAGCCGAGCGTCTTCACGCAGTCCTCGACGCCACCAGGGAACATCGTCTCGGGAGACAGACGGTACTCCGGGTAGATCGCGACACAGCCCGTTCGCTCCACGATATCGCGCAGGCAGTTCTCGTACTGGCCAATGTTGCCCACCATAAAGCCGCCGCCATGGATGAACACGAGCGCGGCAGAACCGCTCTCGTGGCTCTCGGGCGTGAAGACGTGCAGGGGAATGCCCCTGTCGCCAAAGTTCATGACGACGGTCTTCTTGGCAACGCCCACGCCCCTCACGACGTGGGTCTCCTTGTTGGGCGCGGAGCGCCACGCGATCACGTCCACCGGCCCCGCCGTCGCCGGACCGGCAGCGAGCTTCGCGTGGGCACGCACATAGACGCGCGGATCGAGCACGTGCTCGCGCTCATCTCCCGGCACGGGCTTCAGTAGGAGCTTCAGCCCGTTGGGCTCGACGACCTCCCTAGCTCCACGCTCAAGCACTTCAAGCTCGGAAGCGGGGTATTTCCTCTCCTCAGCGCCCATGGCTAGCCGATCTTCAGCTCGTCAAGCTTGGCGTCAAGCTTGGCCATTTCATCGGCGGAAAGCTCCCACTCGAACGCCTCGCAGTTCTGAATCGCGTGGGCGTCCGTGCGCACGCCAACGAGCGCGGTGCCCACGTACTCCTTCTGGGTGCTCCAGTTCACGGCGACCTGTGCCACGGGCTTGTCGTGAGCCTCGGCGATCTCGTCCATGACCTTGAGCAGCTCCTGGACGCGAGAGAACTTGGGCTCTTGGAAGTAGTCGTAGAAGCCGGCGCGAACGTCGCCCTCCTCGAACTTTGGCAGCTCGCGGAACTTGCCCGACAGGATGCCCGCGCCAAGGGAGCCATAGGTGAAGGAGTCGATGCCATGCTCGTAGCCCCACTTGATGAGGTCCTCGGAGGAGCGGTCGACCATGGAGTAGGGCGGCTGCTGGACGTCGACCTGAGCGACCTTCTCGCACTCCTCGATCATCTCGGGCGTGAAGTTGGAGACGCCGATGTGGCGAATCTTGCCTTGCTCCTTGAGGAGTTGGAGGGCGCACATCGTCTCGGAGAACGGGGTCTTGGCGTCGGGCCAGTGCACGAAATAAAAGTCGATGTAGTCGGTGCGGAGGTTGCGCAGCGAGCTCTCGACCTCCCTCATGATGTTCTTGAACGAGGAGTCGCGGTCATAGCCGGCGGCGCTAGTGATCAGGCCAACCTTGGTCGAGAGCAGGTAGCTCTCTCGGTCGACGCCCCTGAGCGCGTTGCCGACGACCTTCTCGGACGTGCCGTTGCCATAGCACGGCGCCGTGTCGATGAGGTTGACGCCGTGATCGAGCATGGTGCGGATGGCGGACATGCTAGCGGCGTCATCGTTCTCACCAAAGGAGTCGCCGCCGATCGCCCAGGTGCCCACGGCGAGCTGGGAGACGTCGACGTCGGAGTTCTTGAGGTGCGTGTAGCGCATGTTCTCTCCTTCTAATGGGGCGGCACACGTCGAATGTCCTCGATCGCGTGCCGCCTGGAATTGCCTTGAACAAACTTCGAATGATCCGGAAGCCGTCTTACACGATGCCCACGAGGCCGAGGACGAGTGCCAGAATCATGATGCCAACCAGGATGATGTTGACGTTCACGTTCTTCTTGCGCAGGAGCCAGAGGACGACGAGCGTAAGACCCAGGGGCACGATGCCCTTGAAGATCGAGTCGAGGTAGGTCTGGATCATGACGGGGTCAGAGTCCTGAACCGGAATGGACAGGATCGTGTTGAATTGGACGTTCGCCGCGGTCATGGCGCCAATCATCACGAGGCCGATCGTGGAGGTCGCCTTGGTGATGAGCTTCATGAGACCACCCTCGTACATCTCGGAGATGAAGTTGGTGCCCATGCTGAAGCCGAGGTAGGTCATGAAGTATCGACAGAGGATCGACGGGATGTTGTAGATCAGCAGGAACATGATCGCGCCGAGGGGCGAGCCGCTCATGGCGAGATTGATGCCGATACCGGCGGCGATAACACGCAGGACGCCCCAGAAGATTGCGTCGCCGATGCCGGACATCGGGCCCATCAGGGAGACCTTGATACCGTCGATGGACTCAGTGTCGAAGTCTTCGTGCTGCGAGTTCTCCCTCTCCATGGAGGCGACGAGGCCCATGGCGAACGTGCCGACGTTCTGGGTAATGTTATACCAAGTCGTGTGACGCTTCATGGCGTCGGCACGGGCCTCGGGGTCATCGGCGTAGTAGCGGTTAAGCGCGGGCTGGACGGAGTACAGCCAGCCGTCGGCGCCAGCCTTGACGGAACCGCCGGCGCAGGAGGCGAACACGGAGAAGGAGCGCAGGAAAATGCTGTTGAGCATCTTCTTGTCTTCAGGGCTCACATTCTTGGTCAGGTTGCTCATGCGAAGAAATCCTCCTCGTCGTTGGTTACAGAGTCGCCGGAAACGGCCTGGGCGGCCACGCCCTTCTTGGTGAGATCGAAGATCTCCTTGTCGCGGAGGGCAGAGGCAACCGCGATGATGACACCGAGAACCGCGATGGCGATCATCGGGAGGCCGAGGTACTGGTAGAGTGTGAAGCCCAAGAAGAAGTAGATGCTAAGCTCGGTGCTCCACAGCATCTGGAGCAGGAGCGCCATACCAACGGCGGGCAGGAGGGCGCCCACGGCGTTGAGGCCGCTCATGACATTGGCCGGAATCTGGTTAACGATGGCGGCAACGGGCTCGGCGCCGAGGTAAACGCCGAGGAAGGCGATGAGGCCAAAGGCGGCGTACTTAACGAACCAGAGAACGAAGTGCTGAAGCGCGAGGCCTTTCTCGTTGCCCTCGGCGGCCATCTTGTCAAAGGCGGCGGCGAAGAACGCGAGGAACACGTTGTTCATGAAGATCGAGAGGAACGCGGTGACGACGCCCACGGGAACGGCCAGCGTGATGGCGGCACCTTGGTCGATGCCGGCACCAACGGTGAAGGCGACGGCGAGGGCCGTCGCGGTAACGGGCTCGGCGGAGATAGCGCCACCGATGTTAACCGCGCCCATGAAGATCGCCTCGAGAGAGGCACCGATGATGACACCGGTCTTGACGTCGCCCATCAGGAGGCCCGCAACGAGGCCTACCACGAGAGGACGCTCGATCATGCACTGACCGAGAACCCAGTTGCCGCCGTAGCAAATCAGCACGGTCAACTAGGCCATTATTGCTAACCCAATCATTTGACTTCCTTTCTTTCATTTCATTTGGCCGCCTGGCCAAATCCCCTTATTTCCCCGCCGCCTCGATCAGACTCTTGAGAGGAGTCTTGGGATTGGACGGGATAAGCTGATGGAAAACCGGAATACCCTGCTCGCAAAGCTCCTTCGCAGCCTCGAGCTCATCCGGGTTGAGCATGATCGTGGAGTTGAGGGCGACCTTGCTATCCGGATCGGACTTGTCGAAGCGGCCGACGTTGGCAACGTTCACGCCCTCGATCTTGCCCGGCGCGCCCTTAACGAGCTCAAGCACGTCACGCACGCAGTTGGTGAGCGCGAAGATGCGCATGGAGTCCGCACGCGGATCGTTCGCGATGCGGCAGGCATCCGGAACGTTCTTGACGAGGAGCTTCTGTCCCGCCGGCGTACCCATGGAAAGCGTCATGCGAAGGGCGTCGTTCTCCACGGCGTGCTTGTTGGCGACGATAATCCTGGTGGTGTTGAGCTCCTTGGTCCACACCAGGGCGACCTGTCCGTGAATCAGACGGTCATCGACTCGAACCTGAACAATCATTGTTTCTTCTCTCCCTGCTTGTTAGTGCTCTCTAATCGAAGAAGTCTCCGTCGGACCCCTCGTTGTCCGCGGCCTTGCTCGGAGGCTCGACGACCTGCATCGTCGCCCTCGCCAGCTCGACGCTCTGCTTGATCGAATCTGCCGTGACCGGCTCAGCGCCGAGGAGCGCCTCGATCACGAGGCCGAGGTTCATACCGGTAACATGGACGATCCCGCGCTTCTCCGGCTCCATGAGGACGACCTTCTGGAAGACGGAGCCACCGTAGATGTCGGTGAAGATGATGGCCTCGTCCTCAGGGCCCACCGAGTCAATAAACGCCTGGATGCGAGGGGTGAAATCGGAGTCGTCCACGTAGCAGTCAACTGCTTCCACCATGTCCGCCATACCGGTCAGGATCTCGATCGAGCTCCTGATTCCGCTTGCGAGGTGACCGTGCGACGCGACAAGAACTTTCTTCATCGAGTCTCTCCTAGAGCGAATAGTGGTTGGGGTTCAGAAGCTGGATCTTGCTTGCGACGAACGCGCGCATGTCGGGGGCGGCGTCCATCAGGAGGCCAACGCCGTTGCCGTCGTTCTTGCCGGAGCTGATGTCCTTCTCGAAGGCGCGGTACATGGAGCGGAAGTACTCCGTGGCGATGTTGAACTTGCTCATGCCGAGGTTCACGGCCTCCTGGAGCTGCTCGTCGGGGATGTCGGAGCATCCGTGCATGACGAGGGGGACGCTGACGGCCTCCCTGCATGCCTTGATGCGCTCCATGTCGAGGTTCGGGACCTTGACGTAGGGGCCGTGGGCGTTGCCGACGGCGATGGCGAGCGAACCACAGCCGGTGCCCTCGACGAACTCCTCGGCGAGGTTCGGGTCGGTATAGTGGTCGCTGTTCACGAAGTCGTTGGCGTCGGAGCCGTTGCCGACGTGGCCGAGCTCGGCCTCGATGTCAACGTCGAAGATCTTGGCGACCTGGACGACGTCCTTCGTGAGCTGGAAGTTCTCCTCATAGGGAAGCGAGGAGCCGTCGACCATGACGGAGGGGAAACCGGCCTTGACGCCCTTGACGGCGATCTCGTAACCAGCGGAGTGATCCTGGTGGACGGCGACGGGCACGCTCGCGCGCTCGGCGTAATAGCGGGCGGCGAAGGCGATGATGTCGAGGGCACAGTGGTCCTCGAAGCCGGGCCAGTACTGGATGATGATAGGCATGTGCTCATCCTCGGCGGCCTGGATCGCATAACGGATGGTCTCCGTGTTGATGACGTTGATCGCGGGCACGCCATAGTGGTGCTCGGTCGCATGTTGAAGAAGCTCGTTGACCTTGATGAGAGACATCTTTGTCTTCCTTTCACTTGGATAACCATTGGATTGGACAGTTCTCAGCTCGTCAGCTGGTTGAACACGAAGAGAAGCGCGAAGCAGGCAGGCGCTTGCAAAACGCGGTGGAGCCTATGCGGCCGACTGGCCCTCAGGCTGTGGCGCTGCGCTTCGACGCCACAGTACGTACGCCACAAAAGCAACGACCGCAGCAATCGTTGAAGCGAGGGCGAAGGCAAGAAAACCCGCGTGCGTGCCGAGCGCGTCGCACGCCCAACCGCCAAACAGGTTCGCAACCACGACGGACAGACCGCTCTGAACCATCGCGAAGGCGCTCTGACCTCGAGCGCGACAATCCTCGTAAGTGTGGTTGGCAATGTAGGTAACGCAGGAGTAGTAGACGGTCATGTAACTCACGCTCTGCAGCAGCTGGCCGCAGATCATGACCGGGACGATGCCGGTGCCCACGAGCACGAGCCTGAGCGCCGCCATGAAGCAGGAAAAGATCAGGAGGTTCATCTCGCCGAAGCGCCTGACCAGCTTGGAGGAAACGAGCAGGATGGGGATCTCGCTCGCAGCGGAGACCGCACTCAGGACGCCCACGAGGTTCTGACCCTCGCCAAGCTCGACCGCGTAGCGGCCCAAGAATGCCCCGATGAAGCCAATCGCGGCCGAACTGATGAAGGCGAAGACCAAGACGAAGGCGATCTCATTGCTGGTAAACAGCGAGAGGAGGCCCTTTCCGTGGGAGACCTTGGGATCGTCCGCGGCATTGGCGCGAATTCCCGCCTCGGGGAGGCGCCACATGTGAGCCGCGAAGACCACCAGCGCGGCAGAGACCACCGCGAACTGGATTTGAGGAGCCATGTCGAGCAGCCGACCGACGATCAGGACGACGATGGCATAGCCGATAGTGCCACCCATGCGAATGCGAGAAAAGTCCAGGCCAGAGCGATCCGCGAGCTCGATGACGAGGGAGTCGCTCAGGGGCAGGAGCCCCGAGAAAAACGCCGAGAACGCAAAGGTTACGAGAAGGACCGGGACGAACGTCGACGCCAGGTAATACAGCGGAGCGAGTACCGCCGCCGCAAGGCAGAGGATCACGATGACCGCGCGGCGGCGCCCGAGCTTGTCGGCGATCGTCGACCAGAGCGGCTGGATAGCGAGCGCACACACCGGGGTCGCCGCGAGGAGGATGCCGGTCTGGGCTGCGCTGAGGCCGAGGCTCGTGTAGTGAGCGGAGAGGAACGGCGAGTACACGCCCGCGCAGACCCAGTAGAGGACGTTCGCGAAGAACAGCGAAGTCATGCTTGCGTTTGTCCTGGCGTTGTGCATCGTGCTTCTCCCTTCTTGCTCGCCGGGTGCCTGTCTGGGCTTCGAAGTGATTCGCCATCTAGCGTGAAACAAAGTTGTGAGGCGTTGGAACAATGTTCTGTTGTTTCATCGTTTTCGTGCCGTTGTTTCACGGCTCATAAGATAGCAGCTCAAGATGAGATTGCGCCGGGGAAGCACCGATTTACCGTGAACGGTAGGAAATCAGCGGTGAAACGCTATTTCACCGCTTATGAAACACTTTGCTTTATTTTCACCTCTCTTGACCTAAGATACGAAGCAAACTAGGGCCAAGGAGTAACCATGGATAAGACAGGGGATGTGCTCAGCCACATCTGCGCGGTCATGAACAGCCTATCCCCCTCGGAGAAGGCAATCGCAACGTATGTGCTCGACCACCCGTCGGACGTCGCAACGATGACCGTCCGCGAACTCGCCGCAGGAACCGGTACGTCACCGGCGTCTGTTTCGAGGTTCGCAAGGACGCTTGACTACCGAACCTATTCGGACATGCGTCTGGCGCTCGGCATATCCATCAGCAGGGCCTCCGGCGAGGAAAAGGCCACGGACGGCAAGGTTACTCTGGACGACGTCGAGGGCTCCATTAAGTACGTCCTGTCTCACAAGGTCAAGGAGCTCTCCCAAACCGCCTCGCTCATTGACTCCGATGACTTTTCGGCAGTCGTCAATCTGCTCCACAACGCCAACCTCGTCCTGATTGCGGGCGTCGGCAACTCGATTAGCATGGGCGTAAACGCGGCGTTCAAACTCTCACAGGTTGGAGTCAGGGCGTTTTGCCCCAGTACCACCGATGCCATGGTCTCCGCCGCAACCAGCCTCAAGGAGAATGACATCCTGCTCGTCATTTCGACGTCCGGATACTCGAAGCGCCTCGTCAACATATTCGACTCTGCCGAGGATTCGAACACCCCCATCATCATGATCACAGACAACCCAGATACGCCGCTCGCGAAGCGTGCCACGTATATCATCCGAGCCATCTCGCGAGATCAGGCCATCACCGGAACCGAGATCGCCTTCTCGCACAGCTCGATCAACTTCGTCATCGAGCTGCTGTTCCTCTTCCTGGCCTCTTGCTGGGATGACCCGGTAGAGTTTAACAGGATCATCTCGAAGAATCTCTTGGGAGACAGGCAATACAGCTAGGACGACGCACACCGGCGCACCGACGCCCAGACCGAAACGGGAGGACCCCTTGATAAAGCTCATCCTCGCAGACATGGACGGGACCCTGCTGCCGTTTGGCTCAAGGGTCGTATCGGAGCGCACGCACAGCGCGATTCTTTCGGCGCTTGATGCGGGCATCGCGTTCGGCCCCGCAAGCGGCCGCGACTACGCCGACCTGGCCGATGCCTTTGACGGCGACGCGCGCTGTTTCTCGACCGGCATCATGGCCAACGGAAAGAAGGTCTTCTCCAGCGGCGAACTCGTATTCAAAAAGACGCTCTCGACGGAGGCCCTCGTCAAGCTCGATAGCGCCGTACGCCCCTACGCGGGGACGTCACTCTGGCTAGTCGCCGATGTCGATGAGACAGGCAAGCGCTGCGAGCAGTTCCTCTGCGCCGTCGAGCCTGGTGACGAATTCGCCCTGGAAGTCGTTAAGGACTCCGGAAGAGACATAGCGCTCGGAGACGTGCCCACGAACCGTGACGTCATCACCGCCGGCATCTTCGTCAACGTCAGCTCCGCCCCGACGGAAGTCGTTCGGAGTCGATGCAAAGAAGCCTGCCCAGAGCTTGATTTCCCCTCGCCCGTCCCATTCTTCCTCGATGTTGTTCCGGCTGGCTGGAGCAAGGTAAACGGACTCGACGCGCTTCTTGGCAGCCTTGGGGTCACGCTGGACGAGATCGCTTTTATCGGAGACTCAGAAAACGACGTGACGCTCCTCGAAAAGGTGCCGAACTCCTACGCAGTCGCAGGCGCGATGCCGGAGGCAAAGGCCGCGGCCCATCACCTGATCGGGGACGCGGCCGAGGACTCTGTCGCGAAGCTCATCGAGCAGATTGTCCAGCAGCAAGGTTAGGGTTCCGTCAGCGTGGCATACGCCGCGTGCCTCGCCATTCGCTCGTGGCGCGCTACCTCGTGACGCTCCAGAGCGTGGCCATCGTCGCGATGCCGATGCCCACGATGAGCGCGACCCACAGGACACGGACCACGGGGTTCATGTCGCCCGCCACCGCCATGTCGCTCGCGTGCCAGAACCAGCTCTCGTTTGCCTTGCGCATGATGACCTCCCTTGGTCTCGATTTCGCCATCTATGGTCGAGTAATCGCAGGTCACATGCCATCGATTTGCCTAACGCCCAGCTTTCAGTTCTGTAAGGCGGCGGGAGCCCGCGCGCAGACTCCCACTTGCGGCCCCGAACCCTGGCGTTCGGGCGTCCGAGTGGCGGCGTGTCGCCTCCCCACGCGCCCCTGGTCAAGGTCGAGGGTGACCTGCCGAGCTCCGCGGCGATCTCGCGGGCGCTTCGGTTGCGGTCGAGCATCCTCTCTATCGCGTTCCTCTCGTGCCTCGTGAGCCTCCCGTACGACCTTCCGGAAGGTTTCGGTCTGGACATGCCGGCTTCCCTCCATCGAGGGCCGGGGGATTCCGGCGCCTCTGGGGTTGCCTACCCGGATTCGTGCCT